>JBILUW010000388.1:0-2799 GCA_044370795.1 Burkholderiaceae bacterium
GGCCTCACTCCGGGGTGGCATTCAAGTGCATTTCTGCGCACGGATGAGATGCATGATGATGCACTATCAAACTCATGTCAAGCAGTTTATTGCATTATCGTGCAAGCCCGCGTCAGGCGGCCAGCGAAAGATGCAGCGTCCCTCGCACCTGCCGGCGCAGCGCCTCGAAGGTGCCGGCCAGAGACTGCGCGCTGGTATCGAGGTTCAGATCGGCGCGGGAATAGAAGGCCTCGCGGCCGGCGAGGATGCTGCGCAGATCCTCCATCGCCTCGCGGCTGGCCGCCATGGGCCGCATGTCGCCCTGCGCGGCCACGCGGCGCATGTGATCCTCGGGCTCGGCGCGCAGCCACACCGTCGTGCAGTGCGCGAGCAGCAGGTTGAAGGTGGCCGGGTCGGCCACCAGCCCGCCCGGCGTGGCGATCACCGCCTCGGGGTAGATCTGGATGGTTTCCTCGAGCGCGCGCCGCTCGTAGCGCCGGTAGGCGTTCACGCCGTACAGGGCCTGGATCTCGCCGATGCCGCAGCCGGCGAACTTCTCGATCTCGCGGCTGAGTTCCAGGAACGGGAATCCGAGGTCCTCGGCGAGCATGCGTCCGAGCGTGGACTTGCCCGCGCCGCGCAGGCCGATCAGCGCGATGCGCGCCCCACGCGCGCCGGCCCCGCCGCCGGTGCCCAGCATCGGGGCGATCGCCTCGCGCACGCGGCGCAGCGTGGCCTCGTCGCAAGGTTCGAGCTGCTCGCGGATCAGCAGCCACTCCGGCGTGCGCGTGGTGAAATCGCCCAGCAGTTCCGCGAGCGGACAGTCGAGCGCGCGCGCCACCTGCAGCAGCACCAGGATGGACGCATTGCCCACCCCGTACTCGAGGTTGGCCAGATGACGCTCGGACACCTCGGCGGCGGCGGCCAGCGCCTTGCGCGGCATGCCGCGCCGCGCCCGCAGCGCCCGGACCCGCTCGCCCAGCGCCACCAGGAAGGGATGCTTGCCCTCGTCGGCGCCCGGCTGCGGGGCCGGGCGATCGATCGCTTCGTTTGGCATTATAATGCTTGACATGTTGAAAAGCAGGTTCTAAAGTTCATAGACGCAAAATACTGCATCTCGCCTGGCAATGCAATGCGAGATGCCCACCGATCCGGGGCCGCACCCCGGCCAGCATCGCCCGGCCCACCCGGCCGGCGCCTCGAGGAGACCGCGTTGACCGACCGCCCCCGCCGCGACTCGCCGGCCGCCGACTTCAACCTCGCCCGCGACCTGATCGAACGCAACGCCTCGAGGGCGCACCGGGTCGCCTACATCGACGACGAGGGCACGCTGCGCTACGGCGCGCTCGCCGACGGCCTGCGGCGCATGGCCTCGGCCCTGCTCGCGCTCGGCGTGCGCCGCGAGGAGCGCGTGCTGCTGCTGATGCACGACTGCACCGACTGGCCGGTGGCGTTCCTGGGCGCGATGCACGCCGGCATCGTGCCGGTGGCTGTCAATACGCTGCTCACCGCCGACGACTACGCCTACATGCTCGCCCACAGCCGCGCCCAGGCCGTGCTGGTGTCGGCGGCGCTGCTGCCGGTGCTCGAGCAGGCGATGGCGGCCGCCCCCCACGAGGTGCGCCACGTCATCGTCTCGCGAGCGCGCGCCGCGCTGCCCGCCGGTCACCACGACCTCGGCGCGCTGGTTGCCGCGCACGCCCCCCGAGAAGACGCCGCCGCGGTCGGCCCCGACGCGCCCGGCTTCTGGCTCTACTCGTCGGGCTCCACCGGCCGGCCCAAGGGCACGGTGCACAGCCACGGCAACGCCTGGTGGACGACCGAGCTCTACGGCCGCGGCGTGCTGGGCCTCACCGAGGCCGACGTCTGCTTCTCGGCCGCCAAGCTCTTCTTCGCCTACGGCCTGGGCAACGCCCTCACCTTCCCGCTCGCAGCCGGCGCCACCACCGTGCTGATGGCCGAGCGCCCCACCCCCGAGGCGGTTTTTCGCCGCTGGACGCAGCACCGGCCCACGGTCTTCTTCGGCGCGCCCACCGGCTTTGCCGGCATGCTGGCCTCGCCCGCGCTGCCGCCGCGCGAGGCGGTCGCGCTGCGGCTGGTGTCGTCGGCCGGCGAGGCGTTGCCCGCCGAGATCGGCGAGCGCTTCAAGGCGCACTTCGGCGTCGACATCGTCGACGGCATCGGCTCGACCGAGATGCTGCACATCTTCCTGTCCAACACGCCGCAGCGCGTGCGCTACGGCAGCACCGGCTGGCCGGTGCCGGGCTACACGATCGAGCTGCGCGGCGACGACGGCCAGCCGGTGGCCGACGGCGAGACCGGCGACCTCTACATCCAGGGCCCGAGCGCGGCGCTGATGTACTGGGGCAACCGCGAGAAGTCACGCGAGACCTTCCAGGGCCCCTGGACGCGCAGCGGCGACAAGTACCTGCGCAACCCCGACGGCAGCTACACCTATGCCGGCCGCAGCGACGACATGCTCAAGGTCAGCGGCATCTACGTCTCGCCCTTCGAGGTCGAGGCCACGCTGGTGCAGCACCCGGCGGTGCTCGAGTCGGCCGTGATCGGCGTGAACGACGCTCAGGGCCTCACCAAGACCAAGGCCTACGTCGTGCTCAAGCCCGGCGCCTCGATCACCGAGGAAGACCTGAAGACCTTCGTCAAGGACCGTCTCGCCCCGTACAAATACCCGCGCGCGATCGAGTTCGTCGCCGACCTGCCCAAGACCGCGACCGGTAAGATCCAGCGTTTCCGGCTGCGCGAGCGCGCGGCCGCGCGCGCGGCCGGCGCTTGAGCCCGCCCGGGCGCCTCGCGCCGGCC
>JBILUW010000168.1:0-8471 GCA_044370795.1 Burkholderiaceae bacterium
CGATGAGCAAGAGCTACAACATGGCCGGCTGGCGGATCGGCTTCATGGTGGGCAACCGCGAGCTCGTGGCGGCGCTGGCGCGCATCAAGAGCTACCACGACTACGGCGCCTTCACGCCCATCCAGGTCGCCTCGATCGCCGCCCTCGAAGGTCCCCAGGACTGCGTCGAGGAAGTCCGCCAGAAGTACCAGCGCCGTCGCGACGTCCTGGCCCGCGGCCTGATCGAGTCGGGCTGGCCCGTCGAGGTGCCCAAGGCCTCGATGTACATCTGGGCCGAGATTCCCGAGCCCTACCGCGCCCTCGGATCGCTCGAGTTCGCCAAGAAGCTGCTCAACGAGGCCAAGGTCGCGGTCTCGCCGGGTGTGGGTTTCGGCGAGCTCGGCGACACCCACGTGCGTTTCGCCCTGATCGAGAACGAGCAGCGCATCCGCCAGGCGGTGCGCGGCATCCGCGACATGTTCCGCAAGGACGGCCTGATCAAGCTGGCCGCCTGAATCCCACCGCGGCGCATCGCGGGCCTGCAGGGCCCCGACGCGCCGCCGCCACAGGAAACACCATGAGCGTCGAGAAGTTCGGACCCGTCCGGGTCGGCCTGCTGGGCATCGGCACCGTCGGCGGGGGCACCTTCGAGGTGCTCGCCCGCAACCAGGCCGAGATCACCCGGCGCGCCGGCCGCCGCATCGAGATCACCCGCGTGGCCGACCTCGACGTCGCCCGCGCCCAGGCGGTGGTCGCCGGCCGCGCCCGGGTCGACGCCGACGCCCGCGCGCTGGTCACCGATCCGCAGATCGACATCGTCATCGAGCTGATCGGCGGCTACGGCATCGCCCGCGAGCTCGTGATGGCGGCCATCGAGGCCGGCAAGCACGTCGTTACCGCCAACAAGGCGCTGCTCGCGGTTCACGGCAACGAGATCTTCGCCGCGGCCTCGCGCAAGGGCGTGATGGTCGCCTTCGAGGCGGCGGTCGCCGGCGGCATCCCCATCATCAAGGCGGTGCGCGAGGGCCTGACCGCCAACCGCATCGAATGGATCGCCGGGATCATCAACGGCACCACCAACTTCATCCTGTCCGAGATGCGCGACAAGGGCCTGGCCTTCGCCGACGTGCTCAGCGAGGCGCAGCGCCTGGGCTATGCCGAGGCCGACCCCACCTTCGACATCGAGGGCATCGACGCCGGCCACAAGATCACCATCCTGTCCTCGATCGCCTTCGGCATCCCGGTGCAGTTCCAGCGCGCCCACGTCGAAGGCATCACCGCGCTGCAGAGCGCCGACATCCGCTACGCCGAGCAACTCGGCTACCGGATCAAGCTGCTGGGCATCACGCGGCGCCGCGTCATCGACGGCCGCACCGCCGGCATCGAGTTGCGCGTGCACCCCACCCTCATCCCCGAGAAGCGCCTCATTGCCAACGTCGAGGGCGCGATGAACGCGGTCTGGGTCAAGGGCGACGCGGTCGGCCACACCATGTACTACGGCAAGGGTGCCGGCGCCGAGCCCACGGCCAGCGCGGTCATCGCCGATCTCGTCGATGTCGCGCGCATGCTCACCGCCGACCCCGGCAACCGGGTGCCGCACCTCGCCTTCCAGGCCGAGTCGCTGTCCGACCTGCCGGTGCTGCCCATCGCCGACGTCGAAACAGCCTACTACCTGCGCCTCACCGTCGCCGACGAGCCCGGCGTGCTCGCCGACATCACCCGCATCCTCGCCGATGCCGCGATCTCCATCGACGCGGTGCTGCAGCGCGAGCCGGCCGAGGGCGAGCAGCGCACCGACATCATCCTGCTCACGCATCGCACGATCGAGCGGCAGGTCGATGCCGCGATCGCCCGCATCGAGGCGCTGTCCACCGTGCTCTCGAAGGCGATCCGCATCCGCCTCGAGGAACTCAGCTGAGCGCGGCCCCGATGCGCTACCTCTCCACCCGTGGCGGCCTGACGCCGGCCGCGTTCTCCGACATCCTGCTCGGCGGGCTGGCGCCCGACGGCGGGCTGGTCGTGCCCGAGTCCTACCCCCGCGTCGATCTCGCGCAGCTCGAGAGCTGGCGTGCGCTGCCGTATCCGGCGCTCGCCTTCGAGATCCTCTCGCGCTACGCCACCGACATCGCCCCCGGCGATCTTCGTGCGCTCGTCGATGCCACCTACACCGAGGCGGTGTTCGGCTCGCCCGAGATCACCCCGGTGCTGCGCCTGGCCGACGGCCTGCACCTGCTGCGCCTGTCCAACGGGCCCACGCTGGCGTTCAAGGACATCGCGATGCAGCTGCTCGGCCGGCTGTTCGAGCACGTGCTCGCGCGCGACGGCAGCGAGCTCAACATCCTGGGCGCCACCTCCGGCGACACCGGCAGCGCCGCCGAGCATGCGATGCGCGGCCGCCGCGGCATCCGCGTCTTCATGCTCTCGCCCGACGGGCGCATGAGCGCTTTCCAGCGCGCCCAGATGTACGCGCTGCGCGACCCCAACATCTTCAACATCGCGGTCAAGGGCGTCTTCGACGACTGCCAGGACATGGTCAAGGCGGTGTCGGCCGACCTGCCGTTCAAGGCCGCGCACGCGATCGGCACCGTCAACTCGATCAACTGGGCCCGTGTCGTGGCGCAGGTGGTCTATTACTTTCGCGCCTACCTCGCGGTCGCGCCGCGCATCGGCGACCCGGTGTCGTTCTGCGTGCCCTCGGGCAACTTCGGCAACGTGCTCGCCGGCCACATCGCCCGGATGATGGGCCTGCCGGTGCGCCGGCTCGTGGTCGCCACCAACGAGAACAACGTCCTCGACGAGTTCTTCCGCACCGGCGTCTATCGCGCGCGCGGCAGCGCCGAGACCCGGCAGACCAGCAGCCCGTCGATGGACATCTCGAAGGCCTCCAACTTCGAGCGCTTCGTGTTCGATCTGCTCGGCCGCGATGCGCCCCGGGTGGCCGCGCTGTGGCGCGAGCTCGACCAGGCCGGCGCCTTCAGCCTGGCCGGCGATCCGGCGTTCGCGCGGGTGGCCGATCACGGCTTCGTCTCGGGATGCAGCACGCATGCCAACCGCCTCGACACCATCCGGCGCACCGAGCGCGAGCACGGGCTGGTCGTCGATCCGCACACCGCCGACGGTCTGTACGTCTGCGAGGCCTGGCGCGAGCCGGCCGTGCCCATGATCTGCCTCGAGACCGCGCTACCGGTGAAGTTCGCCGAGACCATTCGCGAGGCGCTGGGTCGCGAGCCCGGCCGTCCGCCTGGCTTCGAGGGCATCGAATCGCTGGCGCAGCGCTACACGCTGATGCCGCCCGACGTCGGCATGCTCAAGCGCTACATCGCCGAGCGTTGCCGCTGATGCCCGCGCCATGCAGGTCGTCGGCTTCGCGGGCTGGTCGGGCGCCGGCAAGACAACCCTGATCGAGCAGCTGATCCCGCGGCTGGTCGCGGCCGGCCGGCGGGTGTCGCTGCTCAAGCACGCCCACCACGACTTCGACCTCGACACCCCCGGCAAGGACTCCTGGCGGCACCGCGCCGCCGGCGCGACCGAGGTGCTGGTGGCCTCGAGCCGCCGCTGGGCGCTGCTGCGCGAGCTGCGCGGCGAGCCCGAGCCCCCGCTCGAGGTGCATCTGGCGCGGCTTGCCGGCGCCGACCTCGTCCTGGTCGAAGGCTGGAAGGCCGCGGCCATTCCCAAGATCGAGGTGCACCGCCCAGCGCTCGGTCTGCCCTTGCTGCATCCGGCCGACCCGCATATCGTCGCCCTTGCCACCGACGCCCCGACGGGCACGTCGCTGCTACGCCTGCCGCTCGACCGTCCCGACCTGATCGCCGACTTCATCCTCGCCCTGCGAGCGCCCGCCACCCATGCCCCCGACGCTACGCCCTCTTGACGACGCGCTCGCCGACCTGCTTTCGCGCGCCGAACCGATCCCTGGCATCGAACGCGTGCCGACCATCGATGCGGCCGGCCGCGTGCTGGCCGCCGACCAGGTCTCGGGCATCGACGTGCCGTCGGCCGACAACACCCAGATGGATGGTTACGCGCTGCGCTGCGCCGACGTGCCCGCGCCCGGCGCGCGCCTGCGGGTGTCGCAGCGCATACCCGCAGGTCATCCCGGCGTCGCGCTCGAGCCCGGCACCGCGGCGCGCATCTTCACCGGCGGCTTCATCCCCGAGGGCGCCGATGCGGTGGTCATGCAGGAGCAGTGCCAGGCCGACGGCGATGCCGTGATCGTCACGCACCGTCCGACGCCCGGCGAGTGGGTCCGCCGCCGCGGCGAGGACATCCGCGCCGGCGGCATCATCCTCACGGCCGGTGCGCGCCTGGGGCCGCAGGCGGTGGGGCTCGCGGCGTCGGTGGGGCTGGCCGAGCTGCCGGTGCGCCGGCGCGTGCGCGTCGGCTGCTTCTTCACCGGCGACGAACTCGTGATGCCCGGCGAGCCGCTGCCGCCGGGGGCGATCTACAACAGCAATCGCTTCGTGCTCGTGGCGCTGCTGCGCGCGCTCGGTTGCGAGGTCACCGACCTGGGCATCGTCCCCGACAGCCTCGAGGCCACCCGCGCCGCGCTGCGCGAGGCGGGTTCGCGCTGCGACCTGGTCGTCACCTCGGGCGGCATGTCGGTGGGCGAGGAAGACCACGTGCGCCCGGCGCTCGAGGCCGAGGGCGAGCTGCAGCAGTGGCAGCTCGCGATCAAGCCCGGCAAGCCGCTCGCCTGGGGGCGCATCCGTCGCGCCAGCGCGGCCGATGGCAGCGCCCACTTCATCGGCCTGCCGGGCAACCCGGTCTCCAGCTTCGTCACCTTCCTGCTGCTGGTGCGGCCGTTCGTGCTGCGCCTGCAGGGCGTGGCCGCCGTGGCGCCGTCGGCGCGCGCGATGCGTGCCGATTTCGACTGGCCGCGCCCCGACCGGCGCCGCGAGTTCCTGAGGGCTAGAATCAACGCCGAGGGCGGGCTCGATCTTTTCCCCAACCAGGGGTCGGCGGTGCTCACCTCCACCGTCTGGGCCGACGGACTCATCGACACGCCGGCGGCCACCCCCATCCACCGTGGCGATACCGTCCGGTTTCTTGCCTTCGCCGATCTGCTCGCATGAACGTCACCGTGCTCTTCTTTGCCAGCCTGCGCGAGGCGCTGGGCACCGGCCGCGAGGCGGTCGCGTTGCCGGCCGATGTGCGCACGGCGGGCGAGCTGCGCGAGCACCTTTGCTCCCGCGGGCCAGCCTGGCAGTCGGCGCTGGGCGGCACCCGGCCGGTTCGCATGGCGGTAGACCAGGTCATGGCCGGGCCCGAGGCGCTGCTCGCCGAGGGCGCCGAGGTGGCCTTCTTTCCGCCGGTCACCGGCGGCTGACTCCCGGTGCCGCGGACTTGCCTCCCATGACGGTACGCGTCCAGCACCACGACTTCGACACCGGCGCCGAGATCGCCCGGCTGCGAGAGGGCAACCCGCGCGTCGGAGCGGTCGTGGCCTTCGTCGGCACGGTGCGCGACCTCAACGAAGGGCGCGGTGTGGCCGCGCTCACCCTCGAGCACTATCCCGGCATGACCGAGAAGTCGCTCGACGACATCTGCGCGCAGGCGCGCGCCCGGTGGCGGCTCGAGGAACTGGTCATCATCCACCGGGTGGGCGAGTTGCAGCCCACCGACCAGATCGTGCTCGTCGCGGTCGCCTCGGCGCATCGCGGCGAGGCCTTCGCTGCCTGCGAGTTCCTCATGGACTACCTCAAGACGCGCGCGCCGTTCTGGAAGAAGGAGTCCACGCCCGAGGGCGGCCGCTGGGTCGAAGCCCGCGACAGCGACGAGCAGGCCGCCAGCCGGTGGTCGGCGTGAACGGCGCGCCGCTGGCCGTCGGCCCGATTCCGTGACCGTGATCGGAGCGCTCGCGGTCGCCGGCGGCGCGGTGCTCGGCGCGTGGCTGCGCTGGCTGCTCGGTGTGCTGCTCAATCAGGCGGGCGCCTCGATCCCTGCCGGCACGCTCCTGGCCAACCTGATCGGCGGGCTCTTCGCCGGCATGGCCCTGGCCTGGTTCGACGCCCATCCCTCCGCTCATCCGGCGTGGCGCCTGTTCGCCGTCACCGGGTTTCTCGGCGCGCTCACCACCTTCTCCACCTTCTCGGCGGAGTCTCTGGCGCTGGTGCAGCGCGGCGCCTGGCTGGCGGCCTTCGCGCACAGTGCCGTCCATCTCGTCGGCTGCCTGCTCGCCGCGGCGCTCGGCTTCCGGCTGCTGCGATGACCGTCGATCAGGCGCCCGCCTGGCTCTGGATCGCCTGCACGCTGGTCGCGGCCTGCTCGCAGACCTTCCGCAACGCGATGCAGCGCAGCCTCACCGCCCGATTGGGCACGGTGGGCGCCACTCACGTCAGGTTCCTGTTCGGTCTGCCCTTTGCCTGCCTGTTCGTCGGCCTCGTCCTCGCGCTCTCGGCGCCGCCACGCGCGCTCGACTTCGGGGCGGCCTTCTGGGGCTGGGTGGTCGCGGCCGGACTCACCCAGATCGTCGCCACGGCCCTGATGCTCGCGGCGATGCAGATGCGCTCGTTCACGGTGGCCACCGCCTACGTCAAGTCCGAGCCGGTGCTGGTCGCGCTGCTCGGCTTCGTCTTTCTCGGTGATCGGCTCGGCCTGCTCGCCGTTGCCGCGATCGTGATCGCCACCGCGGGGGTGCTGCTGATGTCGATCGCGACCCCGGCCGCCTCGCCCGCGGGCGGAGCCGGCGCGGGCGCCTCCGGGTCGGTCGGGCACTCCCGCTGGCGCGTGGCGCTCCTGGGCATCGCCGCCGGGGCGATCTTCGCCTTCTCGGCGGTCGGGTTTCGTGGCGCGGTGGTGGCGCTGGGCGACGACGCGGTGCACGTGCGCGCGTCGATCACCCTGGTCATCGGTCTGGCCATCCAGAGCCTGGTCCTGTCGGCCTGGCTGCAGCTGCGCTCGCCGGGCACGCTGGGCGAGGTGCTGCGCGCCTGGCGGCCGTCGCTGGCCGCGGGGGCGCTCGGGGCCTTCGCCTCGCTGTGCTGGTTCACCGCCTTCGCGCTCCAGACCGCGGCGGTGGTGCGAACCCTGGCGTTGGTCGAGATCCTGGTCGCCCAGGCGATTTCGCGCCGGCTCTTCGCGCAGCGCGCCAGCGCCGGCGAGGCCGCCGGCATCGGGCTGGTGATCGTCGGGGTCGCGACCTTGCTGCTCGCCGGTTGATCGGCGTCGGCGCCTGCCGCGGCCCGGCCCGGCCCGGCCCTGGCCAGACGGCGGCGCCCGCAGCCGGCCCGTCCCTCAGCGGCCGCGGAAGACCGGCTCGCGTTTCTCGACGAAGGCCTTCGACGCCTCGCGGTGGTCCTCGGTCTGGCCGCAGTGCACGTGGTGGGTGGCCTCCAGGTCGAGGCAGTCGTCAACCTCACCGGCCATCGCCCGGTTCAGGTTCTCCTTCATGTACCGGTAGGCCACGGTTGGCCCCTTGGCCAGCCGCAGCGCGATCTCGCGGGTTTTCGCGGCAAGCTCCTCGGGCGGGCACACCCAGTTGGCCAGGCCCAGGCGCAGCGCCTCGTCGGCGCCGATGCGGTCCGACAGGTAGTAGAGCTCGCGCGCCTTGGCCGAACCCACCAGCTGGGTGAGGAAGTAGGTGCCGCCGTAGTCGCCCGAGAAGCCCACCTTCGCGAAGGCCGTGGTCATGATCGCGCTGCTGGCCATGATGCGCATGTCGCAGGCAAGCGCCAGCGACAGGCCGGCCCCGGCGGCCGCGCCGGGCAGCGCGGCGATCGTCGGCTTGGGCATCTTGAACAGCTTGCCGGCGGTGGCGCGCTGATTGACGCGCTGGCGGTGGATGGCGCCGTCGATCGTGTTGTCACCGACCGTGCCGTCGCCGCGCGCAGCCATGCCCTTGACGTCGCCGCCGGCGCAAAAGCCCTTGCCGGCGCCTGTCAGCACGACCACCTTGACCGCGTTGTCGAACTCGGCGGCGGCCAGTTGCGCGGCCAGTGCCGCGGTCATGTCGCGCGACATCGCGTTGCGAGCGTCGGGACGGTTGAGCGTGAGAGTCAGGACGCCCTCGTCGAGGGTGGCGAGCAGATCCTGGGTTCCGGTGTCGATCGAGGTGGGCATGACGGGTTCTCCTGGAGAGGCGGATCGGGACATCCGATCTCGATATTTCCATCCCTCGGCTGGCCGGGGGGCGCGTCTCGTGGACAATGGGGCGACAGACGCGCGCAACCCAGGACTACGACGGAGGAATCCCGATCATGCTGCAGAAAGCCACGCCATCCGGTTCCGGTTTTGGATCCAACCCGCAGGACGACCTGCACGACCTGCGCATGAGCGACAAGTCGATGCCGCTGCTCGAGCAGGTCAAGCGATTCGTCGCTGACGTCGTCGACCCGATGTCCGAGAAGTTCCACGCGCTCGGCGAAAACCGCGCCGATCCCTGGAGCTACATGCCTGGCCAGCTCGAGCTGCTCGAGGAGGCCAAGAACGAGGCCAAGCGCCTGGGCCTTTGGAACTTCTTTCTGCCCAACGCCGAGACCGGCGAGGGCCTGAGC
>JBILUW010000387.1:0-2799 GCA_044370795.1 Burkholderiaceae bacterium
GCAACGGTGTCTCGGGCAAGAAATTTAGCCAGTTCGGTGACTGGGATACCGGCACCCGCCCCGCGCTCGAAGTGCTCAAGGAGATCAACCACCATGGCGTATCGGTGGTCGAACTGCGCAAGGGCGCCGCGGGCTGGAGCTACGTGCTCGACTCGCTATACAACCGCCGCGTGACCGCCCAGACGCCGGTGCGTTTCGGCGGCCCCGCCGCGCACCTCGCCGACATCCGGGCCTTCATGGTCACCGCCTACGACCCCACCGGCGCCACCGGCCGCGGCACGCTGAACAACTGCGGCCACGGCATCACGCCCTGGGGCACCTACCTTGCCTGCGAGGAAAACTGGGCGGTCTACTTCAACATGCCGGCCGGCTCGCCCGCGCCCGATGCGAAAACAGCCGAGTCGCGCCGCCGCTATGGCGTGGCGCGCGCCGCGCTGGCGTCTACCGCCACCAGCGGTCTCGGTCAGGGCTGGTACACGCCGTCGAACACCGACAACCGCTTCACTCGCTGGAACATCGCGCCGATCGGCGCCAGCGCCGCGGCCGACTTCCGCAACGAGCCCAGCACCTTCGGCTACAACGTCGAAATCGACCCGCTGAGCAACGCCACACCGGTCAAGCGCGTGGCCATGGGCCGCTTCGCGCACGAGGGCGCCTGGTGCGGACGGCCGACGGTCGGCAAGCCGCTCGCCTTCTACCAGGGCTGCGACTCGCGCAACGAGTACATCTACAAGTTCGTGACCGCGGCCAACTGGGACGACAAGGACATCGGCGGCGGGATGGCGGCTGGCGACAAGTATCTCAACGAGGGCAAGCTCTACGCGGCGAAGTTCAATGCCGACGGCACCGGCCAGTGGATCGAGCTGACCATCGCCGATCCGCGGATCGCGGGCTACAGCGCCTATCCTTTCGCGAATCAGGCCGACGTCTATGTGAATGCCCGCCATGCGGCCGACGCGGTGGGCGCCACCAAGATGGATCGCCCGGAGTGGGGCGCGGTCAATCCGGCCAACGGCGAGGTCTACATGACGCTCACCAACAACAACGCCGCCAACCGCACCCCCGGCAAGACCGACCCGGCCAACCCGCGCGCCTATGCCGACGCCGACGGCCGCAGGGGCAGCGGCAACCCCAACGGCCACATCATCCGCTGGCGGGAGAACAACGACGCCTCGACCGCCACCGCCTTCTCCTGGGACATCTTCCTCTTCGGCGCCGAGGAAGACATGCCGCCCAATGTGAACCTGTCGGGGCTCACCGACAAGAACAGCTTCTCGTCGCCGGACGGCCTGTGGTTCTCGAACGCCACCGGCATCTGCTGGATCGAGACCGATGACGGTGCCTTCACCGACGAGAGCAACTGCATGCTGCTCGCCGCCATTCCCGGCAGGGTTGGCGATGGCCGCAAGCTGACCATCGAGAACCGGATGGTGGTGAGCGGTGCCGAGGTGAGCGGCACGCAGGAGACCTTCGTTGGCGCGGCGCTGGGCGAGACGAAGCTGCGCCGCTTCCTGGTGGCGCCCAAGGGGGCCGAGGTGACCGGCATCACCGAGACGCCCGACGGCAAGACGCTGTTCGTCAACATCCAGCATCCCGGCGAAAACACCCCGGCCAGGGGTACCGGGAACTTCAGCTTCGAGAGCCAGTGGCCGGGCAACCAGGGCTACGGCCAGCCGGGTCGCCCCCGCTCGGCGACCATCGTGATCACGCGCACCGATGGCGGGGTGATCGGTCTGTGAGAGCAGTGCGCCGGGCCGGCCTCTGCGCTGTCGGGGCTGGCCCGGCGCCTGCGCCAGTTTCACCCCCATCTCCCGACTCGGCTGCGAACGCGCCGTCACTTCCTCGGGTGATCGCCGAAACCGAGCCTGTCCATGGGTTCATTCCGAAGGCAGGCATGGCGCCCACGCTTACCTCGGGGGTCATGGTCCGACCTGATCGCTGCGGCCAGCATGGGCTCCTCGCCCTGCGCCTGGAGCCAGGGCTTCAGCCTCCTGGTGTATGGCGATGCCCTTGCGCTGGCGGCATTCGGACCTGGGGTACAGACCTACTTCACGCTTGCGCACGGTGTCATGGGTTCTGTCATGGTGGGCTGGGGACTGGCCCTATGGCTGACCTTGCACAGCCCCTTCCACCGAGGCGAGCGTCACGGCTGGAATCTCTTCGCGATCTCGCTGGTGGGATGGTTCTTGCCAGACACCATCGTGTCGCTGTGGACGGGGCTGTGGCCCAACGCCGTCCTCAACACCGTGTTCGGCCTGGCCTTCGGCCTGCCGCTGGTGGCCACCCGGCCCTGCTTTCGCGCGCGGTAAACGCGCGGGCTGCTCGCTGGCGCGGCCCTTGCGGCGGAATACGCCAGCATGCTCGAAGATCTGGTGATGGTGCGAGTCGTGCTCGCCCGGCGTCTGCACGATCATGCTCACGACCCGCTCCTCGACTTCAGGCGAAAACTGGGTCGCTCTCTTTATGGCTCCATCCTCTCAAAGGCTGGAGCCTCACCAGGACCGGGAGCGATTCGCGGGCCGCGGGGGTACGCGTGACGGCGCAGGCATTTCAGGGGATGATAGTTGCGACGCCGCACGCAAGGATCGGGGCAACGGCAAAGTCCCCGTCGTGCGAGCGGCCCATGCCCAGGGAAGAACCTTGCCGGACATCTCAGCCCCGACACGCCTGCGGGCGGGTGGCTGCCTGATCGATCTCGATGCCGGGGTGCTGCTCGACGAGAGCGGCCAGCCGCTGGCGCTACGCCCGCGCGCCTGGCAGGTGCTGCGTCATCTCGCCGAGCGCGCCGGCCGGCTCGTG
>JBILUW010000389.1:0-2795 GCA_044370795.1 Burkholderiaceae bacterium
GCCGACGGCGAAATCTGGCTGCACACGTTCCCGCGCGTGCTCGGCTACGCCTTCAAGCCGGTGAGCTTCTGGTTCTGCCACCGGGCCGACGGCGCGCTCGCCGCGGTGGTCGCGGAGGTCAACAACACCTTCGGCGAGCGGCATTGCTATCTGCTCGCGGCAGCGCCATGCGAGCGCCTGCGGGACGGTCAGACGCTGCGCGCCGACAAGGTCTTCCACGTCTCGCCGTTCTGCGACGTGACCGGCTCGTACCGGTTCCGCTTCTTCAACGGCCCGACGCGGTGCGTGGCGCGGGTCGAGCACCATGACGCGGCGGGCCCGCTGCTGCTCACCAGCATGTCGGGCGGTCTGCAGCAACTCTCGACACCGACATGCGCGAGGGCGCTGCTCGGCTATCCGCTGTTCACGCTCGGCGTGATCGCACGCATCCACTGGCAGGCTCTGCGCCTGTTCATGAGGCGGGTGCCGTTTCGCGCCAAGCCCGCGCCGCCCGCGCACTTCACGACCCGGGGATCGACATGACGGCCGCCCACTCATCCGCAGCGCCCTCGACCGGAGGCCGCATCGCAACCTCCGCCGCCGGCCTGGCGGGTCGCGCCGAGGCTTCGGCCGCCCGGCCCGGAAACATGCCGCGCAGCGCCCGCGCGGTTATCCGGCTGCTCGAGCGCCTGGCCCATGGCAGGCTGCAACTCACGCTGCCCGACGGCCGCCAGCTTGCCTTCGGCCCCGGCGAGCGCACGGTGCCGCTGCGCCTGCTCGGCTGGGAACCTTTCGCCGCCACGCTGGCGCGCGGCGACGTCGGCTTCGCCGAGGGATGGATAGCCGGGCAATGGGACTGCGACAGCCTGATCGACGTGCTCGATCTCATGCTCGCCAACCGCCGCGCGCTCGAGCAGGCGATCTACGGCAACGGCGTCGTCCGGATCCTCGATCGCCTGCGCCATCTGCTTCGGCGCAACACACGGGCCGGCTCGCGCCGCAACATCCACGCGCACTACGACCTCGGCAACCCCTTCTACCGGCTATGGCTCGACGACTCGATGACCTACTCGAGCGCGCTGTTCGGCGCCGAGGCGGGCCTCACGCTGCCGCAGGCGCAGCATGCGAAGTACGCGCGCATCCTCGACCAGCTGGCGCTGCCGGGCGGCGCGCGGGTGCTCGAGATCGGCTGCGGCTGGGGCGGCTTCGCCGAGCAGGCGGCGCGCGCGGGCCTGCGGGTCAAGGGCCTCACGCTTTCGACCGAGCAGCTTGCCTACGCCAACGAACGGCTGGCGACCGCCGGTCTCGACGGCCAGGCCCAGTGCATGCTGCAGGATTACCGCGACGAGCGCGACCGTCATGACGGGATCGTTTCCATCGAGATGTTCGAGGCGGTCGGCGAGGCCTACTGGCCGCGGTACTTCGACACCGTGGCCCGCGCACTGCTGCCCGGCGGACGCGCGGTCGTCCAGACGATCGTGATCGAGGACGCGCTGTTCGAGCGCTATCGGCGGGGCACCGATTTCATCCAGCAGTATGTCTTTCCCGGAGGCATGCTGCCGTCGCCGAGCGCCTTCACCAAGGCCGCGCGACGCGCCGGGCTGAAGGTGATCGACCAGTTCGCATTCGGCCACGACTACGCCCGCACCCTGGCCTGCTGGCGCGAGGCCTTCATGGCCCGGCTCGACGAGGTTCGGGCGCAGGGATTCGACGAGCGCTTCATCCGCACCTGGGAGTTCTACCTGGCCTACTGCGAAGCGGCGTTTCGTCACGGCAGCACCGATGTGGTCCAGTTCACGCTGGTCCGTGAAGGCCGCTGAGGAGCCATCGGATGACCGCCACTCCTCGACGTCGCCTGCTGCTTGCAGCCGCCGGACTGGCTGCCGCCAGCGTGCACGGCACCGGCGGGGCCAGCACGACCGGTGGCGCGGCGGGCGATCCTGGCGCTCCCGCAGCCCTCGCCTACCTGCCCGGCCCGGCGAAGCTGCTTGGCGAGGGGCGGCTGCGCTGGTTCGGCCTGGCGGTCTACGACGCACGGCTCTTCGCGGCCGGCGACAGCCTGGATCCCGAGCGCATCGGCACCTCGTCGTTCGCGCTCGAGCTGCGCTACGCCCGCCGGCTGCAGGGCGAGGAGATCGCGCAGGCCAGCCACCGCGAGATCGTGCGACTGGGCTACGGCACCGAGAACCAGCGCGCCGGCTGGCTCAAGACCATGCGCGGCCTGTTTCCGGACGTGCAGCCCGGTGACCGCATCACCGGCGTGCATCTGCCCGCCGGCAAGGTGATCTTCTACCGCAACGACACCCGCCTGGGCGCGGTCGAGGACCGGCAGTTCGGCGAAGCCTTCTTCGCGATCTGGCTCGACCCGCGCACCGTCGCCCCCGAACTGCGACGCGCCCTGCTGCGCGGCGTGCTGCGCGAACCCGCCCTCGGGCAGGCGCGCTGACCACCGGGCGCCATCTTGACCGCACTCCTGCGCGCCGACTGGCGACGGCTCTCCGCCTATGCCAGCCTGCGCGCGCCGCTGGCGCTGGTCGAGCTGCCGGTCTTCGTGCTGGTGCCGGCGTTCTACGCCGGCGTGCCCGGAGTCGACATCGCCTGGGTCGGCGTGGCCCTGTTCGTCACGCGCCTGATCGACGCGATGGCCGACCCGCTGATCGGCGCGCGCCTCGATCGCGACCGCCAGCAGGGCCGTGGCGACGAGCGGCGCTGGATCCGGCTCGCGCTGGTACCGCTCGCGCTGGGGTTTGCCGCCATGTTCCTGCCGCCGGTCGAGGGCAATGCGGCCGTGGCCTGGCTGGCCCTCAGCTCGCTGG
>JBILUW010000134.1:0-10533 GCA_044370795.1 Burkholderiaceae bacterium
GACGGCGGATGTCGCGCGCGCGCCCGAAGCGCCTGCGATCGCGCCAGCGGCCACGACATCCGCACCTGCACCGACACCTGCACCTGCACCGGCACAAGCGCCGGCGCCATCCCCCGCACCCGCACCCGCACGCGCTCCCGCGCCGCGCCGCGCACCGGCTGCGCGCGCGGCAGTGGCGAGCAAGCTGTTCGTGCTCGACACCAACGTGCTGATGCACGACCCGAGCTGCCTGTTCCGCTTCGATGAGCACGACATCTACCTGCCCATGATGACGCTCGAGGAACTCGACAGCCACAAGAAGGGCATGTCGGAGGTCGCGCGCAATGCGCGCCAGGTCAGCCGCACCATCGACGCGCTGATCGCGGCCGCGCAGGATCGCATCGAGGACGGCGTGCCGCTGGCGGCGCTGGGCAACCGCGAGGCGGCAGGCAGCCTGTTCTTCCAGACGCAGGCCGTGGCGGCCGCGTTGCCCGAGAGCCTGCCCGCAGGCAAGGCCGACAACCAGATCCTGGGCGTCGTGCGGGCACTCCAGACCGCCATGACCGGTCGCGAGGTCGTGCTGGTGTCCAAGGACATCAACATGCGGATCAAGGCCCGCGCGCTGGGTCTGCCCGCCGAGGACTACCGCAACGACCTGGTGCTCGAGGACACCGACCTGCTCTACAGCGGGCGGCTCGAGTTGCCGGCCAATTTCTGGGAGCGGCATGGCAAGGGCGTGGAGTCGTGGCAGCAGGGCGGCACCACCTACTACCGCGTCACCGGTCCGCTGGTTTCGAGCATGCTGGTCAACCAGTTCGTGTG
Organism: Burkholderiaceae bacterium; assembly: GCA_044370795.1. Classification (GTDB taxonomy): domain Bacteria; phylum Pseudomonadota; class Gammaproteobacteria; order Burkholderiales; family Burkholderiaceae_E; genus Quisquiliibacterium. The sequence continues at coordinate 802 of JBILUW010000134.1, forward strand.
GCTCGAGGGCGAGACGCCGCTGGCCGCGCAGGTGCGCGAGATCAGTGGCCGCAGCGCGGTGCTCCAGACGCTGCGCGACTACGCCCACCAGAAGAACGCGGTGTGGGGCATCACGGCGCGCAACCGCGAGCAGAACTTCGCGCTGAACCTGCTGATGAACCCCGAGATCGACTTCGTCACGCTGCTCGGGCAGGCCGGCACCGGCAAGACGCTGCTGACGCTGGCGGCGGCGCTCACCCAGACCATCGAGGCCAGGCGCTACAACGAGATCATCATGACCCGCGCCACCGTGCCGGTGGGCGAGGACATCGGCTACCTGCCCGGCACCGAGGAGGAAAAGATGCAGCCCTGGATGGGCGCGCTCGAGGACAACCTCGAGGTGCTCAATCACGGCGAATCGGGCGGCGACTGGGGGCGTTCGGCCACCCAGGATCTCATCCGCTCGCGGGTGAAGGTCAAGGCGATGTCGTTCATGCGCGGGCGCACCTTCGTCAGCAAGTTCCTGATCATCGACGAGGCGCAAAACCTCACGCCCAAGCAGATGAAGACCCTGATCACGCGCGCCGGCCCCGGCACGAAGGTGGTCTGCCTGGGCAATATCGCCCAGATCGACACGCCCTACCTCACCGAGGGGTCGTCGGGCCTCACCTACGCGGTGGACCGGTTCAAGGGCTGGGCGCACGGCGGGCACATCACGCTGCAGCGCGGCGAGCGCTCGCGGCTGGCCGACTACGCCGGCGAGGCGCTCTGACCAAGGCGAGCGCGGCCTCAGGGCTGCGCGGCCTCAGGGCTGCGCGGCCTGAGGGCTGCGCGGCCTCAGGGCTGCGCGGCCTGAGGGCTGCGCGGCCTGAGGGCTGCGCGGTTCCGGGCGAGCGCGGTCCACGGCGGTCCGCGTGTTGCGCGCCCCTCGCGTTCGAAGGAAGGTTCTCTAACCGCCAGGGGCGAAGTTCTCGAACTTCGTGTACTGGCCGATGAAGGTCAGGCGCACCGAGCCGATGGGCCCATTGCGCTGCTTGCCGATGATGATCTCGGCCGTGCCCTTGTCGGGCGAGTCGGCGTTGTAGACCTCGTCGCGGTAGATGAACAGGATCACGTCGGCGTCCTGCTCGATGGCGCCCGACTCGCGCAGATCCGACATCACCGGCCGCTTGTTGGGCCGTTGCTCGAGCGAGCGATTCAGCTGCGACAGCGCGATCACGGGGCAGTTCAGTTCCTTGGCCAGGCCCTTGAGCCCGCGCGAGATCTCGGAGATCTCGGTGGCGCGGTTCTCGCCACTGTTGGCCGCGCTCATCAGCTGAAGGTAGTCGACGATGACCAGGCCGAGCTGGCCGCACTGACGCGACAGGCGTCGGGCACGGGCGCGCAGTTCGAGCGCGTTGAGCGCGGGCGTCTCGTCGATGAAGAGCTGCGCCTCCTGCATCTTCTGGATCGCGTTGGTCAGGCGCGGCCAGTCGTCGTCGACGAGCCGGCCGGTGCGCAGCCGCTGCTGGTCGAGGCGGCCGACCGAGCAGACCATGCGCAGCGCGAGCTGGGTGGCGCCCATCTCCATCGAGAACACAGCCACCGGCAGCCCCTGCTCGACCGCCACGTGCTCGCCGATGTTCAGGCTGAAGGCGGTGTTGTGCGTGACCACGTGATCGCTGGTGACGTACAGGCGCGACGGATGCGAGACCGCGATGCAGCGGGTGCTGACGCAGCCGGCCGCCTCGATGGCCAGCAGCACCGGCTGGCGCGGCGGCCGCGCGACCGACCCGCGCAACAGCGCCGCCAGGCCCGGCAGCAGCGGCAGCGAAAGCGCCAGCCGCCAGCCGCCAGCGGCATGCGGCGCAGCGCTGACGCGGCACCAGCCGCCCAGCGACCGGACGAGCTCGGTGACATCGGCAGCCAGACGGGCCGATGCGACGCGCCGGCGCAGCAGCCCGCTCGTGCCCGGCGACGGACCGAGCAAGCCGGCGAGCAGCGCGGCCCGCGCCGACCGGCAGGCATCGAGCAGCAGCCGCGGCAGGAAGAGCTCGGCGGCGCCTCGGTGGAGCAGGCCCAGCGCATCGAGGCCCTCGAGCGCCGCATCGAGACAGCCGTGAGCAGCGGGTCGCGGGCCCGCCCCGGGCAAGATATCGGTTGCGCACGCAACCGTCTCGACGAGCGGTTCGGTCGCAAGCGGCGAGGACAGCGCCCGCACCCGCCGCGCGTCGATCGCGAAACACCGGTCGGGCTCGGGGCCGCCCGGCCGGACGAGCGCCTCGCGCAGCAGCAGTCCCAGGCCGTAGGGATCGACCGGCAGGGCCTCGTCGTGTCCGTGGCGGCCCTCGGGCAGATCGAGCGCGAGCCGCGGACGCGCCCCGCGCTGGGCCAGCAACCCGCGCAAAGCGGCGGTGTCGAGGATCTGCGGGCGCTGGTCGGGGCCGCGCACGCGCCACAGGTGCTCGTCACAGGCCACCGCGCTGCGGCCGTCGGAAAACCGCAGACGCCACACCGGCCGCACGCCCTGCGGAAAGACGCCGGTGACCCGCGAGGGCCGGCCATCGACCGAGGCAAGCGCATCGCCCACCCGCAGGCTGTCCAGACGCACCCAGCCGCCCGGCGCAAGCACCGGCGCATCGTCGGGCTGCGCCTTGCCCATCGAGGGCCGGCCCGCGACCACGACGAGATCGCCCGGCTGCAGCCCGGACGTCATCCGGTCGAGATCGGCGAATCCGGTAGGCACGCCAGTGACGTCGCTGCTCGAGCCGCGACCATAGAGCTCGTCGACACGGGCGACGACCTTGCCGAGCAGGTCCTGGAGGTTCTGGAAGCCCACGCTGCCGCGAGCGCCATCCTCGGAGATCTGGAAGATGCGCGACTCGGCCTCGTCGAGCATCTGGCGGGTGTCCTTGCCCTGAGGGTTGAGGGCCCGGGTGGCGATCTCGTCGGCCGCCGAGATCAGCTGGCGCAGGATCGCCCGATCGCGAACGATCTCGGCGTAGCGCCGGATGTTGGCCGCCGAAGGCGTTTCCTGGGCGAGCGCGTTCAGATAGGCGAGCCCGCCCGCCTCTTCAGCCTTGCCGGCGTTCTTGAGCGCCTCGAGGACGGTGACGACGTCGGCCGGCTGGCCTCGCTCGACCAGCCGCGCGATCTGCTGCCAGATGAGGCGGTGATCGAGCCGATAGAAATCTTCATCGCGCAGCAGATCGGCGACGCGGTCGAAGGCCTGGCTGTCGAGCAGCAGGCCACCGAGCACCGACTGCTCGGCCTCGATGGAATGCGGCGGCAGGCGCAGCGCCGCGACCTCGCGGTCGAGGGCGCCCGCCGCCAGAGGGAAGTCGTCGTCGCCGCCGATCATTGTGGCCGCGCGCCGCGCGGATGCTGCCGCTGGATCAGGCCTCGGGGGAGACCACGACCGAGACGCCGACCACGACGTCGGAGTGCAGCGCGACCTGCACGTCGTATTCGCCGATGGCCTTCAGCGGGCCGTCGGGCAGCCGCACCATCGCCTTCTCGACGGTGAAGCCGAGCTTGCCGAGGGCCTCGGCAATATCGAAGTTGGTGACCGAGCCGAACAGGCGGCCATCGACACCCGCCTTCTGGGCGATGCGCACGGTGGAACCGGCAAGGCGCTCGCCTTCGGCACGTGCCGCGGCGAGGCGGTCGGCCTGCGCCTTCTCGAGGTCGGCGCGACGCGCCTCGAACTCCTTGATGGCCGCCTCGGTGGCGCGCCGCGCCTTGCCGGAGGGGATCAGGAAGTTGCGCGCGTAGCCATCCTTGACGCGGACGATGTCGCCAAGCGCCCCGAGGTTCAGGACGCGTTCAAGCAGGATGATCTGCATGGTGGGCTCCGTCCGCTCAGTGGTTGTCGGTGAACGGCAGCAGCGCGAGGAAGCGCGCGCGCTTGATGGCCTCGGTCAGCTGACGCTGGTACCGGGCCTTCGTGCCAGTGAGCCGGGCGGGGATGATCTTGCCCGTCTCGGTGATGAAATCCTTGAGGATCTCGACATCCTTGTAGTCGATCCACTCGATCTTTTCGGCGGTGAAGCGGCAGAACTTCTTGCGCTTGAACAACGCATTCTGCGCGGGACGCTTCTTGCGACCATCCTTGGGACCACGGCGAACAAACGCCATATCACACCTCGATCAGTTCAAATTGGTTGACATGCACTACCAGCTGCCGGGACTGCCGGCGCCGCGGCGCGAGAAATCCGCGCACGCGCAACCCGCAACCCAGCGCAACCCCCGCGACCCGCTGCGCCGCTTCGCCGACGAAGCGCACCGAGACTTCGAGCTCGATGCGCCGTTCGCCGGCGCCCTCACGCTGCTGCGAGCCATGCTCGAGCGTGGCGTCGAGAATCGCGACGCCCGCCGGCGTGTAGCGCAGCCCCTCGGAGGAGCGCAGCACGCCGTCGAGCTCGACCCGGTTGACGGGCGCCAGGCCGGCGCTCGGCATCGCGGGACGGACGGGGGCGGCGCGTCAGGACGCGGCAGCTGGCTGGGGTTCGGGGGCGCCCTTCTTGGCTTCCTCGCGCTGGATCTGCTTCCACATCGGCGACGGGCCGGTTTCGGCCTTGCGCATGGCCACCGTGAGGTGGCGCAGCACCGCGTCGTTGAAGCGGAAAGCGTGCTCGAGCTCGGCCAGCGTGGCCGGCTGGCACTCGATGTTCAGCAGCACGTAGTGCGCCTTGGCGATCTTCTGGATCGGATAGGCGAGCTGGCGCCGGCCCCAGTCCTCGACCCGGTGGATGCGGCCCTGCTGGCCCTCGACCATCGCCTTGTAGCGATCGATCATGGCGGGCACCTGCTCGCTCTGGTCCGGGTGGACGATGAAGATGACTTCGTAATGACGCATCGGGACTCCTCGTGGACGTTGGCCGCGCGGCGGCAAAGGCCGCGGCAGGCGTCATGAGGCCGCGGCAAGGAAATGAAAAGCCCACGACTATAGCGCGCCAGCGGCACGGGCGCCAGTCCCGGGGAGCCCGTCGATCGGCCCGGGCGCCATGCGCCAACGCATCGGTGGCCGGCGCAGCCCGCAGTACACTGCCTGCACAGCCTGCGCGCACGGGAGCAGACGAAGGTGGTCAGGAAACTCAGGGACATCGAGAGCGGCCGCGCCGGGGTCGAGCCGGCAGGCGCGCTCGCCGACGCGATCCGCGAGTCTGCCGAAAAGATCTGGCTGGCCGGACTCGGCGCTTACGCGAGTGCGCGCCGCGACCCCGGTGGCGCCTTCGAGAGCCTGATCCGCGACGGCCTGGCGCTGCAGGCGCGCAGCCGCGTGGCCGCCGACGACCGGTTGCAGGCGGCGCGCCAAGACCTGGGCGAGCGCACGGCGCAGTCGTGGGATCGGCTCGAGCGGGTCTTCGAGCAGCGCATCGCGGCCGCGCTCGAGCGCATCGGCGTTGCCTCGGCCGCACAAGTGCAGGCGCTGGGCGAGCGGGTCGATGCGCTGGCCACCGTGGTGCGCGAACTCGAGACCGCGTCGCCGGCCGCACCCCCACGAGCAGCAACGCGCAGGACGACCACCGCCAAAGCCCCGAAGCCCGCCAGGGCCACGCCCGGGAAGGTGGCCAGGACCAGGACAGGAAAAGGCCCTGCGGTCGCCAAGACCGCGACCGTGAATGGCGCGAAGACCAAGACCGCAGCCGTGAAAGGCGCGAAGACGCTCGCGCGCAAGACCCCGCGTCGATGAGCCGCTGGCAGCCCCTCCCGCACCCCGATCCCTCACATGCCCGCAGCCCGACCGCCCTGCGCAAGGACTGGACCCGGCTGCATCGCGGCGATCGCGAGCCCTGGCCTGCAACGCCCGAGGTGCGAGCCGCCTGGCAGGCCTGCCACGCCGGCGACTTCGGCGCGGCCATCGAACGCGGGATCGCGGCCGGCCCGGCGGGATTCAACGCGGCGAACAAGGCGGCCTGCATCTACGCCACCTACCTCGAGCCCGCGGAGCCGCGGCGGCTGGCTCTGTTCCGGGAAGCGGCCGCGCGCAGCGAACGCCTGCAGCTCCTGGCGCCGCGCGACCCGAACGCGCACTACCTCTATGCGCTCGCGATCGGCCGCTGGGCGCAGCAGGTGCCGCTTGCCCGCGCGCTGGCCGAAGGCCTGGGCGGGCGCGTGCGCGACTGCCTCGAGACCACACTGCGCCTGCAGCCGCGCCACGCCGACGCGCACGTGGCGCTGGGCGTGTTTCATGCCGAGATCGTCGACAAGCTCGGCGCCACCCTGGCAGGCGTGAGCTATGGCGCCTCGGGCGAGGCGGCGATGGCGCACTTCGAGCGGGCGCTGGCGCTGAACCCCGGCTCGGCGATCGCGCGCATCGAGCAGGCGAACGCGCTGGCGATGCTGCAGGGGCGAAGGGCGATGCCCCGGGCACGCCGGCTGTACCGCGAGGCAGCGGCCTGCGCGGCGGCCGATGCGATCGAGCTGCTCGACGCCGAGTTCGCGCGCGCCGAGATCGGCGGCGCATGACGACGCCGAGGACAGCCGGCATCGGGATGACGCTGGCCGGGAAGCCGCCGCGAGCCGGCGCCTAGAAAAGCTCCCCCTGGTCACCGCTGCCGCTGCCACCGCCACTGCCCTTGCCGGGCTGGCGCCGCTGGCGCGTGGTTGGCGGCAGGCCGCTGCGGCGCGAACCATGCCGCTGCTGGATCGCATCGGCCTCGAGGCGCGAGCGCGCCTGCGCGCGCAGTCCGAACATCTGCTCGCGCGCCCGGGCGAGCGCGACGGCCTCGTCGACGACGGGCGCCGGGTAGGCGGCGGTGCCGAACTCGGGCAGCCACCGGCGCCGGTAGACGCCCAGCGGGTCGTGATCGGTCGCCTGGCGCGCCGGCGAGTAGATCCGCAGCGTGTTGATCCCGGTGCTGCCGCTCTGCATCTGGACCTGGCTCCAGTGGATGCCGGGTTCGAAGTCGAGGAACTGGCGGGCAAGGAACAACCCGGGCTCGCGCCAGTGCAGCCAGAGGTGATAGGCAGCAAAACTCGTCAGCATCGCGCGCATGCGGAAGTTCAGCCAGCCGGTGGCGCGCAGCTGCCGCATGCAGGCATCGACCATCGGATAGCCGGTGCGGCCCTCGCACCACGCCTCGAAGCTTGCGCGAGCGGCCGCGTCCATGGGCCGGCCGCCGCCGTCGATGTCGCCCGGGCGCAGGCCATCGAGCGTGCGCGCGAAGTGCCGGGTCTCGATCGACGGCTCGTCCTCGAGCTTCTGCATGAAGTGGCAGTGCCAGCGCAACCGCGAGGCGAAGCCGCGCAGACCATGGGCGAGCGCGGGATCGTCGGTGGCAGCGATCGCATCGCGGCTGGCCCGATGGACGCTGCGCATCGAGATCGTGCCGGCGGCCAGGTGGGCGCTCAGCCGGCTGCAGCCCGACTCGGCGCTCAGCGGACTGGAGAGCGAATGGCGGTAATCGCGACCGCGCCCGGCGAGAAAACCCTCGAGCAGCGTCCAGGCGGCCGCCTCGCCCGCCTCGGGCAAGGGCCGCGACTGCCGGCGCAGGGCGTGCAGGCCGGGCGCAGGGTGATCGCCGGGCGGCAGCCCCGCGCCCCCCCAGGGCGCGGCGAGCCAGCCGTCGGGCACGGGCTGATCGGGGTCATCGGGCCAGAGGCCGGGATCGGTGGGCCAGGCACCCGGCCAGCGGGCGGGCGCCGCGGCCTCCGGGGCGTCCATGCGCCGCTGCCAGCGACCGGCCCAGCCCAGTCGATCGCGCAGCGGCCGCACCACCCCGGTCTGCGGCCATTCGCGCCAGGCAACCCCGCGCTCGCGACACCAGCGCCCAACCGCCCGGTCGCGCGTCCAGGACCAGCCGGGCCCGGTCTCCTCATGGCTGAACAGCCGCTCGAAGGGCCAGCGCGCATGCAGCGCGGACAAGACCTCGGGCAACGCCCCGCAGCGGATCAGCAACGGCAGGCCGCGGCGCGCCAGTTCGCGGCCCAGCAGCGTGGCGCAGCGCCACTGCCAGGCGAGATGCTGCGGATCGAACTCGGCGCTGCCCAGCCAGTCGGGCTCGATGACCCAGATCGCGAGCGCCTCGTGCGCGCTTGCCGCGGCGGCCAGCGGCGCGTGATCGCGCAGCCTGAAGTCGCGCTTGAGCCAGACCAGCACGCGTCCGGCCGCCGGGGCCGACGGTTCGCTCACGATCCCGGCGCCTCGCGCAACGAGCCGACGATCACGCCGACCCCACCGAGCACGATCAGCGCCTCCATCAGCAGCGCATGGAGGCGAACGCGCATGCGGCGCACCAGCCACGCCGCCGCCGCGCTGCCCGGCAGCGTTGCCACACCGATCAGCAGGCCGAGCACCGCGCCCTGGGCATCGAGGGTGCGCAGATGCCCGAACAGCGCGGCACGCACGAGATCGACGACGACGGAGACCGCCGCATCGGTGGCGAGCACCGCCGTGCCGCCCAGCCCGCCGCCGAGCAGCAGCGATACCAGGATCACGCCCATGCCCGAGGCCATGCCGTTGGCCAGACCGAAGACCGCCCCACCGACGACCATCCCGGAGGAGCCGATCGCGAGCTGGCGCCGGCGCAACCAGCGGCGCGCCGGCACGCTGAGCACCACCAGCAGTCCCATCGCGATGCCCAGCGGTCGGGCATCGAGCCGGGCGTGCAGCCACGCGCCCAGAGCCAGCAGCGGCAGCGCACCGACGAGCACGCGCAGCGCGACCCGGCGATCGAGGTCGGCACGGTAGAAACTCAGCCGGCCGGCGTTGATGACGACACCCGCCAGCGCGAGCGTGGGCACCGTGGCCTTGACGCCGAGGATGGGCACCAGCACCACGGTCAGGATCACGCCGGTGCCGAACCCGCCCAGGCCGCCGACCACCGCGCCAGCGAAGGCCGCGCCGAGCACCAGCAGCCACTGCAGCGGATCGATGATCACGCCGGTTGCATGCCGAAGAGCTCGGCGGCGACCACGCCGGGCTCGGGCAGGCCCGCGGCCAGCGCGCCGCGAGGCAGCATCGCCAGAGCGAGCAGCAAGGCGTCGAACTCGGCGTTCAGCCCGGCCGCGAGCGCGTGCGGGTCGGGGCACAGCGCCGCATCGCCCAGCACCCCGACCTGAACCTGCCCGTCGTAGGTGAGGATCGATATCCCCAGGCCGACGGTGCCCGCCTGCGGCACCCAGAAGATCATGCGGCGCACCCGCTGCCCGACCAGGCGCAGCGACTCGGTCGGCCCGGAAAGGCTGCTGACGACGGCGCTGACCTTGCGGCCGAGGTGCCCGACGAGGGCCGCGCCCAGCGCCGCGGGCGCATGCGCCACCAGCCCCGAGAGGGCGTGCGAGAGCGGCGCCAGCATGCCGGCCTTCAGGGCGGTGGTCTGGCGATGCAGCGCATGCAGACGCGCGAACGGATCGGCGGTGCCTACGGGAAGCCGCACCGGCACCAGGCCGAATCGGTTGCCCAGGTCAGGCGGCTCGACCGAATCACGCAGGTTGACGGGCACCAGCACCCGAACCGATACGCCGTCGACGGCCTCGCCAACGGCGGCCAGATGGCGGCGCAGTGCCCCGGCGACGCACGACAGCAGCAGATCGTTGACCGACACGCCGAGCACGCGCGCGCTCGCCAGCACGTCGGCAAGCGGCAGCGGCTCGTTCCAGCCCAGCGCCTTGCGCCCCGCAGGCGGCCCCTTGAGCGAGGTCGGGCTGTCGTCGTCGAGCGTGGCGATTTCGAGGGCGCCGCGCAGCAGGCCCGCGCCGAACTCGGCGAGATCGCCGCGCGACGCGGAATCGGGAGCCGACGGGCGCGGGCCACCGTCGGCACCCGAG
>JBILUW010000135.1:0-10523 GCA_044370795.1 Burkholderiaceae bacterium
GCACAGCGGCGCACCGTCATCGAGCCCGGCAGGCTGGCGTAATACGCGGCAAGATTGCTGATGTCGGCGCGGCTGAGTTGCTTGACCTGCGCAACCATGATCGCGTTCTTGCGGGCCTCGGACCGGTAATCGAGCAGCGCGCGCTCGAGGAAGTCGCGGTACTGGCCCGCGAGCTTCGGATATGACGGATCGATCGGCGTGTTGCCATCCTTGCCGTGGCAGGACGCGCAGGCCTGCTCGGCCTTGGCGCGGCCGAGCTCGATGTTGCCGGCGTTCGCCGGGGCCGCCAGCACCGCGGCCAGGGCCGCGAACGCGCACGAGAGGGGGAGTTTCATCGGCGGTCTCCTCATTTGGCGCCGTAGTAGGCCGCGAGGTCGGCGATGTCCTTGTCGCTGAGCGAACCTGCGATACCGCGCATGGTGGGATGGGAGCGCTCGCCCTTGCGATAAGCCAGCAGCGCGTTCTCGAGGTACTTCGCGTTCTGGCCAGCGATCTTCGGCACGCGGTAAACCGACGGGAACGAGGCCTTGTACTCGGGGATGCCGTGGCATCCGATGCACATCGAGACCTTCTGCTTCACGGCATCGCCGGCCGCCTGGGCCGACGCCAGCCCGGGGAGCGCGCAGGCGAGCGCGATGAGTACCGATTTCTTGAGCATATCCACCTGGTTTCTGGGGGTCCGCGCCAGCCGGGGCGCGGAAGTCATTGTTTCGCCGGAGCGGGCGCGAGTGTAGCCGAGAGCCTGAAGGGCCGTCCAGTTCGCGAGACGCGCCTTGGCCCCATCCCTTATACTGGACCGATCCCGTGCCACCGGCACTCATACCTTTCCCGGATCGCCCAACCCATGCGTTTCGAAGGCACCTCGCGGTACGTCGCCACCGACGACCTCAAGCTCGCGGTCAATGCCGCGATGACCCTGCAGCGGCCTCTGCTCATCAAGGGCGAGCCGGGCACCGGCAAGACCATGCTCGCCGAGGAGGTCGCGCAGGGCCTCGGCATGCCGCTGCTGCAGTGGCACATCAAGTCGACGACCAAGGCCCAGCAGGGTCTGTACGAATACGACGCGGTCTCGCGCCTGCGCGACTCGCAGCTCGGCGACGAGCGGGTCAAGGACATCCACAACTACATCGTGCGCGGCGTGCTGTGGCAGGCCTTCGAGGCCGATCAGCCGGTGGTGCTGCTCATCGACGAGATCGACAAGGCCGACATCGAATTCCCCAACGATCTCCTGCGCGAGCTCGACCGCATGGAGTTCTACGTCTACGAGACCCGTCAGCTGGTGCGTGCGCGCCACCGCCCGCTGGTGGTCATCACCTCGAACAACGAGAAGGAGCTGCCCGACGCGTTTCTGCGCCGCTGCTTCTTCCACTACATCAAGTTCCCGGACAAGGACACGATGCAGGCGATCGTCGACGTCCACTACCCCGAACTGAAGAAGACGCTGCTCAAGGAGGCCATGGAGTCCTTCTATCAGATCCGCGAAATCCCGGGCCTGAAGAAGAAGCCCTCGACCTCCGAGCTCCTCGACTGGCTCAAGCTGCTGCTTGCCGAGGACATCCCCCCCGAGGCGCTGAAGTCGCAGGACGGCAAGCAGATCATCCCGCCGCTGCACGGCGCCCTGCTCAAGAACGAACAGGACGTGCACCTGTTCGAGCGCCTGATCTTCATGGCGCGCCACAACCGCTGAGCGGCAACCCCAACCTGCGCAGGCCGATCCATGCTCATCGAATTCTTTCTGCATCTGCGCCAGGCGAAGCTTCCGGTCTCCATCAAGGAGTACCTGATGCTGCTCGAGGGCCTGAAGCAGCACGTGATCGGCAACTCGATCGACGAGTTCTACTACCTGTCGCGCGCCACGCTGGTCAAGGACGAGCGCAACTTCGACAAGTTCGACAAGGCGTTCGGCGCCTACTTCAAGGGTATCGAGGCGCTGCCCGGCGTCGACATCGACCTTCCCCTCGAGTGGCTCAAGCGGCAGCTGCAGCGCGAGTTCACCGCCGAGGAGAAGGCCGCGATCGAGGCGATGGGCGGGCTCGACAAGCTGCTCGAGCGGCTGCGCCAGCTGCTCGAGGAGCAGAAGGAGCGGCACGAGGGCGGCAAGAAGTGGATAGGCACCAACGGCACCTCGCCCTTCGGCAACGGCGGCTTCAACCCCGAGGGCATACGCGTCGGCGGGCCCTCGGCGGGCAACCGCACCGCGGTCAAGGTATGGGAGCAGCGCACCTACCGCGACTACGACGACCAGATCGAACTGGGCACCCGCAACATCAAGGTCGCGATGCGCCGGCTGCGCAAGTTCGCGCGCGAGGGAGCCGAGGAGGAACTCGACCTCGACGACACCATCGCCAGCACCGCGCGCAACGCGGGCTACCTCGACATCAAGCTGGTCCCCGAGCGCCACAACACCATCAAGGTCCTGATGCTGCTCGATGTCGGCGGCACCATGGACGACCACATCAAGCAGACCGAGGAGCTCTTCTCTGCCGCGCGCAGCGAGTTCAAGCACCTCGAGTTCTACTACTTCCACAACTGCGTCTACGACTTCCTCTGGAAAAACAACCGCCGTCGTCACTCGGAGCGCCATCCCACCTGGGACATCATCCGCAAGTACAACAGCGACTATCGCCTCATCTTCGTGGGCGACGCCACCATGAGCCCCTATGAGGTGCTCCAGCAAGGCGGTTCGGTTGAGTACAACAACGAGGAGGCCGGCGCCGTGTGGCTGCGCAGGCTGGTCGAGCGCTTCCCGAAGTTCGCCTGGCTCAATCCCGAACCCGAGGGGGTATGGGAGTACAGGCAGTCGATCTCCGTCATCAAGCAGCTGATGCAGGCCCGCATGTACCCCGTGACCCTCGCCGGGCTCGAGCGGGCGATGCGCGATCTCTCGAAGTAGCAGAGCGGCCGCGCGGCTCGGCTGCCGCCACGCGCGGCGGCCTCAGTGCTCGATCGGCGGCGCGGTGCGCAGCACCTCTTCGAACGTGGTGTCGCCCTGCGCGATACGCTGGGCGCCCGACAGGCGCAGCGGGCGCATCCCGCCACGAAGCGCGATCGCGCGCAGCCGTCGCGGATCGGCCTGGTTGCCCACCTGCGAACGCAGCTCGTCGTTCATCAACATCATCTCGTAGATGCCGGTGCGTCCCTTGTAACCGGTCATCCGGCACTCCAGGCACCCTACCGCCCGCCATGTCCGATCGGGGCGGCGAGCCCTGAACGGCGCGATCAGCCCGCGCCACTGCTCCTCGTCCGGAGGCTCGCCCTCAGCCTTGCAGTGCGAGCACAGCGTGCGCACCAGACGCTGCGCCATCACGCCGACCACGGTCGAGTTGATCAGGTAGGACGGCACCCCGAGATCGAGCAGGCGGGTGATCGCGCTGGGCGCATCGTTCGTGTGCAGCGTCGACAGCACGAGGTGCCCGGTCAGCGCCGCCTGGATCGCCATGTCGGCGGTCTCGAGATCGCGGATCTCGCCGACCATGATGATGTCCGGGTCCTGACGCATCAGCGCCCGCACGCCGTCGGCAAAGGACAGATCGATCCCGTGCAGCACCTGCATCTGGTTGAACGCCGGCTCGACCATCTCGATCGGATCCTCGACCGTACAGACGTTGACCTCTTCGGTCGCGAGCTGCTTGAGCGTCGTGTAGAGCGTGGTCGTCTTGCCCGAGCCTGTCGGGCCGGTCACGAGCACGATGCCGTGCGGCCGGCCGACCATCGTGTTCCAGACGCTGCGATCGTCATCGGAGAACCCGAGCTCGGTGAAGTCGCGGGCCAGGACCTCGGGATCGAAGATCCGCATGACCAGTTTCTCGCCGAACGCGGTCGGCAGTGTCGCCACCCGCAGCTCGATCTCGCGCCCGGCGGCTCCGCGGGTCTTGATGCGGCCGTCCTGCGGGCGGCGCTTTTCGACGACGTCGATGCGCGCGAGCAGCTTGATCCGGCTGGTCATCGCCGACAGCACCGCCGGTGGCACCTGGTAGACGTTGTGCAGCACGCCGTCGATCCGGAACCGGATGGCACCCACGTCGCGGCGCGGCTCGAGGTGGATGTCGCTCGCCCGCTGGTCGAATGCGTACTGCATCAGCCAGTCGACGATCGTGACCACATGCTGGTCGTTGGCGTCGAGCGACTTGCCGCTGCGCCCGAGCTCGACCAGCTGCTCGAAATTGCTGTGGCTGTTCGTGGCCCCGTTCTTCTGCGCATCGCGCACCGACTTGGCCAGCGGGAAGAACTCGGCGATGTACCGGACGATGTCCTGCGGATTGGCGATCACACGCCGGACCTCGGCCCTTGCCAGGTGCGAGATCTCCGGGACCCACTCGTCGACGTAGGGCTCCGCAGTCGCGACCACGACCTCGCCGGGCCGCACCTCCAGCGGCAGGATGCGAAAACGCGCCGCGTACTGGCTCGACATCAGATCGCCAACGCGAGCGAGGTTGACCTTCAGCGGATCGATATGCACGTACTCCAGCCCGACGCGGGCGGCGAACCACTGCGTCAGTGCCTCGAGCCCCAGCGCGCGGTGAGGCGGGCGCGCGTCGCGCAGCCCGCGCTGGGCGATCCACACGAGGGCGTGCTGCTCGGCGGCAACATGCAGCGAGTAGCCGGCGGCCTTGGCGGCCTCCTCGGGATCGATCAGACCGTCGGTGGCGAGCGCCTGCAGCAGGTCGGCCGCCTTGACCCGCTGGCCCGATTGCGCGAGCGCACCCGCAATCTGCGCCACGGGCGAGCGGCGCAAGGGCTGACGGCGCGCGGCGCCTGCCGCGGGCTCGACGGTTTCCGGTTCGCTGCGGGAGACAATCGACATGGGGCGTCGGCGGGCCGCGCCCGCAGTCAGAGGCAATGGACCAGATTAGTCCCTGCGCACGGCGCGGCGCACCGCAGCGCGGATCGATGGCGTCTCAGACCATGCAGACGGCGCCGGACACCTGATCCTCCAGCGCTCGCACCCAGCGCAGCGCCGGCAGCCCCAGGCTGGTCTGGAGCACTTGCGCGCGCGCCTCGAGCTGGTGCCAGGGCACTCGCAGCGGCGGGCCGGCGAAGGCGATCACGACCCGGTTGCCGGCCGTCCCGCCCGGCAGCTCGAGGAGCCGGCCGTCGAAGGCCGTCCGGATATGCGCAAGGTTGATACGGTAGGACCGGTGACGGCCGAAGAGATTGACCACGCAGATGCCGGGCTCGCGCAGGGCGCGCCGGCAAGCCTGATAGAACGGCAGACTGTCGCAGGTCGGGCCGCGGGCCTGAGCGTCGTACAGATCGACCTGGATGACATCGTGACGCCCGGCGCTGCCACGCCGACTGACGAAGGCCGCCGCGTCGTCGCAGCGCACCCGCATTCGGGCGTCATCAGCGCCCAGCGCGAAGGCGCCGCGGCAGACGTCGATCACATCGCGGCTCGCCTCGATCACCGTGACGTTCGTGCCGCGCAACCGCTGACGGCAGAAGCGCGCAAGCGCCCCCGCGCCCAGACCCAGCTGGAGGATGTGGCCTGGCGCCGGCCTGAACAGCAGCCAGGCCATCATGCGCTGCACGTACTCGAGCACCAGCGCATCGGGATGGTCGAGCAGCATCGCCCCCTGCACCCAGGGCGTGCCGAAGTGCAGATAGCGAACGCCGTCGAGCTCGGAGAGCACGATGGGCACCTCGACCGAACGATGGCGCCGTGACCGCAACACCGGCCGCAAGGCCTCGCGCCACCGACGCAGCTTCTCGTCGTAGCCGACCCCGGCGTGCGCCGGACTGCTCGAGGGCAGGGCCACCGTCTCGACGCCCGCGGCCTCGAGCGTGGCGGCGGCGCGCGCCGCGGTACGACCGTTGAAGAGCACGCGCTGCAGCGCGGGCAGCGTGCGCAACAGGCCGGCGAGATCGTTGGGCGAGGCGCGCCGGATCGCCGCATCGAGGCTGCCCTTGCGCTCGCAGCCATCGAACGCATCCCACAGGGCGATCCCGCGCGCCTTCAGACGCTCGTAGCGCTCCTCCCAGCCTGCCTCGAGCAGCGGCTCGCCCAGCGCATCCTGGAGCAAGCGCCAGAACTGGTTGCGCGGATGCGCGTAGTAGCGGCCAGCCGCCAGCGAGGCCACGCCCGGCATGCTGCCGAGCACGAGCACGCGGGCTTGCGCGTCGGCCACCGGCGGAAAGCTGTGGATGCGGGCCGCGCTGCCGGCGCGCGGCGCCCGCACCTCAGCCCGTGCCAGCCTCGCCTCCGGCAGCGCCGAGCAGCAACGCATTGACCCGGCGCACAAAGCCGACCGGGTCGGCAAGCTGCCCTCCCTCGGCGAGCAGGGCCTGGTCGTGGAGCAGCAGCGCCCAGTCGTCGAAAGCGGCATCATCGGCCTTCATGCGACGCACCAGACCATGATCGGGATTGATCTCGAGGATGGGGCGGCGCTGCGGCGCCTTCTGCCCGGCCTGGCGCAGCAGCCGCTCGAGGTGCCCGCTGATCTCGCCCTCGTCGGACACCAGACAGCTCGGGGAGTCGGTCAGGCGGGTGGTGACGCGCACGTCCTTGACGCGCTCGCCGAGGCTGGCACGCATGCGCTCGACCAGCGGCTTGAGGGCATCGGCGATCTCCTCGGCCTGCTTCTTCTCCTGCTCGTCGGCAAGCTCGCCCAGATCGAGCCCGCCGCGGGCGACCGAGGCGAGCGGCTTGTCCTGGTACGACTGCAGGAACGACAGCATCCACTCGTCGACGCGGTCGGTCAGCACCAGCACCTCGATGCCCTTCTTGCGGAACACCTCGATGTGCGGGCTGCTGCGCGCGGCCGCCGGCGTGTCGCCGGTCACGTAGTAGATCGCACTCTGACCTTCCTTCATGCGGCCGATGTAGTCATCGAGCGCCACCGTCTGCTCGTCGCTGTCGGTGTGGGTCGACGCAAAGCGCAGCAGCCGCGCAAGCTTGTCCTGCTGCCCGACGTCCTCGCCCAGCCCCTCCTTGAGGACCTGACCGAACTCGCGCCAGAAGGTGGCGTACTTGGCAGCATCGTTGACTGCCAGATCCTCGAGCATGCCCAGCACGCGCCGCGTGCAGCCTTCGCGAATCGCCCGCACGTCGCGGCTTTGCTGCAGGATCTCGCGCGAGACGTTCAGCGGCAGGTCGGCAGAATCGACGACCCCGCGCACGAAGCGCAGGTAGGCGGGCAGCAGGTCGCCGCTGTCTTCCATGATGAAGACCCGGCGCACGTAGAGCTTGAGCCCATGGCGCTGCTGGCGGTCCCACAGGTCGAACGGCGCCTTCGCAGGCAGATAGAGCAGCTGGGTGTATTCGCTGCGCCCCTCGACACGGTTGTGGGTCCAGGCCAGCGGCTCGCCGTCGTCGTGCGACAGGTGCTTGAAGAACGCCACGTACTGCGCGTCGTCGAGCTCCGACTTCGGCCGCGCCCACAGGGCGCTCGCCTGGTTGATGGTCTCCCAGGTGTCGAGCGTGCGGTACTCGGACTTTTCCTTGTCCCACTCCTCGGCACGCATCCGGATCGGCAGCGACACGTGGTCGGAGTACTTGCGCACGATGCTGCGAAGCTGCCATGCCGAGAGCAGCGAGCTGAACGATGACTCGGCGTCGGCATTCTCGGGATCGGGGCGCAGGTGGAGCACGATCTCGGTGCCGCGGCGCGGCAGTTCCACGTCCTCGACCGTGAACTCGCCGCTGCCATCGGACTCCCAGCGCACGCCCTCGGTGGCGTCCAGACCGGCGCGGCGGCTGAGCACGGTCACGCGCTCGGCGACGATGAAGGCCGAATAGAAGCCGACGCCGAACTGGCCGATCAGCTGGGCGTCGCGGGCCTGATCGCCCGACAGCCGCCCGAAGAACTCGCGCGTGCCGGAGCGGGCGATGGTGCCCAGGTGCTCGACCGCATCCTGGCGCGACATGCCGATGCCATTGTCGGCGATGGTGAGGGTACGCGCCTGACGATCGAAAGAGAGCGTGATCGCAAGATCGGAGTCGCCCTCGAGGAGCTGCGGCTTGTCGATCGCCTCGAAGCGCAGCTTGTCGCAGGCGTCGGAGGCGTTGGAGATCAGCTCGCGCAGAAAGATGTCGCGGTGGCTGTATAGCGAATGGATCATCAGCTGCAGCAGCTGCCTGACCTCGGTCTGGAAACCCAGCGTTTCTTTCATGGCACCCATGACTTGGCGACGACGGTAGTTGACGACGAGCGTGGAGGTGGGGGCGAGCCCGCCCGGATTCAAGGCCTGATCGTGCCGGTCGCGCAGCGCCGACCCGGGGCGGCCACGCCATCGCCCCGAGACGCTATCGGCTACTCAGACGAAGTGGGATGCGACGACCTCGGGTGGCACGGCACCGAGGTCGGTATGCGACCAGCGCGGCTGGCGATCCTTGTCGATCAGGAGCGCGCGCACGCCTTCGGGAAAGTCGGGGTGGCGCTGGAACTGGCGGGCCAGCACCAGGTCGAGCGCGAGCACCTCGGGCAGCGAGCGCTGGCGGGCGCGCCGCAGGTACTCGTCGGTCACCCAGGCGGCGGTGGGGCTGCCTTCGGCCAGACTGCGCGCCGCCGGCGCGAACCAGGGATCGTCGGCAGCCGCCGCGGCCAGTGCATCGCGCACGCCGACCAGGGTGGGCTGCATCGCGATGAAGCGCAGGGCGTCGAAGTACTGCTGGAGATGGTTGAGGGGCAGACCGGCCCGATGGCGTCGATGCCAGCCCATCAGGGCATGCGTGAGCCAGCGGCCGTCCTCGACCGCGTTGCCGGACCAGGGCGCGGCCAGCATCTCGGCCAGCACCGCCTCGCGCGCCTCGGCGGCGATGAAGTAATCGGCCAGCCCCGCGAACAGAGCATCGGCCTCGTTGAGGACGAGACCGGTGAGCGCCATGACCCGGCCGATGCCACCGGGCACGCGGCCGAGGAACCAGCCGCCACCGACGTCGGGAAACAGGCCGATGTGGATCTCGGGCATCGCGATCCGGGACTGCTCGCTGACGATGCGATGGCTGCAGCCGGCAACCAGCCCGACACCCCCGCCCATGCACACGCCGTGCGACCACGACACCAGCGGCTTGGGGTAGGTGTGCAGCAGCAGATCGAGCTGGTATTCGACCTCGAAGAAGGCATCGCCATAGACGTAGCGGCGATCGCCGCCGGCGCGCACGTGGCGCACCACCTCGGCGACGTCGCCGCCGGCGCAAAAGCCGCGCTCGCCCGCCCCCTGCAACAGCACGGCAGCGATGCCGGCGTCGGAGGCCCAGGCGCGCAGCGTGACGAGCATGCGCTCGCACATCTCGAGGTTGAGCGCGTTGAGCTGGCGCGGGCGATTGAGGGTGACCATGCCCAGACGCGACCCGTTGGCGCAGGCGAGTTCCTCGAAGACGACGGGTTCGGATCCGGACATTGGCGACTCGGCGGCTGGCTTCATTCCTTGACCGCGCCGGTCATGCCCGAGACGTAGTACTCGACGAAGAACGAGTAGAACACGGCAACCGGCAGCGAGCCCAGCAGGGCTCCGGCCATCAGGGGGCCCCAATGGTACACGTCGCCCTCGACCAGTTCGGTGACCACAGCCACTGGAACCGTCTTGATCTCGGAGTCGGACACGAAGGTGAGCGCGTAGATGAACTCGTTCCAGGACAGCGTGAAGGCGAAGATGCCGGCAGAGATGAGACCCGGCACCGCCAGCGGCAGGATGATCTTGACCAGGATCTCCCAGCGCGAGGCACCGTCGATCAGGGCGCACTCCTCGAGTTCGTAGGGTATCGAGCGGAAGTAGCCCATCAGCAGCCAGGTGCAGAACGGGATCAGGAAAGTGGGATAGGTGAAGATCAGCGCCCAGCGGGTGTTGAACAGGCCCAGGCTCTGCAGCACCACCGCCAGCGGGATGAACAAGATCGACGGCGGGATCAGGTAGGCAAGGAAGATCGCCAGGCCGGCCGTCTTGGCGCCGCGAAAGCGCAGCCGTTCGATCGCGTAGGCGGCGAACACCGAGGCGGCCAGCGACAGGAAGGTCGAGACCACCGCGACGATCATGGTGTTGAGCAGCCACTCGGGGTAGGCGGTCTCGAACAGCAGCTTCTTGAAGTGCGCGAGCGTGGGCTCGACCACCCAGAACGGATTGCCCTCGCGCGAGAGCAGCTCGCTGTTCGGCTTGAAGGCGGTGATCACCATCCAGTAGAACGGGAACAGCAGCACGAACACGAAGATGCCGATCGGGATGTAGCCGACCACCCAGCGCCGCGGCAGGCTCTCGAGGAAGTCCATGCCGACGTTTTCCTTGTTCGAACTCATCGGTCGGACCCCTGTTGCCAGGCCCGACGCTGCAGGCCGAAGTAGGAAAAGAGTATGGCTGCGAGCAGGAAGGGCACCATCGCGGTGGCCAGCGCGGCGCCCTCGCCCATCGCGCCGCCCGAGATCGCGCGCTGGAACGACAGCGTGGCCATCAGGTGCGTGGCGTTCAGCGGCCCACCGCGCGTCAGCACGTAGATCAGCTGGAAGTCGGTGAAGGTGAACAGCACCGAGAAGGTCATCACCACGGCGATGATCGGCGTGAGCAGTGGCAGCGTGACATAGCGGAAACGCTGC
>JBILUW010000136.1:0-10491 GCA_044370795.1 Burkholderiaceae bacterium
GCCCGCACTCGGGCCGACGAGCTGACCAGCCGTTGGCGCGAGGCAAGCTCGGAGGCCACCGCCCGTGCCCGCGAGGTCGCCGAACTGCGCGGCGATTTCGAGGATCGCGTGGACGCCGCGGTGCAGGCGCAGCTCGATGCGCGGCTGCGCCCGTGGCTTGCCCCCGCCGAGTCGTTGCGGCGCGACGTGACCAGCCTCGTCGGGGCCGATCTGCTCGCGCAGGCCGAGGCCCTGCTCGCGCAACAGGCCGAGATCGATGCCCGCCACGGCCTCATCTCGCGGCTGCGCGCCGAGCGCGAGCGCAGCGCGGCGATGCTCGAGCGGCTGCGCGAGGCGCAGGCCGACGCGCTGCAGCCGCTGCCGGCGCTCGCCACGATGGCCGCGCGGCTGGCCGATCATCACCGTGCGCTTGCGCGGCGTCTGGGCGACGAAGCGGCTGCGAACCGGCCAGCCGGCACGCTGCTCGAGAGGCTGGGTGGCGCGCTGGCGACGGCTACCAGCCTCGATGCAATCGCTTGCGTGCGCAACGGCATGCACGAGGCTGCCGCGATCGGACTGATCGAGCCGGCCGAGACCGAGCAGGCCTATGCGCTCATCCACGAGGCCGCGTCCCGGGTCTACGATCGGCACCGCCTCGCGCCGGGCGGCGCGCCATCGGCCGACAGCCTGCGCGGCGTGCCGCTCTATGCGCTGCAGGCGGCGCTGGCGCGCGGCCAGGCCTGCGCGCTGGTGGTCGACGGCCATAACGTGCTGCACGCGTTGCCGATGGTGTTTCGACCGCTATTCGAGGCGGGCGTGCCAGGGCCCAGGGCTCGGCGCGCCCTCGAGGAGCGCTTGTCGGTTCTGGTCGAGCGCCATCCTTCGTTGCGCATACAACTGTGGTTCGACGGGCCGGTGGTCGATGAGCGCGCGGTGTCGGCGCGCTTGCGGGTGCGCTTTTCGGGGGGAGTGGGGCCCGATCGGGCCGATCAGGCGATCGCTGCCTATCTGCGGCACCTGCGCGCCGCCGATCCCGGCGAACTCCGGGCGGTGGTCACGGCCGACGCAGCGGTGGCTGCGAGCGCGCGCGCCAATGAGGCGCTGGTGCTCGAGCCCGACGAGCTCCAGGTCTGGAGCCGCTAGTCGGGGTAATCAGCCGGCCGCGGTCCGGATCCGGCAGCCGGGCCTGGTTGCGCTGGCCCCGCGCCTCAGATCCGCCGTGCCAGCGTCACGGCAATCGCCGAGCCTGCCCCGACCAGCGCGCACCAGATGCGCAGGCACCAGGGCGCGGGCGAGCTGGCAAGCGCGGCGGCCTGCGCGGCCTCGTCGCGGTGGTGCCGCTCGTCGGCCTGGCAGCGCTGCAGCAGCGCGAGCAGCTCCGGCGGGCCGGCCTCGCGCTGCAGGCGTTCGATCTGCTGCTGGTAGTGGGCGTCGACGAAGCGTTCGACCGCCGCGATGGTGGCGTAGACCGCGCGCCGGCCGGCCAGCGCGGGCAACGCGCCGGTCAGCCATCCGGCGAGCTTCCAGGGGCCGAGCAAGCGGCTGCGTTGCCGCGGCGGCAGCCAGGCGTCGATCAGGCGCAGGTGCTCGGCCTCGGTGGCCGCATGCCGGGCGGCAAAGCCGAGCAACTCCGCGTCGCCGCGGCGGCCCGCCACCGCGATGACCCCCCGATAGATGAAGACCGCCCCGGTTTCGCCCGCGTGGTCGGAGCGCAACTCGCGCACCATGACGGGCGACAGGTCTGGCGCCTGCCCTTCGAGCCGGCGCGCAACGGCCTGCATCAGTGGCCGCACGCGCAGAAACCCCCGATAGCTCAGCTCCATCAGGGCGAGCCCTCCGGGCAGGTCGGCGATGCGTGCCACCCAGCGCCACCCCGGCAGGCGCCGCCACATGGCGACGAAGGCCGCCGCGCCGCTCAGCCGCGAGCCGTCGGCGCGCTCCACATGGAAGCGGGCGAGCAGCGCGGTGCGCTCGTCGTCGGGCATCGGGCAGGCGCTGGCGGCGCTGATGTCGACGAAGCACAGCGTCTCGTCGCCTTGCCGTTGCGCGAGGCCCCGGGCATGCGCGATCTCGCGCCGGCATAGCGGGCAGCCGCCGTCGTAGAGCACGGTGAGCGCGTCTTTCGGTTCGGGGGTCGTCAAAGCAGTTCCTGGGCATCGGCAAGGCCGCGCGTGACGCGGGTCCACCACTGCGAAAAACTCGTGCAGCGCCGCGTCACCGGCGCGAAGAGGCGGGGCGCGTCATCGAGCCGCGCGATGTCGGCCAGCCACGCGGGCAGATGCGGGTCGGCCACGCTGCGCACGCTGGCTGCGCCGGCGAGTGCGGCGCGCAGACTGGCGGCATCGACGAACCAGCGCTCGGCCTTGACGGCTGCCATGGCCGCGTCGACCCAGCGCCAGCGCGCCTCGGGCCAGGGCCAGGCCTCGTGGTAATCCCTCGGGTACACGCCGATCACGGCCGCATCGGTGGGCAGATCGGCAGGTGGTGCGCGCAGCGCCCACGGATGCACGAGCCACACGGCGCGGCCACGCAGGCGTGCGGCGGCGGCCGCAAGGTCGGGGTCGACAGCCCCCCCTGGGGCGGGCTCGGCCGCCGTGAGCACGCCGAGATCGGCGGGCGGTTGGGCGAGCAGCGACGCTTCGGCGGTCCCCGAGCCTGGCTGCGGGCACGGGTCGGTCGGCGCGGTGCCTGCGCCACGCGCGATCGCATCCAGCGCCGCGTAGGACTGGTCGATCACGGTGCCCGGGCTGTGCCAGCGCGCGGGCGCGTAGCGGGCCACGTTCTCCGCATTGAAGAGGTAGGGCTTGTGGCTGCCGGTGCCGGCTACCCATTGCCAGCTCAGATGATTGCTGGCGAGGTCGCCGTCGAGCAGGTGGGCCACCATCCAGTCGGCGCCCGCGCGCCAGTGCACATGGCGGATGTGCACCACGTAACTGGCCAGCCACATGCGCGCATGGTTGTGCAGCGTGCCCGTGGCGTAGAGCGCGCGCACCGCCTCATCGATGGCCGGCACCCCGGTGCGCGCCTCGCGGATGTCGGCGGGCAGGGTGTTTGCATAAGCCGACTCGGGCAGCGGGCCCTCGTGCAGCGAGCGCAGGATGCCGTCGTCGAGGTGCGACCAGACATGGCGGAAGTACTCGCGCCAGCCGAACTCGAACACCAGCTTGTGCTGCACGGGGAGCGCGCCGCGAGCAAGAACCTGCGCCAGCACCTCGGGCAGTGTGAGCACGCCGTGGGTCAACCAGGGCGACAGCCCGGTGACCGCGCCCTCGAGGTGGTTGCGCGTGCGCGCGTACGCGGCCGGCCGCACGCGGGCGAGCGCCGCGAGCGCTGCGGCGCGCGTGGGCGGCGGCACGGCCCCGGCGTCGGGCAGCAAGGGGAGGGTGAGGGTCATGGGCACGAAGGCGGCAGCTTAGCCGCGGGCGTCCGGCGCGACGGCAGTGACCCTCGGCGGCCCGCTGCTTCGGAGCGGTGCTCGCTTCGTGAATCGGACTGCGTCCGGTTGCCCGCGGCCACCCGTCCTCCTACAGTGAGCCGCCGTCCCGCGAAGGAGTGACGATGCCCCGCCTGCCTGCCCCCATCGAACCAAGGCCGTCGCCTGCGGTGGCCCCCATGCGTCGTCGCCTCGCGGGCGCCGCGGCCGGCGCGACGCTGGGTGCGCTCCTCGCCCCGGGCGCGCTGCGGGCGCAGCCTTTCCCGGGCAAGCCGCTGCGCTTCGTGGTGCCCAGCGCGCAGGGCACCGGGGTCGACATCCTGGTGCGTGCGTTTGCCGAGCGCATCCGTGCGACGACCGGCCAGCCCACGGTGGTCGAGAACAAGGTGGGCGGTGGCGGCGTGCTCGGGCTTTCGCACTTCCTCTCGCTCCCGGCCGATGGGCATACCGTGGTCTCGATCACCTCCAGCTCGATGAACCTGGTGCCGATGATGCAGAGCGTGTCCTACGACGAGTCGCTGCTGCGCCCCGTCATCGGATTCTCGCAGCACACCGGCATGTTCCTCGCGTCGCCTTCGTCGAACTACACGACGCTGAAGAAGATGGTCGATGATGCGCGCGCCGCGCCGGGCACCGTCAACATGGGCATCTACTCGCCGCACTTCCAGGTGGCGTTGCGCATCTTCGAGGACATGATCGGCGCCCGCTTCAACGTGGTTCAGTACAAGGGCCCCGACCTGTTCCTCGGCCTCGGCGAGGGCTCGATCCCGCTGGCGCTCGCCGACCTCGGCACCGCGGTGCGCTTCGTCGAATCAGGCAAGAACCGTCCGCTGGCCACCGCGGCGGCTACCCGTCATCCGAGCTTCCCGGACGTCCCCACCGTCGCCGAGCTCGGCTACCCCGGCTATGAAGTGCACGAGATCGCGGGTTTCGCGATCAACGCGAAGACGCCCGAGCCCCAGGTGCGCCAGATGGAGGAGCTCCTGCTGCGCACTGCCGCGGATCCGGAGTACCAGGCCATGGCCCGCCGGCTGCCCGGCGCGGTGCTCACCCAGACCCCCGGCAGGGAATTCGCGGCCATGCTGAGCCGGCGCCGTGCGGTGCAGGAGAAGCTGCTGAAGGAGCTGAAGCTGCACCGGTGAGCCTGCCCCGGGCCTGCGCGTTCCATGCAGCCGACGATCTCCCGACCTCATCGCTGAGGTTTCGATGCAGCTGATCGACCTCTTCGATCGCGGCCTTGCCTTCGGGGCCGATGCGCCCTGCCTCGTCGAGCCGCAGGGCCGCACGCTGTCCTACGGCGAGGTGGCCGGGCTCACGCACCGCATCGCCAACGGCCTGGCGGCCGCTGGCATCGGGCGCGGCCAGACGGTGGGCATGCTCGCCGAAAACCATCTGCTCACCTTCGCCGCCGTGCTGGGCATCGTGCGCTCCCCGGGGGTGTGGGTGCCGGTCAACGCGCGCAACGCGCCCGAGGAGAATGCCAACATCCTCGCGCGGGCGGACTGCGAGTTCCTCTTCATCCACAGCCGCTTCGCGCCGCAGCTCGCGCTGCTGCGCGAGTCGCTGCCCCGGCTGCTGGGCGTGGTGTGCATCGACGCCGACCTGCCCGGCGCGCCCGCGCTGGAGCGCTGGGCGCAGGGGCAGGCCGGCACGCCTTTTCGCAGCGACGATGGCAGCGACGACGTGGTCGCCATCCGCGGGACCGGCGGCACCACCGGCCTGCCCAAGGGCGTGCTGATCACGCATCGCAACTACGCGATGCTGTTTGCCAACTGGTATGCGGCGATGCCGGTGCGCGAGCGGCCGGTGCATCTGGTGGTGGCGCCGATGTCGCATGCCGCCGGCACCATCGCCTTCGCCACCTGCGCCTACGGCGGGGCCAACATCATCCTCGGTTCGACCGAGCCTGCCGCCATCGTCGAGGCCATCGGCCACCACCGTGTGACGCAGCTCTTCCTGCCGCCGACCGCGATCTACAAGCTGCTGGCGCACCCCGGCGTGCGCGAGGGCGACTATGCGTCGCTGCGCTACTTCGTGTACTCGGCGGCGCCGATGTCGGCCGACCGGCTGCGCGAGGCGCTCGAGGTCTTCGGACCGGTCATGGTGCAGGCCTACGGCCAGGCCGAGGCGCCCTTCGTGTGCACGGTGCTCGGCATCGAGGACCACCTTCGCATCCTGGCCGACCCCACGCTCGCCCACCGGCTCGCGAGCTGCGGGCGCGCCTCGCCGCTGGTGCGCGTGGCCATCATGGACCCCGAGGGTCGGCTGCTGCCCGACGGCGAGCGCGGCGAGATCGTGGTCCAGGGCGATCTCGTGATGAAGGGCTACTACCGCGATCCCGACAAGACCGCCGAGACCCTGCGCGGCGGCTGGCTGCACACCGGTGACGTGGGCTACCGCGACGCCGACGGCTACTTCTACATCGTCGACCGCATCAAGGACATGATCGTCTCGGGCGGCTTCAACATCGCGCCCAGCGAGATCGAGCAGGTGCTGTGGTCGCTGCCCGCGATCAACGACTGTGCGGTGGTGGGCGTGCCCGACCCCTACTGGGGCGAGGCCGTCAAGGCCGTGGTCGAGTTGCGTCCCGGGGTGCCCTGGGACCCCGAGGCGGCACTGGCCCTGTGCCGCGAGCGCCTGGGCAGCATGAAGACCCCGAGGTCGATCGAGGTCTGGCCGCAGCTCCCCCGCAGTTCGGTCGGCAAGGTGCTCAAGCGCGAGATCCGCGAGACCTTCTGGCAGGGGCTGGCGCGGCGGGTCTGAGTTCCAGGGATATGCCGCCTCGTCCGCGCAGCGCTTCCCGACTCCCGATCCCCAGGACATCCGCATGGCTTTCGCACCTGTTTCCGTCCGACGCCTGGCCGCCGCCATCGCCATCGTCGCCCTGCTCGCCGCCTGTGGCGGTTCGGGCTCCGGGCCGTCCACGTCGACGGTGGCCCCGCCCGCCGCCGTGCTCGCCGAGATCGGCGCCGCGCCGCCAGCCGGCACCGTGACGGCCACCGAGTGCGCGAGCCCCGATGCGCCCGCGGTGACCGGGGCGGGCGCGTCGGCCCGCTATCCCCGATCCGCCGGGATCTTCCGGGGCTGGCCGTCCGGCGGCACCGGCATCGCCTCCGACGACGCGACCCCGCTGCAGTTGCGTGGCGACCGGGCTGGCGGCTACATCGCGTCGCATCGCACGAGCGAGGGCGGCGCGATGTTCCGGATCACCGCAGCCGGCGACAAGTCGGTGCTGCCGCTGCCGTACGCGGCGACCTTCGACGTGGCCCAGGATGGCCGGATCTGGTTCGTGCGCGAGGGCGCGCTGTCCGTGGCCACCCAGGGCGGCAGCGTCCGGACGCTCGCCCAGCTGGGCGACCCGGCGTCCACTGTCGATGGCCCGCTGGGGTCCTCGCCGGTCGGACCGGTCAGCCTGATCGCGGCGGGCAGGGACACGATCTACCTGCTCGTGGAGTCGGGCCAGACCGATGTCTCTGCAAGCCCTCCGGCCAGCACGATCACGCGCAGCCTGCGGGTGATCTCGCGCGCGGCACCGGGCCAGGACCTCTGGACGCTGCGCACCGTGGCGCTGCCCGGTGACATCGCCGCGCTCGACGTGATCTCGGCGATGCGCGTCGGTCCGGCCGACGAACTGCTCCTGCTGCTCAACCAGCCCTTCCGGCAGCTGGTGTCGCAGAAGGAGACCCCGTTCGGAGCCCTCGAGTCCGTGTATCTCGCCGAGGCGTCGGTCCGGGTTCGCGACCCGGCCGGCGTCTGGGCCACGCTGGCCAGCCGGTCCTACACGCTGACGCGCACGCCGTCGACGCGGGGCTGGACGACCGCCTGGGCCCTCGATGCGCGCGACCTCGGCGTATCGCCCTCGGGCACGGTGGTGGTCGGCGGGGCGGGCGGCATCCATCAGGTCGACGCCGCCCGGGGCTGGACCCCGATCGCGACGCCGGCCGGCCTGCCCGGCGATGCCATCGGCCGCGAGGGCGCCGCAGCGCAGGCGGGCTTCGCGGGCGCCGCGCAGCTGGTTCCGGATGCCGCGGGCGTGGTCTTCTACGATGGCGAGACTTGCCAGGTCCGTCGCCTGGAGGGCGACCGGCTCACGACCGTCTCGGGGCCCAGGGTGGTCGACCCCGGGTTTGCCGGCGCGGGCCTGCTCGGGCTGAATGCCGCGGGCGAGCTCCTGGTCGCCTGGGGCGATGCTTCAGGCCCGGCCCCGACCGGTCGGTACGCCATGCAATCCGGGCTGGCCCGGGCCCGGCTCGACGACCCCGCCTTCGTGCCTGCGCCGATCCGCTCGCTGGCTGTCGCGGTCGGCGCGCCGTCATGCATCGCGACCACCGACTACCGGGCGCAGCCGACCGCATGCACGGGCCGTGCGCCGGAGGCCGGCGCGGTCGCGGGCTACTGGCTCGGTCCGACGCCGGCCGGTCTTCTGGCGCGTCGCGGTGTGGAGCTGCGAACCGGGCTCGACACGGGCGCGGGCTCGGTCGTAGGCTCGACGCTGACCTGGCCGGGCGTGCTCGCCGGCGATGCGCCAAGCGGCCCCTCGGGAGTGCACCTGGAGGGCAACGCGCTTCACGTCTTCGGCTGGGTACGGACCGACCCGCCGGTGGTGCCCACATCCGTGTATCACGAGCTCAGGCTCTATCGCCTCGACCTCGGCAGCGGCTCGGCGTCAGTAGTTGCGGGCGCAACCATCGACTCCACGGCCTTCGCGGGCCGGCGGGTGGGCCTGTCGGCTGTGATTCCCGAGGCCGGCGGCGGCCCCGCGCTGGTCCAGCGGCGTCCCGACGGCGGCTACTGGCTGAGCAATGGCAAGGAACTCTGGTTGCTCGACAGCCAGGGACAGCTGCGGCGGATCGCCGGCCTGGCCACCTCCGGCGGCGGGGTTGACGGCAGCGGGTCGGCGGCCAGCTTCGGATCGATCGCCAGTATTCGCGTGCTGCCCGACAACCGGCTGCTCGTGGTCGACCAGGGCGCCCACGCGGTTCGGCTGGCGAGCGACGACGGCCGGGTGCTGACGCTCGTGGGTCAACTCAACCAGGCCGGCCAGGACCTGGGGGCGCTGCCGGCGCGCCTGGCGTCGCCGGTCGACGTCTGGCCGATCGGTCGTGACCTCTACATCACGACGACGGGGTCGCGCCGGCTGCTGAAGGCGAGCAGCGCGCTCTGAGCGCGGGTCTGCGCGAGCCTCCGGGCCATCGATCGCGCCGCCTCAGCGGACCGAAAATCGCACGGTGATCACCTTGCGTTCCGCCGTGGTGAGCGTGGCGACGGCCTTCACGCCCGGTCCCAGGCGCAGTCCCCGGGCCTCCAGGCGGTCGGCAGTGGGGACCAGCTCGGCCTCGGCCTTCTCGGTGCCCGAGAGCAAGGCAATCTTGCCGCGGAAGCCCGTCGGTGCGAGCGGCTTGCCGTGGTCTTCGATGTAGAGCGCGACGCCGCCCGGAATGCCCACCAGCTCGAAGCCGAGGTCGCTGGCCATCACGGCGGTGCCGCCGTGCCGGGCCCTGGCCTCACCGTGGGCCAGTGCCTGCTCGCCCGTCATCACCGCCAGCGCCAGCACCAGCGCGGTTGCGTATCGACTCGGCATCGTTCACTCCTTCGGGAACGTGGAATCGCCTTCCGTCAGCAGGCGTTGGGTCGGGGCTCGCCCGAAGCGCCAATAGAGCACGGGCGTGAGCAGGGTATCGAGCAGGGTCGCGCTCACCAGGCCTCCGAAGATCACCACCGCCACCGGGTGCAGGATCTCCTTGCCGGGGGCGTCGACCGCCAGCAGCAGGGGTACCAGCGCGAAGGCGGCCACCAGCGCCGTCATCAGCACCGGCACGAGTCGCTCGAGCGAACCGCGCACGATCATCGCCTTGCCGAAGCGCTCGTCCTCGAAGCGGCACAGATGGATGTAGTGGCTGATCTTCAGGATGCCGTTGCGCGCGGCGATGCCGGTCAGCGTGATGAATCCCACCATCGAGGCCACCGACAGCTGCACGTCGGCGATCCACATCGCGACGACCGCGCCGATCAGTGCCAGCGGGAT
The DNA here is from genome assembly GCA_044370795.1 of Burkholderiaceae bacterium. Taxonomy (GTDB): domain Bacteria; phylum Pseudomonadota; class Gammaproteobacteria; order Burkholderiales; family Burkholderiaceae_E; genus Quisquiliibacterium. Next base: position 9,438 of record JBILUW010000136.1, read on the forward strand.
GTTGGCCATCACGATGCCGGCCAGCACCGCGGACCGATAGCGCGAATACAGCACCACGAAGATCAGCGCCAGCGACACCCCCGACAGCAAGGCGATCAGGCGGGTTGCCTGTTCCTGGGCCTGGAACTGGCCTTCGAGATTGATGAAGTAGCCTGCCGGCAGCCGCTGCCCGGCGACGACGCCGCGCACACGCTCGACGACCGCGCCCATGTCGCGCCCGTCGATGTTCGCGTAGACGACGATGCGACGACGGCCGTTCTCCCGGCCGATCTGGTTCGGGCCATCGGCTTCCTCGATGCTCGCGATCGTCGACAGCGGGATGCGGCCCGCCGGCGTGTCGATCAGCATGCGGGCCAGATCGTGCGGGGTGCGGCGCTCATCGGGCAGTCGCAGCACCAGGTCGTAGCGCCGTGAGCCCTCGACGATCTGGGCGCCGTGCGCGCCGTCGGTCAGGGTCTGCAGCACGCGGATGGCCTCTCCAGGCGCGAGCCCGACCTGGGCGACCTTGCGGTGATCCAGCCGCACGACGATCTGTGGAATCAGCACCTGCTTCTCGACGCTGAGGTCGACCAGGCCCGGAACTCCGGAAAGCTGCGTTCGCAACTGTTCTGCCAGGCCACGCAGCGTGTCGATGTCGTCGCCGAAGACTTTCAGCACGAGCTGCGCACGCACGCCCGAAAGCAGGTGATCGAGCCGGTGCCCGATCGGCTGACCGATGGCCACCTGCGCGGGCAGCACCGCCAGCTTCTCGCGGATCTCGGCGATGACGGCCTCTCGGGCGCGCGCGCCGCGCTTCAGGTCGACGTCGATCTCGGCCGAATGCACCCCTTCGGCGTGCTCGTCGAGCTCCGCGCGCCCGGTGCGTCGGCCCACCTGGGCCACCTCCGGCACCTGGCGGATCAGGACTTCGGCGACCGCGCCGATGCGGTTCGCTTCGGCAAGCGATGTGCCCGGCTGCAGGCTCAGGCTCAGCACCAGCGAACCCTCGTTGAAGGCGGGCAGGAAGGTGCGCGGCAACCACGGCACGCTGGCCGCAGCCGCCGCCACCAGCAGC
>JBILUW010000010.1:0-32923 GCA_044370795.1 Burkholderiaceae bacterium
CACCCGGGCGGGGGGGGCGGGGGCGCAGCAGCCGCCCCCGCCGCCGGTCTTCCCCTCCCGGCCGGTCACCATCGTCGTTCCCGCCGCTCCGGGCGGCATCCTCGATCAGGCCGCACGCCTGGTGGCCGGCGAACTCACCAAGCTGATCGGCCAGCCGGTGGTGGTCGAGAACAAGGCCGGCGCCAGCCAGATCATCGGCGCCCAGGCGGTTGCCCGTGCGGATCCCGACGGACATACCCTGCTCATGGGCAGCATCGGGCCCAACGCGGCGCATTACGGGGTGTACGCCGGCAAGCTGCCCTACGCGCCCGCCGACTTCACCCCCGTGGTCCATGTGATCTCGATGCCCAACGTGCTGCTGGTCAATCCGGGCGTGCCGGCCAACACCGTCGCCGAGCTGGTCTCGCTGGCCAAGTCTCGACCCGGCGGGCTGGTGCTCGGATCCTCGGGCACGGCCACTTCGGGCCACCTGGCCGCCGAACTCCTGAAGGCGCGCGCCGCGATCGACCTGACGCACGTGCCCTACAAGGGGTCCACGCCGGCCATGACCGACCTCATCGGCGGGCAGGTGCAGGTCATGGTCGACAATCTCGTCACGGCCCTGCCGCAGATCAAGGCGGGGCGGGTGCGCGCGCTCGCCGTCACCAGCGGCCAGCGGGTAGCCGAGCTGCCGGCCGTGCCCACGGTGGCCGAAGCGGGCTATCCGGGTTTCGAGGTGACGGTATGGGTCGGACTGATGGCGCCGGGCCGCACGCCCGCGCCGGTCGTCGAGGCGCTCAATCGCGAGGTCTCCAGGCTGCTGGCCACCCCCGCGGTGAAGCAGCGCATCGCCGAGATGGGCGGCTGGACGGTGCCGATGACGCCGCCCCAGTTCGGCGCCTATGTGCGCTCCGAGATCGACAAGTGGACGACAGTGGCGCGGCAGGCGGGCATCCGCGCCGATTGACAGCCATGGTGCCTCGCGACGACTGGACATCGACCCCCGGGCTGGATGCGATAGCCGCCCGTCTGCGCTTTCGCCATCTCCAGTTGCTGCGGGCGCTCGGCGAGGGCCGCAGCCTGCGTCGCGCGGCCGAGGCTGTCGGCATCACGCAGCCGGCTGCCACCAAGACGCTGCAGGAAATCGAGCGCCTGTTCGGATGCCAGCTCTTCGACCGCTCGCAGCGCGGGCTGGTGGCCACCTCGGCCGGCGAGGTCCTGCTGCGTGGCGCGCGCCTGCTGCTGTCGGACCTCGAAAGGGTCAGGGTCGAACTCCAGACGCTGGGCGGAGGCGGCCCCTCGTTACTCCGCCTTGGAGCGCCGCCTGCGCTGGCCATGAATCTGCTGCCCGGCCTGGTCCGCCGGCTGGCTTGCGATGGATCCCGGCAGATCCAGATCTTCGAGCGCAGTTCGCCCGAACTGCTCGAACTGCTTCACGCCGGCGATCTTGATGCGGTGGTCGCCCGCTTCCTGCCCGACGAGGATTCGGCGCTGCTTGGTCCGGTCGATGCCGGCATCGTGTTCGAGCGGCTTCTCGACGAGGAGATGCAGGTGGCGGTGCGTCCCGACCACCGGCTGGCTGGCCGCAAGGTGGTCAATCTGGACGATCTGGCTGGCGAGCGCTGGATCCTCCAGAGTGGCCCGAACCTGACGCGGCGAGCTTCCGATGCCCTTTACCGCCAGGCGGGCCTGCCGCCGCCGGTGCCTGTGATCGAGTCCGATTCAACCCCCAGTTCCCTGCGCATGGTCGAGGCCGGCGCGGGCATCTCTCTGCTACCGCGCTGGGGTGATCCCAGCATCGACGCCAAGTGGCAGGTGGTATGGCTGCGGCTCGAGCCGCGCCTGCGCCTGGCGCCGGTGGGCCTGTTCTATCGCCGCGCAATGAGCGAGGCGCCGTGGCTGGCGGCTTTGCTGAGGGCGGCGCGCGAGGCGGCTGCCGAACGCGGCTAGACGAGCAGCACGCGAGCACGCCGGACCGAGCGCCGGGAACCCACGCAGACAAAGGGAATGGAGAAAAGGGGAGAGGGGTGGTCGGGGTGAGAGGATTCGAACCTCCGGCCTCTACGTCCCGAACGTAGCGCTCTACCAGGCTAAGCTACACCCCGTTGTCTCACGCCGGCATTGCGCCGACGAGACAGTGTGATTCTGCATTCACCCGGATACGCCGCCGGCCGGAGTCGGGAGAGCCGCAGGCGCAGTTCAGCGATCACGCTGAACAGAGTGAGTCGATAAGTATAGCAGGGCGTCCTTGAAGCCGGAAGCAGGCAGGCCGGCGATGGCATCGGCCGCCGCCCGGGCTTCCTCGAGAGCCCGCATGCGGGTGTACTCGAGCGCGCCGGTGCGTTCGATGGCCGCCATGATCTCGGCATAGCGCTCGGTCTGGCCGTCCACGATCGCCTCGCGAACCAGGTTGCGCTCGAAGGCGCTGCCGTGGCTCATCACGTGGATCAGGGGCAGCGTGGGCTTGCCCTCGCGCAGATCATCGCCGACGTTCTTGCCGATGTCGGCGGTCACGCCGGAGTAGTCGAGCAAGTCGTCGATCAGCTGGAAGGCCGTGCCCAGCCGCCGACCGTACTCGGCCGCGCCCTGCTCGAGCGCGGGCGACGCGCCGGCCAGGATGGCTCCGATCTGCGCGGCGGCCTCGAACAGGCGGGCAGTCTTGTAGCGGATCACCTTCAGGTAGCGTTCCTCGTCGACGTCGGGGTCGTTGCAGTTGATCAACTGCAGCACCTCGCCCTCGGCGATCACGTTCGTGGCGTCCGACAGCACGCGCATCACGCGCATGTCGTCGGCCTCGACCATCATCTGGAACGCGCGCGAGTAGAGGAAGTCGCCCACCAGCACGCTTGCCGCATTGCCGAAGGCGGCATTGGCCGTCTTGCGGCCGCGGCGCAGCTCCGACTCATCGACGACATCGTCGTGCAGCAGCGTGGCCGTGTGGATGAACTCGATGACTGCCGCGAGCAGGTGATGATGCGGACCGCGGTAATCGAGCGCCCGGGCCACGAGCAGCAGCAGGGCGGGGCGCAAGCGCTTGCCGCCTGCGGCCACGATGTACTCGGCCACGGTGTTGACCAGCACGACCTCGGATGCGAGGCGCGTTCGGATCACGCGGTCGACCTCGGCGAGGTCGTCGGTGAGCGCGGGAAAGAGCTCTTGGGGTTTCATGGACGCCCGGATTATAGGAGCGGGGCGACCCGGCTGCCGCCCATACCGGCGGAGCGCGAAATCCCGGCCTGGCGCGAGCGTGCGTTGGTGGGTTGCAGCCCTTGCTCACGGCCCACCGACCTGCCATACTTCCGGGTTCGTTTCTTTCACCCTCTTCGAGGTTCCCATGTACGCGGTCATAAAAACCGGTGGCAAGCAGTACAAAGTTGCCGCTGGCGACAAGATCAAAATAGAACAGATGCCGGCGGACATCGGAACCGAAATCACCCTCGACCAGGTTCTGGCGGTGGGCAGCGGCGAGAGTATCGTCGTGGGCGCCCCGCTGGTTGCAGGGGCCACGGTTTCGGTCACGGTGCTTGCCCAAGGACGTCACGACAAGGTGCGCATCTTCAAGATGCGGCGCCGCAAGCACTACCGCAAGCGTCAGGGCCATCGGCAGAACTACACCGAGGTCCTGGTCAGCCGCATCGCATCGTCGCTGGGCGAGTCGCTCGCTCCGGCAGCCGTCTGAGGAGCGCTTCATGGCACAGAAAAAAGGTGGCGGCTCCACCCGCAACGGCCGCGATTCACAGCCCAAGATGCTCGGCGTCAAGGCCTACGGTGGCGAAACCGTCTCGGCGGGCTCGATCATCGTGCGCCAGCGCGGCACCCGTTTTCACCCCGGCGTGAATGTCGGTCTGGGCAAGGATCACACGCTCTACGCGCTGATCGATGGCTCGGTGAAGTTCGCGGTGAAAGGCGCCCTCGGCCGTCACACCGTCAGCATCGTGCCCCTGCCCGAGGCTGCGGCAGCCCAGTGAGCGGGCAGGCTGCCGGCCGGTCAGCCCCGCACCGCGGGGCTTTTTCATTGATGGGCGGCCGGCGGCTGCAAGGAAGCGCATGAAGTTCGTCGACGAAGCGCACATCGAGGTGATCGCCGGTGACGGCGGCACCGGCATCGTTTCCTTCCGTCGCGAGAAGTTCATTCCGCGCGGCGGGCCCGATGGCGGCGACGGCGGCCGGGGGGGCAGCGTGTGGGCAGTTGCCGACCGCAACATCAACACCCTGGTCGACTTCCGCTACGCTCGCCGCCATGAGGCGCGGGGAGGCGAGCGCGGGCGCGGCTCCGATCAGTACGGCAAGGCGGCCGACGACATCACGCTGCGCATGCCGGTCGGCACGATGGTCATCGACGAGGACAGCGGCGAACTGCTGTTCGACCTCGCGGCGCACGGCCAGCGCGAACTGCTCGCACGCGGCGGTGAAGGCGGCCTGGGCAACATCCACTTCAAGTCGAGCACCAACCGCGCGCCGCGCCAGTTCACCCCGGGTGGCGAGGGCGAGCGGCGCCGGCTGCGGCTCGAACTCAAGGTGCTCGCCGACGTGGGTCTGCTCGGCATGCCCAACGCCGGCAAGTCGACTCTCATCGCGGCGGTCAGCAACGCCCGGCCCAAGGTGGCCGACTATCCGTTCACCACACTCCACCCCAATCTCGGGGTGGTGCGCGTGGGCCCCGAGAAGAGCTTCGTGCTCGCCGACATCCCGGGCCTCATCGAGGGCGCCGCCGAAGGAGCCGGGCTCGGCCACCAGTTCCTGCGCCACCTGCAGCGCACACGCCTGCTGCTGCACCTGGTCGATCTCGCGCCCTTCGACCCCGATGCCGACCCGGCCCGCGACGCGCGCGCGATCGTTCGCGAGCTGCGCAAGTACGATCCGCAGCTCGCCGACAAGCCGCGCTGGCTGGTGCTCAACAAGATCGACACCATCGAGCCCGCCGAGAGGCAGGCCCGCATCGACGAGTTCGTGCGCCGGTTCCGCGGTCGCGGCCGTGCGGCGCTGCCGGTGGCGCGTGTGTTCGCCGTTTCGGGTCTCACCCGCGAGGGTTGCGAGGCGCTGATGCGCGAGGTCAACGTCTACCTCGAGTCGCAGCGCGAGCCCGAGACCGCGCAGGTCGATCCTCGTTTCCCGGTTGCGCCGGCGGCCGAACCCTCCGCAGGGCAGGCGTAGCCATGACCCGCCCGACCCCCGACGGCGTCCGCAGCGCCGTTGTCGCCGAGGCGCAGCGTGTCGTCGTCAAGGTCGGCTCGAGCCTCGTGACCAACGACGGCAAGGGCCTCGATGCGGCGGCGATCAGCGAATGGGGGCGCCAGATCGCCAGCTTGCGCCAGGCCGGCAAGCAGGTCGCGCTGGTGTCGTCGGGGGCCATCGCCGAGGGCATGAAGCGGCTGGGCTGGCCGCGACGCCCGCGCGAGATCCACGAGCAGCAGGCCGCGGCGGCCGTCGGGCAGATGGGCATGGCCCAGGTCTACGAGAGCTGCTTTCGCACTTATGGCCTGTCCACCGCGCTGGTGCTGCTCACGCACGAAGACCTGGCCGACCGTCGCCGCTACCTGAATGCGCGCTCGACGCTGCTCACCCTGCTGCGGCTGGGAGTCGTGCCGATCATCAACGAGAACGACACCGTGGTCACCGACGAGATCAAGGTCGGCGACAACGACACCCTCGCCTCGCTCGTCACCAATCTCATCGACGCCGACGTCCTGGTCATCCTGACCGATCAGGAGGGCCTGTACACCGCCGACCCGCGCAAGGATCCCGAGGCGCGTCTGCTTCCCGAGGTGACCGCTGGCGATCCCGCGCTCGAGGCGATGGCGGGTGGTGCGGGCAGCGCGATCGGCAAGGGCGGCATGATCACCAAGGTGCTGGCGGCGCGCCGCGCGGCTGGCAGCGGCGCCCACACCGTGATCGCATCGGGACGCACCCCCGATGCGCTCGGCCGGCTGGCGCGCGGCGAGGACGTGGGCACGCGTTTCGTCGCGCTCACGCCCCGGCTGGCCTCGCGCAAGCAGTGGCTTGCCGATCACCTTCAGCTTCGCGGCTCGGTCACGCTCGATGACGGCGCAGCCCGCGCGCTCAGTGAAGGCGGCAAGAGCCTGCTCGCGATCGGCGTCATCGACGTCAGCGGCGAGTTCGGCCGCGGCGAGGTCGTCGCCTGCCGCGACGCCGAGGGCCGCGAGATCGCGCGCGGCCTGATCAACTACTCGAGCGCCGAGACGCGGCTGATCATGCGCCGACCGTCCACCGACATCGAGTCCATCCTCGGCTTCACCGAAGAACCCGAACTGATCCACAGAGACAACCTGATCCTGCGCTGAAAGCGCAGGATCAGGTTGCGGCGCAGGCTCATGCGGGCGCAGCCCGCGTGAAGGCCGCGCCAGCGGCCGGCCGCAGCCACAACGCACTCGTTTTGCGCCGCAGGCGCGGTGTGCGCTGAAAGCGCAGGATCAGGTTGCGGCGCAGGCTCATGCGGGCGCAGCCCGCGTGAAGGCCGCGCCAGCGGCCGGCCGCAGCCACAACGCACTCGTTTTGCGCCGCAGGCGCGGTGTGCGCTGAAAGCGCAGGATCAGGTTGCGGCGCAGGCTCATGCGGGCGCAGCCCGCGTGAAGGCCGCGCCAGCGGGCGGCCGCAGCCACAACGCACCCGTTCTGCGCCGCAGGCGCGGTGTGCGCTGAAAGCGCCGCAGGCGCGGCGGGCTCATGCCCTGAGCCCGGTGCCCGAGAGAATGCCTGGTTTTGCCGGGATCGCTCATGTGGCTCTTCACCACCTTCGGTTTCTTCAGCGTCGTCCTCAAGCCGGACGACTCCCAGCTCACCATCCGCAGCCGCACGCGCGGCGATCTGCAGCGCCTGCGGCAACACTACCTGCCGCAGGCCACGCCGCCCCGGGCGCACGGCGGTACCGACTATCCGTGGCGCATGCGCTGCAACCATGCCGAACTTGCCGAGGCGATGTCGCGCATCGTCGCCGACATCGGCTACGGCAACTTCAAGGACGAGGTGGCCATGGTCACGGGCCAGACCCGCGCCCGGCGCTACGGCGACGTCTGGCAGGCGCTGTACGGCATGCACGACGACCTGCCCGAGCCCCCACCATGCGGCTGGGAGGGCCTGCCCTGGCCGCAGAAATCCCCGGTTGGCAAACCGCGCGCCTACGGCGGCGTGGTCATCGACCCGCAAGGCCGCCTGCTTCTGCGTGAGGTGGCAGGCCACTACGGCGGCTACGTCTGGAGCTACGCCAAGGGGCGCCCGGACGGCGATGAGCCTCCGCGCGAGACCGCGCTGCGCGAGGTGCGCGAGGAGCTGGGCGTCGATGCCCGCATCCTGCTGCCGCTGGCGGGCACCTTCGCCGGCACCACCACGCGCAGCCACTTCTTCCTGATGACGGTCGATCCCCGCACGGTCGACCTGCGGTGGACGAGCCGCGAAACCTCGCGCCTGCGCTGGGCGCTGCCCGACGAGGCCCGTGCGCTGCTGTCCCTGACGACCGACGCCACGGCGCGCGGCCGTGACCTCGCCGTGCTTGAGGCCGCCCTCGGCAGTCTGCCGGGGCCCCTGCCGCTCAAGCGCCCGATCGCCCGCCGCGAGGACTGGGTTGGCGGCCTGCTGCCGGCGCGGCGCAGCCGCCTGGCCTTCGAGCGGACGGTCACACCGCAGGAGATGGCGCGCATCGCGCGCGGCTTCATCCCGACGGTGCAGGAACAGAAGTGGTTTGCCTACTTCGAGGATGGCACGCTGCACCTGCATCGAAGCTGGACCGGGCTCGCCATCTACCGCCTGCACTTCGCGCCGGTGCCGAAGAAGCCCGGCCACTGGCGGGTCACGCAAGCCGAGGTCAATCGCCATCCGCGACAGTACACACAGCAGCGCGACGACGAGGACGTGGCGATCCTGCGCGATCTGGTCGACGGGATGCTGATCGGCTACGGCGAGGAGCCGGCCGTCGACGGGTTCACGCTGGCGGCGCTGGCCGCCGACCGGCAGGTCTACCTGGGCAGCCCCAAGGTGGTTCAGGCGCTGCTCGAGCCCTACATCCTGGCGCTGGCGATGCGCTCGCGCGGCATGGGTTCCGAAGAGGCTGTGCAGCTTGCTGCCACGCGCATCGTCGGAGCCATGACCGATGAGCCTGGCTGGGCGCGCATGCCCTGGCACAGCCAGGCGCAGCTTGGCGCCTCGCTCGTGGCCCTGATGGAGCTCGACGCCGATGATTGCGCGCGCAACGGTCTTGCCCGCACGGTATCGCTGGCGCTCGGCGCGGTGCGCGTCACCGCCCGCGAGATCCGCGAGGCACTCGACCCCGGCGAGGACACCGGCCCCGACAGCGAGGCGACCCGCAACCTGGAGCAGCTATGGGCCTTCGTTCTCGCGGCCTTCCTGGGGACGGCCGGCATCGTCTTTCCCGGGATGCGGCTGCGCGACCTGATGCCGCGGCGGGGCTGAGCCGCGCGCCGCCGTCGCCTACATCACCGCGCCAAGCTGCCAGGGCACGAACTCGTCGTTGCCCATGCCCAGCGCCTCGCTGCAGGTGGGCTCGCCGCTCGCCACCCGGAGCATCAGCTCGAAGATCTCGCGGCCCTTGTCCTGGACGCTCACGGTGCCGTCGACGATCTCGCCGCAGTTGATGTCCATGTCGTCGGTCATGCGCTCGTACAGCGGCGTGTTGGTGGCGAGCTTGATCGACGGCGATGGCTTGCAGCCATACACCGAGCCGCGGCCGGTCGTGAAGCAGATCAGGTTGGCGCCGCCGGCCACCTGGCCGGTGGCCGAGACCGGGTCGTAGCCTGGCGTGTCCATGAAGACCAGACCCTTGGCCGTGACCGCATCGGCGTACTCGCACACATCGACGAGGTTGGTGGTTCCGCCCTTGGCGACCGCGCCCAGCGACTTCTCGAGGATGGTGGTCAGTCCGCCGGCCTTGTTGCCCGGCGACGGGTTGTTGTCCATGCTGCCGGCGTTGCGCGCGGTGTAGTCCTCCCACCAGCGGATGCGGGTGATCAGGCGTTGGGCCACCTCCTCGGACACGGCGCGGCGGGTGAGCAGGTGCTCGGCGCCATAGATCTCGGGCGTCTCGGACAGGATCACGGTGCCGCCATGGGCAACCACCAGATCGCAGGCGGCGCCCAGCGCCGGGTTGGCGGTGATGCCGGAGTAGCCGTCCGAGCCGCCGCACTGCAGGCCGACGACCAGATGGCTGGCGGGCACCGGTTGGCGGCGCACCGCATTGGCGGCCGGCAGCATCGACGCGACCGCAGCCACCCCCGCCTCGACGGTGCGTCGCGTCCCGCCGCTCGTCTGGATGACCAGCGGGCGCAGCAGCGCGCCTTCGTGCATCTGCTCGGCCTGGAACAGCGCGTCCATCTGGTTGGCCTCGCAACCCAGGCCGATGATCACGACGCCGGCGAAATTGGGATGCCGGCAGTAGCCGGCGATGGTCTTGCGCAGCACGTCGATGCCTTCGCCCGCCGAGTCCATGCCGCAGCCCGACGAGTGCGTGATCGGCACGATGCCGTCGACGTTCGGGAACTCGGCCAGCCGCTCGGGCGTGAAGTGCGCGGCGACGTACTTCGAGACCGAGGCCGAGCAGTTCACGGTCGCGATGACGCCGATGTAGTTGCGGGTGGCGATGCGGCCATCGGCGCGCACGATGCCCATGAACGAGGCCGGCTGCGCGGGCGCCGGCTGCGCGGGGCGCCGGTCGACGCCGATCGCGTAGTCGCGCTCGAAAGTGTCGAAGGCGAGGTTGTGCGTGTGCACGTGCATGCCAGGGGCGATGTCGGTCGTCGCGAAACCGATGATCTGGTTGTAGCGGCGCACCGGCTGTCCGCGTGCCACTGCCCGCACGGCAAGCTTGTGGCCGGGCGGAATCGGGTCGGTGCAGGTGATGCCTTCGGCCTCCACGCGGGTGCCCGCCGGCAGCGGGCGGGCGGCAATGACGACGTCGTCGGCGGGATTCAGGCGCAGCGTGGGGCGGCGGATCAGGGATACGACCTTGGACATCGTGCGTGCCTCGTTGGCGCAGGGTTCAGGGGTAGAGCAGGCGTGGCTGCCACAGAACGACGCGTGGCACGCAGGTGATCGGCGCGAGCGTGACCAGCCGCCCCATCGGCGCGCCCGGCACGAAGCCGACGAGCGCGTCCGTATACTAGCCGCATGTCTTCGTCCCCGCAGGAGGCGCCCGAGGCAGGCGCGCCCGGGCGTCGCAGAGCCCCGTTCGCCGTGCTGCGCGGCCTGCTGCCCTTCGTGGCGCCCTATCGCGGCCGGGTGGCCGCCGCCGGCGTGGCCCTGCTTGTCGCCGCCGCGGCCACGCTCGCCGTGCCGCTCGCCTTCCGCCAGCTGATCGACGTCGGTTTTGCCATGCGCGGGCAACTGCCGGGGGCCGGTGCCGGTCACGTCGATCTCGGTTTTGTCGCGCTGTTCGCGGTGGCTGCGGTGCTCGCCGTGGGCACGGCCGCGCGCTTCTACTTCGTCTCGTGGCTCGGCGAACGCGTGACCGCCGACCTGCGCGCAGCCGTGTACGCCCGCGTGCTGCGCCAGGATCCGGTCTTCTTCGAGACGCTGCGCGGCGGCGAGGTGCTCGCGCGCCTGACCGGCGACACCACGCTGATCCAGACCCTGGTGGGCACCAGCGTCTCGATGGGCCTGCGCAACGCGGTGCTCTTCGCCGGCGGGCTGGTGATGCTGATGGCCACCAGCGTGCGGCTCGCCGCGCTGATCGTCGGCCTGCTCGCCCTCGTGATCCTGCCCATCCTGCTGGCGGGGCGACGGGTGCGGCGGTTGTCGCGCACCAGCCAGGATCGGGTCGCCGACAGCAGCGCGCTGGCCGGCGAGACGCTGTCGGCGATCCAGATCGTGCAGGCCTATGCGCGCGAAGACTTCGAGGCCGCGCGGTTTCGGGAATCGGCCGAGGGCGCGTTTCAGGCGGCCGTGCGCCGTACCCGAGCCCGCGCGGTGCTCACGGCGATGGCGATCGTGCTGGTCTTCGGCGCGATCGTCTTCGTGCTCTGGCTCGGTGCCCAGGCGGTGCTCGGCGGTCGCATGAGTGCCGGCCAGCTCACCCAGTTCATCCTGTACGCGGCCATCGTGGCCGGTTCGGTGGGCGCTTTGTCGGAGGTCATGGGCGACGTGCAGCGCGCCGCCGGCGCCGCCGAACGCCTGCTCGAGCTGATGGCGGCCGAGCCGCGCATCCGGGCGCCGGCAGGCGCCCAGGCCGGGCAGCCGATGGCTGCAGCGCCCGCGCAGCATGCCGCCGGTGCCTGCGCGACGGCCCCAGCGCCGGTGCGCCCGGGCGCCGCCGTCGCCTTCGAGCAGGTCGAGTTCCGCTATCCGTCGCGGCCCGCCGAGGCCGCGCTCTCGGCGCTCAGTTTCCGGGTCGAGCCTGGCGAGACCGTCGCGCTGGTGGGCCCGTCGGGTGCCGGCAAGACCACCGTGTTCGCGCTGCTGCTGCGCTTTCACGATCCGCAGTCGGGCGTCGTGCGTATGGATGGCGCCGATCTGCGCACGCTCGACCCGCAGGCGCTGCGCGGGCGCATCGGACTGGTGTCGCAGGACAGCGTGGTCTTCTCCGCCGATGTCATGGAGAACATCCGCTACGGTCGCCTCGAGGCTACCGACGACGAGGTGCGCGAGGCCGCGGCGGCGGCCCACGTCGACGAGTTCGTGTCGCGCCTGCCGCAGGGCTGGCGCACGCACGTTGGCGAGCGTGGCGTGCGCCTGTCGGGCGGCCAGCGTCAGCGCATCGCGATCGCGCGGGCGCTGCTGAAGAATCCGCCGCTGCTGCTGCTCGACGAGGCCACCAGCGCGCTCGACGCCGCCAGCGAGCAGGCGGTGCAGGCGGCGCTCGAGCGCGCGATGCGCGGCCGCACCACGCTGGTCATCGCGCACCGGCTCGCCACGATCACCGGGGCCGACCGCATCCTGGTGCTCGATCGCGGCGCGCTCGTCGATGCCGGCACGCACGCCGAGCTGGTCACTCGCGGCGGGCTCTACGCGCGGCTTGCCGCGATGCAGTTCACCGCCTGAGCGGTCCGCGCGCCGCACGGCCGCGAGCGCGCAGTCCATCGATGCGCTACGCTACGGCGCTTTCCGGCGGCCGGCGGGACCGCGCCAGAGTCCTCGCGTCCGCTGGTCATTTCAGGAGACCTCCTATGGCAGATCGTCTGGCCGGCAAGATCGTCCTCGTGACCGCTGCGGCGCAGGGCATGGGGCGGGCCGCGGCGCTGGCGATGGCGCGCGAAGGCGCCGTCGTCCACGCCACCGACATCCGCGATGACCTGCTGGCCACGCTGGCCGACGAGGCGCGCATCGCCGGGCATCCGCTGCGCACCCACCACCTCGACGTCACCGACCCGCAGGCGATCGACGCCCTGATCGGCTCGTTGCCGACGCTGAACGTGCTGTTCAACTGCGCGGGCTATGTGCATCAGGGCACGATCTTCGATTGCAGCGAAGACGACTGGGACTTCAGCTTCGCGATCAACGTGCGCTCGATGTACCGCACCATCCGCGCGGCGCTGCCGCGCATGCTCGACAACGGCGGGGGCTCGATCATCAACATGGCCTCGGTGTGCTCGTCCGAGAAGGGGTTCCCCAACCGCTTCGTCTACGGCACCACCAAGGCGGCGGTCATCGGCCTCACCAAGTCCATCGCCGCCGACTTCGTCACGCGCGGCATCCGCTGCAATGCGATCGGCCCGGGCACCGTCGAGACGCCCAGCCTGCACGACCGCATGCGGGCTCTGGGCGACATCGAGCAGGCGCGCCGGATGTTCGTCGGGCGCCAGCCGATGGGCCGGCTCGCGGTTGCCGAGGAAATCGTGCCCATCCTGATCTACCTCGCAAGCGACGAAAGCGTCTTTGCGACCGGACAGATGTTCAACGTCGACGGCGGCATCACCATCTGAGCGGCCCGCCCGCACCGATCCCCCCACCAGGAGACAACCGCATGAAACTCGTCCGCTACGGCAAGCCGGGCAAGGAGAAACCCGGTCTCATCGACGCCGAAGGCCGCATTCGCGATCTTTCCGGCATCGTGCCCGACATCGGTCCGGCGCAACTGTCGCCGGCCGGGCTGCGCAAGCTGGCCAAGGTCAAGCCCGACAAGCTGCCGCTGGTGCGCGGCCGCCCGCGTCACGGCGTGCCGTTCAGCGGCTCGACCAAGTTCGTCGCCATCGGCCTGAACTACGCCGACCACGCCGCCGAGACCAACAACCCGATCCCCAAGGAGCCGATCGTCTTCCACAAGACGCTGTCGTGCATGCAGGGCCCCGACGACGACGTGATGCTGCCCAAGGGTTCGGTCAAGACCGACTGGGAGGTCGAGCTCGGCATCGTCATCGGCACGCGCGCGCGCTACGTCACGAAGAAGGCGGCGCTCGATCACGTCGCCGGCTACGTGCTGGTCAACGACGTGTCGGAGCGCGAGTGGCAGATCGAGCGCGGCCCGACCTGGGACAAGGGCAAGGGCTTCGACACCTTCGGTCCGATCGGACCGTGGCTGGTCACGGCCGACGAGGTCGGCAATCCGCAGAAGCTCGACATGTGGCTCGACGTCAACGGCCAGCCCCGTCAGCGCGGCAACACGAAGACCATGATCTTCGACTGCGCGACGCTGGTGTCCTACGTGAGCGGGCTGTTCACGCTCAACCCCGGCGACATCATCACCACCGGCACGCCGCCGGGCGTGGGCTCGGGCATGAAGCCGCCCAGCTTCCTGAAAGCCGGCGACGTGGTCACCCTGGGCATCCAGGGCCTGGGTCAGCAGACCCAGCGGATCGTCAAGTTCAAGGTCTGACGCGGCCAGAGTTCTCGAGCAGCCAGCCCGCCAGCGTCTCGATGTCGGCGGGCGCTCGCAGCACGTGACCCTGCGCGGCGTCGCAGCCGAGCACGGTCACGACATCGAGCTGGGCGCGCGTCTCGACGCACTTGGCCACCACCTCGATGCCGAGCTGGCGTCCGATCGAGACGGTTGCCGAAGCGATCGCCTCCTCGGTCACGTCGCCGGTCGGGCCCACCGAGGCGCGGCAGTCGAACTTCAGCCGCTGTGGCGGCATCTGGCGCAGCGCGCGCAACGTCGCGAAGCCACCCTGCCCGAAGTCGTCGATCGAGACCTGGACGCTGCCGCGCCGAAGCTGACCGAGCTGCAGTTCGGCCGCCGCCCAGTCGGTCAGCGGTCCGGCATCGGTGATCTCGAGTTCGAGCATCTCGCCGTGCAGCCCGTGGCGGGCCAGCGCGTCCTCGATGGCGTCGGCAAAGCCGGCCTGGGCCACCTGGCGGCTCGAGACGTTGATCGCCACCGGGATGGCAAGGCCGCAGTGCTGGGCCAGCCAGCGGGCATCGCGGCAGGCCTGATCGAGCACGCGCTCGCCGACGGCCTGGATCGATCCGGTCTCCTCGGCCAGACGTATCAGCTCGACCGGTGAAACCAGGCCGAGCTCCTCGTCCTGCCAGCGCAGCAGAGCCTCCAGGCGCGTGATCCGGTGGCCGCGCAGCTCCACCTGGGGCTGGTAAACCAGCCGTGGCGAGTCGGCGGCGAGTTCGCTGCGCAGGCGCTGTGCGAGCTGAGCCCGACGCGACCCGCGCGCGACCATCGGTTCCTCGAAGATGCGCCAGCCGCCTCGGCTGCCGGCCTTGGCCTGATACATCGCGACGTCGGCGCGGCGCAGCACCTCGACGGGATCGGTTTCGCCGGGTGTGGCCAGGGCGATGCCCACGCTCGCCGCGCAGAACAGATCGTGGCCCGACACCCGCATGGGCATCGACAGCGAGGCGATCAGCTTGGCGGCGATCTGGGTGGCCTCATGGGAGCCTCCGGCAACCGTGAGGATGATCGCGAACTCGTCGCTGCCCAGCCGGCACACGGTGTCGGAGCGGCGCAGCGAGCCGGTCAGCCGGCGCGAAACCTCGCGCAGCGTCGCGTCGCCGATCGCATGGCCGAATCGGTCGTTGATGCGCTTGAAGTCGTCGAGGTCGATGAACATGACGGCAACCTGAGGCCCACCCCGACGGCTGGTCAGCGAGCGCTCGATTGCCTGGTGGAAGTACTGCCGGTTGTGAAGTTCGGTGACCGGGTCCTGGTAGGCGAGCAGCGACAGCTTCGCCTGCGCGTCGGCCTTCTCGGAGAGCTCCCGGGCGAGCTCGCGGTCGCGTTCGTCGAGCCGGTCGAGCAGGTGGTTGAACGCGCTTGCGAGCGCGCGTGCCTCGCCGGCTTCGTGATGGGGCGCCCTGGCCCGCAGGATCGGGTTGGCGTTCACGCTAGTCGCGAAGCGGGCCAGCCGGGCGAGCGGCCGGGTGAGCCACACCAGCACGGCGCCCGCGACCGCGCACATGGCAAGCGCGGTGGCAAGCGCCGTGGCCACCAGGCCGCTGCCGCCGCCGGCCAGCGTCGCGAGCAGGGCTGCGACCACGCACGACGCCCCGGCAAGCGCGATGGCCGCCACCGCCCGAAGGGCAAGCGCATGTTCGTCGATCCGGCTGCGAATCCGGGCCGTCGCCGCGGCAAGAGAGATCTTCATCGCGACGAGTATCGCGCCGGGCGCGCCCATCCGCCCCGACCAATGTCACAGGCTTCGTGCGAAACTGCACCGTTTCGAGGGTAAGGATCATGAACAGGATCGACCTGTCCGGACGTAGCGCCGTCATCACCGGTGGCGCCTCCGGGATCGGCAAGGCCGTCGCGGCCCGGTTGGCCGCTGACGGAGCGCGCGTGACGATCTGGGATCGCGACGGCGAGGCGGCCCGATCGGTCGCCGCGGGGCTTGCGCCGGTGGCGCAGGGCGCGCACGTCGGCATGGCGGTCGATGTCACCGACGAGCCGGCGGTCGGCCGTGCCGCCGTCGCGACCGCCGCGCTATCGGGGACCATCGACATCCTGGTGTGCAGCGCTGGTATCACGGGTCCGAACTCCACCGTCTGGGACTACGATCCGGCGGCCTGGCGCCAGGTGATCGATCTGAACGTCAACGGCGTCTTCTACTGCAACCGCGCTGTCGTGAAGCAGATGCTTGCCGCCGACTACGGGCGCATCGTCAACATCGCCTCGATTGCCGGCAAGGACGGCAACCCCAATGCCAGCGCCTACAGCGCCTCGAAGGCGGCGGTCATCGGCCTGACCAAGAGCCTGGGCAAGGAGACCGCCCGTTCCGGCGTGCGGGTCAACTGCGTGACGCCGGCCGCGGTGCGCACGCCGATCTTCGAGCAGATGACCGAGGAGCACATCGCCTTCATGCTGTCGAAGATCCCGATGGGCCGCTTCGGAGGCGTCGAGGAGGTGGCCGCCATGATCGCCTGGCTGGTATCGGAGGAGTGCTCGTTTTCCACCGGCGCGGTGTTCGACCTGTCGGGCGGCCGCGCGGTCTATTAGGGGCTTTGCGCCGCGCGCCGGCTGGCGCGCCCGCGGGGGCGTCAGGGCTGCGTGCGGCCCTGACTTGTCTGGCGCAGCCGGGCTGCCAGGCGCGCCGCTGTCGTGGCCGCCGCGGCGCCGCCTTCGCACAGGCGCTCGTGCACCGCTGCCGGGTGGCGGCTCGCGCTGTCGCGGCGATCGATCCGGCGCCACGGCGCATCGGCCACCGGCCCCCAGCTGCCATCGGGGCGGCCCAGCGCGAGGATCTGCCGCTCCTGGGTGTCGCAGCGCATGGCCTCGTAGCTGACGTTGCGCGCGCCGCCGCTGCCGGTCACGACCAGCGTATAGCGCACGACGCGTTCGCGGTCGATGGCAAGGCTCGAGGCGTCGATGGCTATCCTTTGGCCACCCAGGGTATCGACCGGGAGGTCGACCAGGTTGGCCTGGTCGAGCGGCGGAAAGCTCGCCGGGATGGTCGGGTCGACCGGAGGTAGCGGGTCGGCCAGGCCGAACAGGCGGGGAGCCTGGGCGAGCGCGCCGGTTGGCAGCGCGGCCAGCGCGCCCAGCACGGTCGCGGCCAGCGCGATGGCCCCACGCCGAATGATGCGCCCCGGGCCGTTCAAGATGACGCCTCCGGTCCTGGTCGGGGTTCGGAGGTGGTGGCCGCTTCGGTCGCTTCGGCAGGCTCGGATGACGCCGCGGGCGCGTCGGCGGCATCGCCGTGCGGCTGCGCTTGCGGGTCGCGTCGTCGCGGCTCTCGCCTCGGTGGCGGCCCGAACAGCAGGCGGCCGAGTTCGTCGAGCGCGCGGCGGTAGACGTCACGCTTGAACTCGATCACCGACTCGAGCGGGATCCAGTAGTCGTGCCAGCGCCATGCGTCGAACTCCGGCTGCTCGGTGGCGCGCAGGCAGACGTCGGTGTCGCGGCCGACCATGCGCAGCAGGAACCAGATCTGCTTCTGGCCGCGATAGTGGCCGCGCCACTCGCGCCGCACCCAGTGCGTGGGCACCTCGTAGCGCAGCCACTCGCGGGTGCGGCCCAGGATGCGCACATGCTCGGGATGCAGCCCGACTTCCTCGCGCAGTTCGCGAAACATGGCCTGTTCGGGCGTTTCGCCGCGCTTGATGCCGCCCTGAGGGAACTGCCAGGAGTGCTCCCTGACCCGCTTGCCCCAGAAGACCTCGTTCTTCTGGTTGACCAGGATGATCCCTACGTTGGGGCGGTAGCCATCTCGGTCCAGCATGGGCCAACCCCTCGATCCCTTAGAATGCAGTCGATTATATCGACGGCCTCGACGGTCCCGCCATGAAAGCCTCGCAGTTCCACGTCTCGACGCTCAAGGAAGCGCCCGCCGACGCCGAGATCGTCAGCCATCGGCTGATGACGCGCGCCGGCATGATCCGCAAGCTCGCCGGCGGGATCTACAACTACATGCCGATGGGCCTGCGCGTGATCCGCCGCATCGAGGCGATCATCCGCGACGAGATGAACCGCGCCGGCGCGATCGAGCTGCTGATGCCGGTGGTGCAGCCGGCCGAGCTCTGGATGGAGTCGGGGCGCTGGGAGCAGTACGGGCCCGAGCTGCTGAGGGTGAAGGATCGCCACCAGCGCGACTTCATCATCCAGCCCACCTCCGAGGAGGTCATCACCGACATCGCCCGGCACGAGATCCGCAGCTACCGGCAGATGCCGAAGAATTTCTATCACATCCAGACGAAGTTCCGCGACGAGCGCCGGCCGCGCTTCGGCATCATGCGCGGTCGCGAGTTCACGATGAAGGACGCGTACTCGTTCGACCGCAGCCGCGAGGCCGCGCTCGCCAGCTATCAGGCGATGTTCGACGCCTACGTGCGCATCTTCGAGCGGATGGGGCTGGTGTTCCGGGCGGTGGCCGCCGACACCGGCGCGATCGGCGGCTCGGCCAGCCACGAGTTCCAGGTGATCGCCGACACCGGCGAGGACGCGATCGCGTGGTGCCCCGAGTCGGGCTACGCGGCCAACGTCGAGCTCGCCGAGGCCCTGCCGCTGCTGGCCGAGCGCGGACCGGCCACCGAGACACTCGCCTGCACGCCGACGCCGGGCGCGGCGCGCTGTGAGGAGGTCGCCGCCCTGCTCGGGCTGCCGATCGAGCGCACGGTCAAGTCGCTGGTGGTCGCCGTCGATCCATCGGCCGATGCCGCAGCGGCCGGCGCGCGGGCGCGCGTTTGCCTGCTGCTGGTGCGTGGCGACCACGAACTCAACGAAGTGAAGGCCGGCAAGGTCGATGGCCTGAAGGGTTTTCGCTTCGCCACCGAAGCCGAGATCGTCGAGCACTTCGGCTGCCGCCCCGGCTACCTCGGCCCGATCGGCACGTCGCTGCCGATGCGCGTGATTGCCGATCGCACGGTCGCCCGCATGAGCGACTTCGTTTGCGGCGCCAACCGCGAGGGCCATCATTACACCGGCGTCAACTGGGCGCGCGATGTCGTCCCCGGGCTCGCCGCCCACGGAATCGCCCTCGAGGAGGCCGACCTGCGCAACGTCGTCGCCGGCGACCCCTCGCCCGACGGCGCCGGGCGCCTGGCCATCCAGCGTGGCATCGAGGTCGGTCACGTCTTCTACCTCGGCACCAAGTACTCGCAGGCGCTCAACGCCACCTTCATCGACGACGACGGCCGCAGCAAGACCATCGAGATGGGCTGCTACGGCATCGGCGTCACCCGGCTGCTCGGCGCGGCCATCGAGCAGAACCACGACGAGCGCGGCATCATCTGGCCGCGCCCGATCGCGCCTTTCGAGGTGGTGGTCGTGCCGCTGGGCTACGGCAAGTCGGCGGCGGTGCGCGAGGCGGCCGATGGCATCTACGCGCAGCTCGCGGCAGCCGGCGTCGATGTCGTCCTCGACGATCGCGACGAGCGCCCGGGCGTCATGTTCGCCGACTGGGAACTCATCGGCGTGCCGCTGCGGGTCACGGTCGGCGAGCGCAGCCTCAAGGAAGGCAAGGTCGAACTGGTCGTGCGGCGCGGGCTGGTCACCGAGGCGGTGCCGCTGGCGCAGGCGGTCGACGCGCTGCGCGAGCGGCTCGCCGCCGGCTGAACCCTCGGGGCGTCGCGGGCGTGATCGCCGGCCGGCTCGCTGCGTGCCTGGCCGCGCTGCTGCTCGGTGCGGCGTCCACCGCTGCGCTCGCCGGTGCGCAGCGCTACGAGCCGATGTCGGCGGCGGTGCGCGGCGCGCTGTCGGCGATGGTGACGGCCGATCGCACGCCGCCCGAGCCGGCATTCGGCAGCGTGCAGGAGAAGGTCGACTGGCTGTCGACCATGTCCGACCGGTTGCCACGCCGCTGGAAGCCCGACCTGCAGAGCCGCGTCGAATTCCTCAAGACCGCGCGCTACGAGGCGATGCGCGCGGGCCTCGATCCGCAGCTCGTGCTCGCGCTCATCGAGGTCGAGAGCTACTTCCGGCGCTATGCGGTGTCGAGCGCCGGGGCGCGCGGCTACATGCAGGTGATGCCGTTCTGGTCGGATGTGATCGGCGACGGTGATGCGTCGAAGCTGTTCGACATGCGCACCAACCTGCGCTACGGCTGCACGATCCTGCGCCACTACCTCGACCTCGAGGGCGGCGATCTGTTTCTGGCGCTGGGCCGCTACAACGGCAGCCGTGGCCGGCGCGAGTACCCCGATGCCGTGATGCGCGCCTGGCGGCGGTGGGAATTCAGCCCGGCGGCCGTGCCAGCGGCTACCGTGCCTGCGCTTCAGCCGAAGCCGGCGGGTTCGGTACGACCGCCATCGTGAGGCGCGACGTGCACACCGGCCGCCCCTCGGCGTCGGCGATCTCGATCTGCCAGACCTGCGTGCTGCGCCCGAGGTGAACGGGGCGGCAGCGGCCGTGCACCCAGCCCTCACGCATCGCGCGCAGGTGATTGGCGTTGATGTCGAGCCCCACCGCGCGGCGATCGTCGTCGAGGGTGAGCCAGGCGGCGCAGCTGCCCAGCGTCTCGGCCAGCGTGACCGAGGCGCCGCCGTGCAGGATGCCCGCCGGCTGCACGGTGCGGCGGTCGACGGGCATGCGGGCCGCCAGCGTGCCGTCGCCGATCTCGGTGAACTCGATGCCCAGCAGGCCGACGACGGTGTCGCGGTGGATGTCGGCGAGCTGCTCGAGGGTGATCGGACGTCGGAAGACCGGGCTGGAGGCGGCGGTCCGGGAGGAATCGGTCATGGGCGGGCTCAGGGGTTGGGCGCTTCGGGCAGCACCTTGCCGGGGTTGAGCAGGCCGCGCGGATCGAGCGCCTGCTTGATCGCGCGCATCAGCGAGATCTCGACCGGCGACTTGTAGCGCGTGATCTCGTCGCGCTTGAGCTGGCCCAGGCCGTGCTCGGCGGAGATCGATCCGTGATGGCGTGCGACCGCGTCGTAGACGATGCGGTTGATCTGCGGCTCGTTGGCGAGGAAGGCGTCGTGATCGACGCCCGGGGCCGGCGAGACGTTGTAGTGCAGATTGCCATCGCCCAGGTGGCCGAAGACCACCATGCGCACGCCCGGCACCGCGCGGTCGATCTCGGCGTTCGTGCCGGCGACGTAGGCGGCGATCGAGGAGATCGGCACGCCGATGTCGTGCTTGATGTTCTTGCCTTCCATCGCCTGCGCCAGAGGCACGTTCTCGCGCAGCGCCCAGAAGGCGCGCGACTGGGCGATCGAGGCGGCCACCGCGGCGTCGGTGACCAGACCCGCCTCGAGCGCCTCGGCCATCAGGGCCTCGAACAGCGTCTGGGCGTGCGCCTCGCTCTCGGCGTCGGAGGTCTCGAGCAGGACGTAGTAGGGCGAGGGCTGGGCGAGCGGCCGGCGCGCCTGGGGGAAGTGCCGCTCGACCAGCGTGAGGCAGAACTCGCTGATCAGTTCGAAGGCGGTGAGCGAGGCGGCCAGCCTGCGGCGGGCGAGGTCGAGCAGCGCGACCGCGCTGTCGACGTCGGGCACGGCGGCGAAGGCGGTGAGCTGCGCGGCGGGCAGCGGGAAGAGCTTGAGGGTGGCGGCGGTGATGATGCCCAGCGTGCCCTCGGCGCCGATGAACAGGTCGCGAAGGTCGTAGCCGGTGTTGTCCTTGCGCAGGCCGCGCAGGCCGTGCCAGATCTCGCCTTCGGCCGTGACGACCTCCAGGCCCAGGCACAGCTCGCGGGCATTGCCGTAGCGCAGCACCTGCACCCCGCCGGCGTTGGTGGCGAGGTTGCCCCCGATGGTGCACGAACCCTCGGCGGCCAGCGACAGCGGAAACAGCCTGCCCGCCTCGCGCGCGGCCTTCTGCACCTCGGCGAGCACACAGCCGGCCTCGACGGTCATGGTGTCGTTGGCAGTGTCGATCTCGCGCACCCGGTTCATGCGGGCCAGCGAGAGCACCAGCGCGCCGCCGGAGTCGTCGGGGGTGCCGCCGCCGACCAGTCCGGTGTTGCCGCCCTGCGGCACGATGGGGATGCCGGCCTGTGCGCAGTGGCGCACCAGCGCGGCGACCGCCTCGGTGCAGCGCGGCTGCGCGACCGCCAGCGCGCGGCCGTGGTAGCGTTTGCGCCAGTCGATGACAAAGGCCTCGGCCGCCGCGGCATCGGCGATGATGCCGGCATCGGCAGGCCAGGCGGGCGACGGCAAGCGGCTGTTCATGGCGTTCTCCGGGGGCGCGCGGCGGGCCTGGTCAGGGCGGATCCTTGAAGCGGGCCCCGGCGGCATTGGCCATGTAGACGACGGCACGCTCGACCTCGACGGCGCTGAGCGAGGGGTCGCCACCCTTGGGCGGCATCTGGCGGATGCCCTTGATCGCGGTGCGCACGAGCGAACGCTGCCCCTCGGCGATCAGCGGCTTCCAGGCCGCGGCATCGCCGAGCCGAGGTGCCTTGAGCACGCCGTTGGCATGGCAGGCAGCGCATACGGCCTCGTAGACGGCGCGACCGTCGCGGCCGGATGCGAGCGCGGGGTCTGCGCCGCTGGCGGCGGCCGCCACCAGCACGACGCCTGCGAGGCCACGCGCGATGCGGCGTGGCTGCGCTGGCGGCTTCATCGCATGCCGGGGAGCATGCCGCGCATCCCCCGCATCATCTTGGCGAGCCCGCCCTTCTGCATCTTCTTCATCATGGTCTGCATCTGGTCGAACTGCGACAGCAGGCGGTTGACTTCCTGAACCGGCACGCCGGCGCCGGTGGCGATGCGTCGCTTGCGGCTCGCCTTGATGAGCTCGGGTTTGCTGCGCTCGGCCGGGGTCATCGCGTGGATGATGCCCTGCATGCGGCGCATGTCGCGTTCGGCGCGACCGAGATCGGCCTGGCCGGCGGCCGCCTGCATCTGGGCCGGCAGCTTGTCGAGCAGCGACGACAGGCCCCCCATCTTCTTCATCTGGCCAAGCTGCACCAGGAAGTCGTTGAGGTCGAAGCGGTTGCCCGACTTGAGCTTGGCGGCGAGCTCCTCGGCGGCCCCCTGGTCGACCGCCTTGCGGGCCTCCTCGACGAGCGAGACGATGTCGCCCATGCCGAGGATGCGGTTGGCCATGCGCTCGGGGTGAAAGCCCTCGAGGCCGTCGAGCTTCTCGCCGGTGCCGACGAACTTGATCGGCTTGCCCGTGACCGCCTTCACCGACAGCGCGGCGCCGCCGCGCGAGTCGCCGTCGAGCTTGGTGAGCACCACGCCGGTGAGCGGCAGCGCCTCACCGAAGGCCCGCGCGGTGTTGACCGCGTCCTGACCCTGCATCGCGTCGACGACGAACAGCGTCTCGATGGGCGACAGGGCCTGGTGCAACTCGCGGATCTCGGCCATCAGCCGCTCGTCGATCGCCAGGCGCCCGGCGGTGTCGACGAGCACGACGTCGTGATAGTGGGTGCGCGCCCACTGCACGGCGCCACGGGCGATGTCGAGGGGTTTCTGGTCGGGGGCGCTCGGGAACCAGTCGGCGCCGGCCTGCTGCGTGACCGTGCGCAGCTGCTCGATGGCCGCCGGCCGGTACACGTCGCACGAGACGGTGAGCACCTTCTTGCGCGACGTCTCGCGCAGCCACTTCGCGAGCTTGCCCACGGTGGTGGTCTTGCCCGCGCCCTGCAGGCCGGCCATGAGCACGACGGCGGGCGGCTGGGTGGCGAGATCGAGCTGCGCCGTGGCGCCGCCCATGAGCTCGGTGAGCTCGCGGTGGACGACCCCGACCAGGGCCTGCCCCGGCGTGAGGCTGGCAAGCACCTCCTGGCCCAGCGCCTTCTCGCGGATGCGGGCGATGAGGTCGCGCACGACCGGCAAAGCCACGTCGGCCTCGAGCAGGGCGATGCGGATCTCGCGCAGCATCTCCTGCGTGTTGGCCTCGGTGAGCCGGGCTTCGCCGCGCAGGGTCTTGACGACGCGGGCTAGCCGCTGGGAGAGGTTGTCTAGCATGGCCTGGGGTAAACTGGGCCGCCTTCCACCGGTGCGCCGCCCGATGTCGATTCTACTGGTTCTCGCCAGCCTGCTCACGGCCGCGCTCTACCTGCCCGCGTGGCTGGCGGCGCTGCGCGGAGCGCGCGCCGGCGAGGCCCCGCGCCTGCATGCCGCCGGCGGCTTGGCCGGTGCGCTCCCCGATCTGCCTTCTGTGCTGCTCGCAGGCGGCGCGCTGGCGCACGCGCTGGCGCTGGCGGCAGCCGTGCGCGCCGCCGACGGCCTCAGTTTCGGCTTTGCCCACGTGCTTTCGGGCAGCCTGCTGGTGGGCGTCGTGCTGCTGTGGGTCGAGGGCCTGTCGGTGCGCGTCCAGGCGTTGCGCATTCCGCTGCTGCCGGCGGCCGCGCTGGGCTGCGCCCTGCCCATCATCTTTCCTGGCTCCGAGTTTCCCCTCGGTGGCGAGCGCCCGCTGTTCGTGCCGCACCTGCTCGCCGGCACCCTGGCTTACGGGGTGCTGACGCTGGCCGCGCTCGATGCGATGCTGATGGCCGCCGCGGAGCGCTCGCTGCATGGCGGCGGCGCGGGCGTCAGATCGGTGTTCGGCCGCTGGATCGACGAGCTGCCGCCGCTGCTTGCGCTCGAGCGCCTCATGTTCCGTCTCATCGGGGTCGGATTCGTGCTGCTCACCCTCACTGTGCTTACCGGGGTGCTCTTCGCCGAGGCTACCTTCGGCCGGCCGCTGCGCCTCGATCACAAGACGGTCTTCGCGATCGCCGCCTGGGTGCTCTTCGGGGTTCTGCTCACCGGCCGGCGGCTGCGCGGCTGGCGCGGCCGCACCGCCCTGCGCTTCACCATCGTCGGCTTCGCCGTGCTGCTGCTCGCCTACGTGGGCAGCCGTTTCGTGCTCGAGGTCGTGCTGCACCGGCTGTAGCGCGGATCGAGCCGTGTCGTCCGCCTTCGCACCCTTACGCACCACCGAGCCGCCGTGGGCAAGGTAGTCAGCTGGATCGTCCTGATCGCGCTGGTCGTGATCGGGCTGAAGTTCGTGGCGATCGTCAAGCGCAAGCTGAGCGCCGCGCAGCGTGAGCGGCCTCGCGAACCCCGGCCGCAGGCGCCGGTCGGCGAGCTGATGCGGCCTTGCGATCGGTGCGGCGTGCATGCGCCCGCCTCCGAGATGCTGTCGGCCCGCGGGCGCTTCTACTGCTGCCCGGAGCACCGCGATGCCGACGGCTGAGGCCGACGCGGCACCGCTCGGCCTGCTGCGGCCCCCCGAGGCCTCGCACTGGACCTCGCTCCGGTTTCTGGGGCTGGCGCGGCTCATCATGGTCGCGCTGCTGCTCGTGTTCGTCGGGCTGGCCGACGGTGCCCACACCCTGCTCGAGGAAGCCTCGCGTGGCCGTTTCGTCGCGGTTGCCAGCGCCTATCTGGCGCTCGCCTGCGCGTTCCTGATCGCCGCGCGGCGTCAGCATGGCTGGTTCCATGCTCAGCTCGGCCTGCAGGTCCTCGTCGATCTCGGCGCGCTCACCGCGCTCATGACGCTGGCCGGTGGCGTGCGCGGCGGCCTGGGCGTGCTGATCGTCGGTGCCGTTGCCGGGGCATCGGTGCTGTCCGTGCCCCGGATCGCGGCGTTCTTCGCGGCGACCGCCACGCTGGTGATGTTCGGCGCCGAACTGGGCTCGGGCATCGCGGGGCAGGGGCAAGACGCCAGCGCGCTCGCGCAGGTCGGGCTCACCGGGCTTGCCTGCATCAGCCTGGGCGTCGGCATCAGCTGGCTCGCGGTGCGGCTCGACACGCAGGAGCGGCTCGCGCGGCGCCGCGGCGACGATCTGCGCGCCCAGCTGGCGATTACCGGCCTCGTGATCGCCGAACTGCGCCAGGGCGTGGTCGTCCTCGACGCTGCGGCGCGGGTGCGGACCATGAACCGAGCCGCGCGCGTCCTGCTGGGCGACGGCGAGGGCGCCGGCACTGCGCTCGAACGGCTGCTCGAGGCCGCCCGCCGGCCCGGAACCGAGGCCGACGCCATTCTCGGCGAAGGCGAGGGCAGGCGGCACGTGCGCGTGCGCAACCTCGCGCCGGGCGGTGCGGGGGCGGCCGCACTTCCTGGCTCCGGATCGGCGGTCCTCATCATCGAGGACCTGCGCGAGCTCGAGGAGCGCGCCCGGCAGCTCAAGCTTGCCTCGATGGGTCGGCTGTCGGCCTCGATCGCCCACGAGATCCGCAATCCGCTGGCGGCGATCCGGCATGCCAACGCGCTGCTCGCCGAGAAGCTCTCCGGGGCGCTCGAGAAGCGGCTTGCGCGCATCGTCGAAGACAATTCGGTGCGCATCGACCGGATCGTCGAGGACATCCTCGCGATCGCACGCCGCGAGCGCCGCGCGCCCGAGCGGCTCGCGGCGCGCGAATGCCTCGCGCGGGTGGTCGACGAACTCGTCGCCAATGGTCATCTCGAGCCCGGGCGCGCCGCCGTCGAGGTGGCCACCGACGAGCCGATCGCCTTCGATGTCCATCACCTTCGCCAGGTGCTCGACAATCTTCTGCTCAATGCCGCGCGCTATGCGACGCCGGGGGCGGGCGCCATCCGCGTGGCCTGGCGGCGAGCCTCCGACGATCGACTAGAATTGACCGTCGCCGACGACGGCCCGGGCCTGTCCGAACACATGCGCGACCACCTCTTCGAGCCGTTCTTCACCTCCGAGGCCAGGGGCAGCGGTCTGGGCCTCTATCTCGCGCGCGAGTTGTGCGAAGCCAATGGCGCCAGCATCGGCCACGAGTTCCGCGACCGCGACGCGCCTCACCGCAACGTCTTCGTGATCCGCCCCGCCTCATGACCACCGAACCCTCAGCGGCGCGCGGCGGCGGCGGCGGCCGCACGCATCGCATCCTCGTCGTCGACGACGAGGCCGACCTGCGCGAGCTGCTCGACCTCACGCTGGTCGCCATGGGCCTCGACGTCGATACCGCCGCCACGCTCGAGGAAGCCCGGCGCCTGCTCGCGCGCAGCCGCGACTATGCGCTTTGCCTCACCGACATGCGGCTGCCGGACGGCGAGGGCACCGAACTGGTCGCGGCGATCGCCCGCGACCACCCTGGCATGCCGGTGGCCGTGATCACGGCCTACGGCAGCGCCGACAACGCGGTTGCCGCCCTCAAGGCGGGCGCCTTCGACTACCTCGCCAAGCCGGTCGCGCTCGATGCCTTGCGCAGTCTCGTCCGGGGCGCGCTGCAGGCGCGCGACATCGACGAGCGCGATGCGCCGGCCGACGACCCGACCGCGGCGCTCATCGGCGGCTCGCCGGTCATCGTGGCGGTGCGCGAACAGATCAGGCGGCTCGCGCGCAGCATGGCGCCGGTCGCGATCACCGGCGAGTCGGGCTCGGGCAAGGAGCTCGCCGCGCGCCTCATCCATGCCTGCAGCACCCGGGCCGTCCGGCCCTTCGTCGCCGTCAACTGCGGCGCCATCCCCGAGACCCTGATGGAGTCCGAGTTCTTCGGTCATCGGCGGGGAGCCTTCTCGGGGGCCGACCAGGAGCGCGAAGGGCTGTTCCAGGCGGCGCACGGCGGCACGCTGTTCCTCGACGAGGTCGCCGACCTGCCGCTCAACATGCAGGTCAAGCTGCTGCGCGCCATCCAGGAAAAGCGCGTGCGCAAGCTCGGCTCCAATGCCGAGGATCCGGTCGACGTGCGCATCATCAGCGCCACCCACCAGGACCTCGCCCGCAGCGTGGCGGCCGGGCGCTTCCGCCAGGACCTTTATTACCGGCTCAACGTCATCGAGCTGGCGCTGCCGTCGCTGCGCGAGCGGCCCGATGACGTCGCGCCTCTGGGGGAGGCGATACTCGGCCGGCTGGCTGCCCGTGCGGGTCTGCGCGAGCCGCCGCGCATGTCGTCGGTCACGCTGCGCTATCTGCGGTCCTACGCCTTTCCGGGCAACGTCCGCGAACTCGAGAACCTGCTCGAGCGGGCGCTCGCCTACTGCAACGGCGAGGTGATCAACGTCGAGGACCTCGGCCTGCGGCCCAGTCCGGCCGAGCTTCTCGAGCCCGCCGACGAGTTCGAGGCTCATGAAGTCGTCGACGCCGGCGGCCCCGGCCCCGCCGAGCGTGGACCGTCGCAGCTGCCGCCCGCCGCCGCCGTCGGGGCGGTGTCGCCCGAGGCGCCCGACGATGATGGGGTCCCCGAGTCGTTGCCGGCATTTCTCGATCAGGTCGAGCGCGATGTCATCCAGCGCGCGCTCGCGCTCACGGGCAACAACCGCACGGCGGCTGCCCGCCGCTTGGGCATCACCTTCCGCGCGCTGCGGCACCGCATGCAGCGGCTGGGCATCGCTTGAGCGGGCGCGGTGCGCTCGCCTGGCGCGAGGACGCCGAGGGCTGGCTTGCCGGCGCGCGTCGCGTCCCGTCGCCGCATCACGACGCACGGCCAGCCGGCGCAGTGGTCGATCTGCTGGTCGTTCATCACATCAGCCTGCCGCCCGGACGTTTTTCGGGCGATGCGATCGAGCGGCTGTTCACGGCCACTCTCGATCCCCGATCGCACCCGGCGTTTGCCGAACTTGCCGGCTTGCGCGTCTCGGCGCACTTCCTGGTGCGGCGGCGCGGCGAGATCGTGCAGTTCGTCGATACCGACCATCGCGCGTGGCATGCCGGCGTTTCGCACTTCCAGGGGCGCGAGCGGTGCAACGATTTCTCGGTCGGCGTCGAGCTCGAGGGTGATGGCGAGCACCGGTTCACCGTCGCGCAGTACCGCCGCATGGGCCAGCTCGCGCGGCTGCTGGCGCGGCGCCACCCCTTGCGCTGGGTGGCCGGGCACAGCGACATCGCGCCGGGGCGCAAGCACGATCCCGGACCGTTTTTCGACTGGCAGAGCCTGCTCTCGTCGATCGCCGACACCGGCCTGACCCGGCCGTTCCAGCCGGCGTGCGCTCGCCCCTCTGGGAGCCCCTGAGCGGCGGTGCGGCTGGCCGGGTGCGGCAAACGGCCATGCTTGCACTGGGGGGGTTCGGCCACTAGAATTAGTGCCGTTGACCCAGACAAGCCCTACATCTTGTGGTCGATGTCGCCGCCGCAAGCGGATCCCCAACGCTCTTTCACCAGCCGCCCGTGCGGTCGAAGCCGGCCACTCGCGCCAGGCGTTCGAGCCATCGGGCGTGAT
The DNA here is from genome assembly GCA_044370795.1 of Burkholderiaceae bacterium. GTDB lineage: Bacteria > Pseudomonadota > Gammaproteobacteria > Burkholderiales > Burkholderiaceae_E > Quisquiliibacterium. The sequence continues at coordinate 28,803 of JBILUW010000010.1, forward strand.
GGTTACCCGAACCCCACCGCCCGGCAATCCGGGCGGCCCCTCACGTTTCAAGGCAGCCTCGGGCTAGCCGGTTTCCGGAGAATCTTCATGCAATGGGTAGGCGAGAGCGCCCCGGTCCCCGCAGTTCCTTCCAAGTCCGTCTGGGGCGGTCTGCCTGCAGAGGAAACCGCGGCGCAATCGGCCCGCTTCTCCGATTTCAAGGTGATCCGCCGCAACGGTTCGGTGGTTGCGTTCGAGCCGGGCAAGATCTCGGTCGCCATGACCAAGGCCTTCCTTGCAGTCACCGGCGGCCAGGGCGCGGCGTCGGCCCGTGTGCGCGAACTCGTCGACCAGCTCACGGGCGGCGTGATCGCCGCGCTGGTGCGCGGCAAGTCCGGCGGCGCCATCTTCCACATCGAGGACATCCAGGACCACGTCGAGCTCGCGCTGATGCGCTCCGGCGAGCACGAGGTTGCGCGTGCCTACGTGCTCTACCGTGAGCGGCGGACCCAGGAGCGCGCCGCCCGTCAGCAGGCCGAGTCGCAGCAGGCGCGCCCGGCGCTGCGGGTCGTCGATGGCGGCGTCAGCCGGCCGCTCGATGAAGCGGCGTTGCGCGGGCTCGTCGTTTCCGCGTGCGCGGGTCTCGAGGAGCACACCAGCGCCGACGCGATCCTCGCCGACACCATCAAGAACCTCTACGACGGCGTGCCCCTCGAAGAGGTGTACAAGTCCACCATCCTGTCGGCGCGCGCCCTCATCGAGAAGGACCCCGCGTACAGCCAGGTCACCGCCCGTCTGCTGCTGCACACGGTACGCCGCGAGGTGCTCGGCCAGGAGGTGTCGCAGGAGCAGATGGCCGCGCGCTACGCTGATTACTTCCCGGCATTCGTGCGCGGCGGCATCGATGCCGGCCTGCTCGACCCGCAGCTGGGCAACTACGATCTCGCCCGCGTCGGCGCAGCCCTGAAGGCCGACCGCGATCTGCTGTTCGGCTATCTCGGTCTGCAGACCCTCTACGACCGTTATTTCCTGCATGTCGACGAGGTGCGCATCGAGTTGCCGCAGGCCTTCTTCATGCGCGTGGCGATGGGCCTGGCCCTCAACGAAATCGACCGCGAGGCCCGTGCCATCGAGTTCTACGAGCTGCTGTCGACCTTCGATTTCATGAGCTCGACGCCCACGCTCTTCAACTCCGGCACGCAGCGCTCGCAGCTGTCGTCATGCTATCTCACCACCGTCTCCGACGACCTCGATGGCATCTACGAGGCCATCAAGGAGAACGCGCTGCTCGCGAAGTACGCGGGCGGTCTGGGCAACGACTGGACTCCGGTGCGTGCCCTCGGCAGCCATATCCGGGGCACCAACGGCAAGAGCCAGGGCGTGGTGCCCTTCCTGAAGGTCGTCAACGACACCGCGGTTGCGGTCAACCAGGGCGGCAAGCGCAAGGGCGCGGTTTGCGCCTACCTCGAGACCTGGCATCTCGATATCGAGGAGTTCCTCGATCTGCGCAAGAACACCGGCGACGACCGGCGGCGCACGCACGACATGAACACGGCGAACTGGATTCCCGATCTGTTCATGAAGCGAGTCACGGAGGGCGCCGAATGGACGCTGTTCTCGCCCTCCGATTGCCCTGATCTGCACGAAAAGGTCGGGCGCGCCTTCGAGGAAGCCTACCTGCGCTACGAGCAGAAGGCCGCCAGCGGTGAGCTCAGGCTGTTCAAGAAGATCCCGGCGATGCAGCTGTGGCGTCGCATGCTCAGCATGCTGTTCGAAACCGGCCACCCCTGGCTCACCTTCAAGGACCCCTGCAACCTGCGCAGCCCGCAGCAGCACGTCGGCGTGGTCCACAGCTCCAACCTGTGCACCGAGATCACGCTGAACACGGGGCCCAGCGAGATTGCGGTCTGCAACCTCGGCTCGGTGAATCTCGTCGCCCACATGACCGAGGCCACGGGCCCCGACGGCGTGAAGCGGCACGTGCTCGATCACGACAAGCTCTCGCGCACCGTACGAACCGCGATGCGCATGCTCGACAACGTGGTCGACATCAACTACTACGCGGTGGGCAAGGCCCGGAACAGCAACCTGAAGCACCGCCCCGTCGGTCTCGGCATCATGGGCTTCCAGGATTGCCTGCACCTGATGCGGGTGCCGTTCGCCAGCCAGGGCGCGGTCGAGTTCGCCGACCGGTCGATGGAGGCCGTCTGCTACTACGCGTACTGGGCGTCCACCGAGCTTGCCGAGGAGCGTGGCCGCTACTCGTCGTTCAAGGGTTCGCTCTGGGACCTCGGCATCCTCCCCAAGGACTCGCTCGATCTTCTCGAGCAGGAGCGCGGCGGGTACGTTGACGTCGATCGCTCCGAAACGCTCGACTGGGATGCCCTGCGCCGCCGGATCGCCTCCTACGGCATGCGCAACTCCAATTGCGTTGCGGTGGCGCCCACGGCCACCATATCCAACATCATCGGCGTGTCGGCCTGTATCGAGCCCACCTTCCAGAACCTCTACGTCAAGTCCAATCTCTCCGGTGAATTCACCGTCGTCAACGACTATCTGGTGCGCGACCTGAAGCGGCTCGGGCTCTGGGACGAGGTCATGATCGCCGACCTCAAGTACTACGACGGTTCGCTGTCGCGAATCGACCGCATCCCGGCAGATCTGCGCGCCATCTACGCCACCGCCTTCGAAGTCGATCCCGTCTGGCTGGTCGAGGCGGCGGCGCGCCGGCAGAAATGGATCGACCAGGCGCAGTCGCTGAACATCTACATGGCCGGCGCTTCCGGCAAGCGCCTGCACGACACCTACATGCTGGCGTGGCTGCGTGGCCTGAAGACGACCTACTACCTGCGCACCCTGGGGGCCACCAGCGCCGAGAAATCGACGTCCGAGCGCATTGGCCAGCTCAATGCCGTTGCCGCCGACGGCTCGGCGGGCGCGTTCAGCTACTCGGCGGCAGGGCAGGGTGCAGCGGCATCGGCCGACGAGGCGCCCAAGTTCTGTGCTATCGACGACCCCACCTGCGAGGCCTGCCAATAGGCCCGATGCGAGCGCCTTGCGGCATGCGTGTTGCTCCGATACCGACACCCGTGCCGGAAAGCGCCCAAGTCCGTGCGAAAACATTGCTAGCCATTTCCGACCGACATAAGATCGCGCTGTGAATAACAGCGAAATCTCTCGGTTTCACAATGGCTTAACTGCCAAATTTGAAGCGAGACCTTAGATGCTGTCCTGGGAAGAAAGCCCGCCTCTGACGCCGGCTCGTCCGGCCGTACCCGCGGGCACATTGCCTGGCGTGGCTCCGATCAACGCTTACGCTGGCGTGGCCAGGCCTGCTGCGGTCAGGACGCAAGCCGTCCCCACGCCGGCCGCGACGGCGGCTGCCATGCCCGCCCCGGCCGGTTCGTTGCCCCGGCCTGCGCCTGCGCCACGCGCAGCCACCGACACCGATCGTCGAGTGCGGGTTGAAGACAAGCGCGTGATCAACGGCGCCTCCGACGTCAACCAGCTGGTGCCGTTCAAGTACAAGTGGGCCTGGGACAAGTACCTCGCCACCTGCGCCAACCACTGGATGCCGCAGGAAATCAACATGAGCCGCGATATCGCGCTCTGGAAGGATCCCAACGGGCTCACCGAGGACGAGCGGCGCCTGATCAGGCGCAATCTGGGCTTCTTCGTGACCGCCGATTCGCTGGCGGCCAACAACATCGTGCTGGGCACCTACCGGCATATCTCGGCGCCCGAGTGCCGCCAGTTCCTGCTGCGTCAGGCCTTCGAGGAAGCGATACACACCCACGCCTATCAGTACATCGTCGAGTCTCTCGGGCTCGACGAAGGCGAGATCTTCAACGCGTACCACGAGGTCAAGTCGATCCGCGACAAGGACGAGTTCCTGATCCCGTTCATCGACACCCTGACCAACCCCGAATTCGTGACGGGCACGCCGCAGGCCGATCAGGAACTGCTGCGTTCGCTGATCGTCTTCGCGTGCCTGATGGAAGGCCTGTTCTTCTACGTCGGGTTCGTCCAGATCCTGGCGCTCGGCCGGCAGAACAAGATGGCCGGCGCTGCCGAGCAGTACCAGTACATCCTGCGCGACGAATCGATGCACTGCAATTTCGGCATCGACCTCATCAACACCA
>JBILUW010000390.1:0-2744 GCA_044370795.1 Burkholderiaceae bacterium
ACCCGACGTTGAGCGCCTCGGCCTGCGCCGCGAGCAGCCCGCAGCGCACGTCGATGCCGGCATCGCGCAGCATGGTGAGGCCGCGACCGTTGACCGCCGGGTTGGGATCCTGCATCGCGGCCACGACCCGCGCGACGCCGGCTCCGATAAGGGACTGCGCGCAGGGCGGCGTGCGCCCGAAATGGCTGCACGGCTCGAGCGTCACGTAGACCGTGGCCCCGCGGGCGAGCTCGCGCGCCTGCGCCAGGGCCAGCGCCTCGGCGTGCGGCTCGCCGGCGCGCCGGTGCCAGCCCTCGCCGACGACCCGCCCGTCGCGCACGATGACCGCGCCGACGCGCGGATTGGGCGCGGTGGTGTATAGCCCGAGCTGCGCCAGCTGCAGCGCGCGGCTCATGTGCTGATGGTCGGCCTCGGTGAACATGCCGGCACGATTGTACCGGCGCCGCCGGGGGCCCTCGGCTACACTGCGGCCCGACCCGCAAGGAGCACGCCGCGATGACCGACTCCGCCCGCCCCGCCCCGGCCGCCCGCAGTGGCGGCCAGATCCTCGCCGATGCGCTCGCCATCCACGGCGTCGACACCATCTATGGCGTGCCCGGCGAGAGCTATCTCGGGGTTCTCGACGGCCTGTACCGGCATCGCGAACGCATCCGCTTCGTCATCTGCCGCCACGAGGGCGGTGCCTCGTTCATGGCCGATGCCTACGGCAAGCTCACCGGCCGGCCCGGGGTGCTGATGGTCACGCGCGGGCCGGGCGCCACCAACGGCTCGATCGGCGTGCACACCGCGTTCCAGGATTCCACGCCGCTGATCATGCTGATCGGGCAGGTCGGCAACGACTGCATCGAGCGCGAGGCCTTCCAGGAGATCGACTACCGCCGCATGTTCGGTCAGATGGCCAAGTGGGTCGCGCAGATCGATCGCGCCGATCGAATTCCCGAGTACATGCTGCACGCCTTCCAGACCGCCACCAGCGGCCGGCCCGGCCCGGTGGTGCTGGCGCTGCCCGAGGACATGCTCACGCAGAGCGCGGCGGTCGCCGACACCGCGCGATTCCAGCCGGTGCGCGCCAGCGCCTCGCCCGCCCAGCTCGCGCAATTGCGCGCGCGCCTGGCCGCGGCGCAGCGCCCGTTCGTGGTCGCTGGTGGCAGCGGCTGGACGCCGCGGGCGGTCGCGCAGCTGCAGGCCTTTGCCGAGCGCAACCGGCTGCCGGTGGGCTGCGCGTTCCGCAACCAGGATGTCTTCGACAACCGGCATCCCAACTACGTCGGCGACGTCGGCATCGGCATCAATCCGAAACTGGCCGCCCGCATCCGCGAATCCGACCTGGTGCTGGTGCTCGGGCCGCGCCTGGGCGAGATGACCACCTCCGGCTACACGCTGTTCGACGTGCCGGTGCCGCGCCAGCCCATCGTCCATGTCCACGCCGGGGCCGAGGAGCTGGGCCGGGTCTACCAGACCGAAATGATGATCAACGCCGGCATGCCCGAGATCGCCGAGGCGCTGGCCGGCTTCGACGTCGATGCGTCGGCGTGGGCCGACCGCGTCGCGCAGGCGCGCGCCGACTACGAGGCGTGGCAGCAACGGCCACCGGCCATCGTCGCGCTCGCCCCGGCTCTCGATCTGTGGCAGTGCGTCCAGACCCTGCGCGAGCTCGCGCCGGCCGATGCGATCATCACCAACGGAGCCGGCAACTTCGCCACATGGGCCCACCGGTTCTGGCGCTACGCGCCGGTGTCGGCGCGCGCGCTGCCCGACGGCCGTATCGCCTCGGCCGACGAGCCCGGCGGCGCCCAGACCCGCTCGCAGCTCGCGCCCACCTCCGGCGCCATGGGCATGGGCGTGCCGGCCGCGGTGGCCGCAGCCATCGCCCAGCCCGAGCGCTGCGTGATCTGCTTCGCCGGCGACGGCGACTTCCTCATGACCGGCCAGGAGCTGGCCACGGCAGCCCAGTACGGCGTGGGTCTGGTGGTCATCGTCTTCGACAACGGCATGTACGGCACGATCCGGATGCACCAGGAGCGCGAGTTCCCGGGCAGGGTGCTGGGCAGCAGCCTGGCCAACCCCGACTTCGTGCAGTACGCGACGGCCTTCGGCGGCCACGGCGAGCGGGTCACCGAGACCGCCGCCTTCGGTCCGGCGCTGGCCCGCGCGCTGGCGGTAGCGCGCGATGAGCGGCGCCCGGCGCTGCTGCATCTGCGGGTCGATCCGCAGGCCATCACGCCCAACCTCACGATGGACCAGATCCGCCAGGCGGCGGTGGCCGCGGGCCGCTGACCCCGGCCCTGCGCAGCGCTCGCGGCGCGCGCTGACCCGGGGCTGGCGCGCGCTCCCGCCGGCGCGCTCCGACCAGCGCCCTCAGCGGCCGCGCCGCGGCTTCAGTTCCTGAACGGCGTCAGCGAACTCGTCGACGTCCTCGAAACTGCGGTACACCGATGCGAAGCGGATGTACGCCACCTTGTCGAGCCGGCGCAGCTCGCGCATCACGAGCTCGCCGATGCGCTCGCTCTGGATCTCGCGCAGCCCCAGGCCCAGCAGCTTGTCCTCGATGCGATGGATCGCCGCATCCACCTGCTCGAGGGCGACCGGGCGCTTGCGCAGCGCCAGCTGCAGCGAGGCTCGCAGCTTGCGCCGGTCGAACTCGGCGCGCGACCCGTTCTTCTTGACCACCGCGGGCATCGAGAGCTCGATGCGCTCGTAGGTGGTGAAGCGCTTGTCGCAGTTCGAGCAGCGCCGGCGACGGC
>JBILUW010000392.1:0-2695 GCA_044370795.1 Burkholderiaceae bacterium
GCCGGACGGGCGGCGAGTTGCACACCGGCCCAGTTCATCGGCATCGTCGTCGGACTCGCGATCAATCGGACCGGGACCGCGATCAACCTGACGGGCCTGCAGCAGAGCGGCCTGGCGTTCGCCTGAGCCACTCGTGCCTGCAGACCCGCGCCGGCCCGGCGGCGCCGGGCCCGGCAAGGACGCTCAGAGCTTGGGCAGGATGACCTTGTCGATCACGTGGATCACGCCGTTGCTGGTCAGCACGTCGGTCGCGGTGATGGCCGCCAGCCGGCCGTTGCGATCGGTGATGCGCAGCGCGCTGTCGACGGAGAAGGTCTCGCCCTGGACCGTCGTGATCGGCACACCGACCGGCACGTCGGCCTTCAGCACCCGCGACGCCAGCACGTGATACGTGAGCACTTTGGTGAGCAGCGGACGGTTGGCGAAGAGCTGGTCCTTGGTCAGGCCCAGTTCAGCCAGCGCGCTGGCGAAGGCGGCGTTGGTCGGCGCGAAGACCGTGAACGGCCCCGGACCCGACAGCGTCGAGACCAGATCGGCGGCCACCACGGCCTCGACGAGGATGCTGAAGTCGGGCAGTGACTGAGCCGTCTGGACGATGGTCTTGTCGGCCGGCAGCAGGACCCGGTCGAGCTTGTGGATCACACCGTTGCCACCGTCGATGTCGGTGGTCGTGATGCGGCTGACGCGGTTGCGCCCATCGGTCACGCGCAGCTCGCCGGACACCGATTCCACCTTGAAGATCCCGCCAGCCAGGGGCGTGATGGGCTTGCCCAGCGGCACGGCAGCGCGCGCCACCCGGCCATTGAGCACATGGTATTGCAGGACCTGGGTGAGCAGCGGCTTGTTGGCCAGCAGCTGCGCCTGGGTGATGCCGAGTTCGGCCAGCAGGGCGGTGAACGCCGCATCGGTGGGGGCGAGGATGGTGAACGGTCCGGGCCCGGCGAGCGCGCTGTCCAGGCCGGCCTCGCGAATGGCGGTGGCCAGCACCTGGGTGCTCGGGTCGGCAGCGAGCACGCTGACGACGCTGCGCGTCTCGTGATGGCCGCCGCCGCAGGCGGTCAGCGTGACGGCGGTGACGGCAAGCGCCGCCAGGTTTCGGAGGGTCTTCAGCATGGTGACTCCTGGGTGTATCAATCGAGTGGGCGCCAAATGACTTGGCAGTCACACTTTAGACTCTTAAGAACACCAAGGGAACTGAAGGGTCATTTTTCGACGGAGAAGTTCCGTCGCTGCTTGCCGAGTCGGCTCAGCGGTCGGCTCAGCGGTCTCTTCAGAGCGCCGGGAAAACCGGCTCGCCAAGGTTGAGCATCAGGCGGTTGGCCCAGGCGAAGATCGCAATGGCGTGCACCAGGTCGAGCGTCTCGGCGCTGCCCAGTCCGGCCGCCGCCAGCGCGCCGAGCTGCGCCTGACCGAAGCGTGACGGCTCGCGGGTGAGCACGATGGCGGCCTGCACGATCGCCCGCTCGCGCGCCGTGGTGCCGGCGGTCTCGGGGTCGTCGAAGACCTGCGCGATGGCCGCGTTGGCGCCGGTGAGCTGTTCGTAGCGCAGCGCATGCACCGCGGCGCAGTAGACGCAGCCATTCACCCGCGACGTGACCGTACTGGCGAGCTCGCGCTCGGCGCGGCTCAGACCGCCCGGCGCATACATGATGGCGTTGAAGGCGGCCGAGCGCTGCTCGAGGATGCGCGGCTGGCGCGCGAGCGTGAGGTAGTAGTCGGATGAGCTCGCCGTGGGGTGGCTCGCCTTCAGCACCGCCCGCTGGTAGTCGGTGGCCTGCGCGAGCTCGAGCACCGGCAGCCAGGCCTTCCAGTCGAGCGGTTCGCTGGTGTAGCCGTTGATGCGCACCGGCTGGCCGGGCGCGGGCAGGTTGGCCGGATGCACGAAGGGCGCGGCCGGCGCGGCCTCGGCCGGCGCGCTCGGCGCCGGCACGTCGGTCATGGCGGACAGCCCCGCCACCACCCGCGCCTGATAGGCCACCAGACCGATCAGCTGCGCCAGCGTGATCACCGCATCGACGTCCAGGCCCGCGGCCGGCAGCGCGAGCAGCCGTTCGCGCCCGGCGTCCCGGGGCCGCTTGGCCAGCGTGCGCGCGTATCCGAGCAGGGCGTCGCGCCTGGCCCCCTCGAGCGGGGCCGGACAGGCCGCGAGCACCTCGCGATAGCGCGCGGCCAGCGCCTCGCAACCGGTTGCGCGCGCAACCACCAGCGCCGCCTCGAGGCGCTCGGCCAGGGTCAGCCCGGGCAGCGCGGGGTCGAACACGGCGTCGTGGGCAGCCTGGCTGGCATCGACCACCTTGGCGCGCTGCCGGCGCAGCGCGTGCAGGGCCTCGCCGGGCAGCGCCGCGTCGATGAAGTCGGGGGCAAGGGGGGCGCTCACGATCAGTCGATGCCGATGTTGGCGGCCTTGACCACCTCGGCCCATCGCGCGCGGTTGGCCTTGACCGTGGCCCGGAACTGCTCCGGGGTCTCGATGCGCACGCTGTTGCCGGCGCTCTCCAGGCGCGCCCGGATCTCGGGGTTGTCGAGCACCTGGCGCAGTGCGGCGTTGATCCGCGCGACGATCTTCGGATCGGTGCCTTTCGGCGCGAACAGGCCGAACCAGATCGAACTGTCGAAGCCGCGCGTTCCGGGAAGGCCGCTCTCGGCGATCGCCGGCACCTCGGGGATGGCGGCCACCCGCTTCGCGGTGGTGACC
>JBILUW010000393.1:0-2663 GCA_044370795.1 Burkholderiaceae bacterium
GGCGATCGTGATCGTCCATCAGGCCAGGCACTACGACTTCGGCCCGGCCGATTCGGTGGAAGCGAACGGGTTCCGCAGGGAGCAGGAAGGCCGCACCCCGCGCCAGCTTGCACTGGTGCGTCAACCGGCAGGCATCCCTTCGAGCGCGCGGGCCGCGCGCCGCAGGCCGCCGAGCATCGCGTCGGCCACCGCTTCCGAGAACCCGGGCGGCAGTTCGCGCTGAACGTGGTCGATGACCGTCGGGGTGCGCGCGATGAGATCCTCGAGCAGGGGCTCGGCCGTTTCCCCGTAACCGAAGCGCCTGGCCGTGCTGTTGAAGTGCCGCCGCTGGATGCGCTCGGCCTCGTAATGGCGGTTCTTGCCGACCAGGGCCATGGCGAGCCTGATTTCCCGCGGTGACCACTGGTTGGGGCCGTTGCCCATGGCCGGATACGCCGACATGACGTCGTAGAGCGGCGTCATCCGGTAGCGCCCGCCGGGCAGCAGGTGGATGCTGAAGTTCTTGGCGTGCCCGTCGGGAGCGCGCAGCATCCAGAACAGCACCTGGGAGGCCATCAGCGTGCGCAGGTCGCGCTCCGCCTCGACCGACTGCTGAAGCAGGGTGAACAGAACCTCCAGTCCCGGGCCGCCCTCGGCTTCGTACTTCACGAGTGGCGAGGTGCCCGTGGCCTGGCAGAAATCCTCCTGAACCAGGCGCAGCAGCCGCTTGCCGTCGCTCGACACCACCCGGTCGAAGCGCTCGACCACCAGCACCCTCTGCTTCCCGAACGACGCAATCTCCGCCTTCGGCACCGGCAGCCCATAGGCGCCGAGCAGTTTCAGGCACAGCCATTCGTTGTCGACCGACGTGCTGAAGTCGGCCTGACGTCCGCCCACGAGCCCCAGCGGCAGCTTGAAGATGTGCGTGGTCGGTGTCGCGCCCCGCGGCTTCTTCCAGCGGCCGTTCCACCACAGGAATGCGTCCTTCTCCTGAGCGCCGGCCAGCGAGATGCGGAAGTCGTCATCCGGGGCGCGCCCTGCGCCGAATCGGCCTGGCGTCACGACCTCGAGCAGGTGGCGCTCGATGGCCGCATCGTCGACGTCGACGGCCTCGATCGGGGCGTGCCCCTGGGGCTCGGCGTTTTCCGGCAGGAACTGCAGCGCGCCCACGCAGTCGCGGCCGATGGCGCTCAGCAGATCGAAAGCCTCGACCGAGCCGGTGCGGAAGCGTTCGGCCACCCGCTTGCGAATGGCGAGGCTGTCGGGCAGCAGGTTGTCGAAGTAGTGCGTGACCGCCGGGCCCTCGAGCGGCTCGTCGCCCAGGCCAAAGGGCAGCGAAAGCGACAGGGGTCGCCCGACCTCCGAGGCGCACCAGGCGCGGTCGTACTGCAGTTCCATGTCCCCGCGGGCCATGATGGTCCAGCGTCCGACGCGGGTTCCGTTGGCCCACAGGGCCAGCGTCTGGGTTCTGGAGCGCCGCGCCATCTCACCACGCCGGCGGGGTGGCCGGGCCGGCTGATGCAGGGGGCGGTGTGGAAACCGCTGTCGTGGATTCGGATGCGGGGATCGGGCGCTCTCCGATGCCGAGTTCGAGACCGACCACGGCGCACCAGGTCAGCAGCTGCCTGACACTCAGCTCGTCCGCATGCCCCTCGAGGTGCGAGACCCGGTTCTGGCTCAGCCCGAGCCGCGCGCCAACCTCGGCCTGGGTAAGGCCGCGTCGCTTGCGCGCGGCGCGCAGCAGCAGACCGAGCTGGGTCGCGGTGAGCAGGGGGCGGACAGCCGGAGTGGCCATGGAAGATCTGCAATACGGATAAACGGTTTATATCTTAATTACAGATAAAGCCGGAATAGCTGTTTTTCAGATCGATGCTGGCCTGCAACGCTCTCGAGGAGTCCCGCCCGATCCCTCACCGAGCTGGTACCGCGGGCGCGCTGACCCGCTTCGCGCTCGCGCCTCGAACCTCCACCCGCACCTCGTCGATCAGCGCGCCGTCGGCGCGTCGCAGCGCGATGTGGTGCGCCCCGGGCGTGGGGAACCAGGCCAGCCGCTCGCCGCGGCCGGCTTCGCGCCCGTCGATCGACCAGCGCGCCTGCGCCGCATCGGGCCCCGGGCGCGCCCGCAGCAGCACGCGCTGGCTGGCCGGCGGGATGTCGGGGTCCAGGGCGATGCGGGTGCCGTCGGGCGGGTAGGCGATCCCCGAGCGGCCAAGCGCCGGCGCGAGCGACACGGTCTTGAGCTCCGTGCCGCGCACGAACAGCTCCTCGCGCGCCGGCTCGAGCGCCGGCTCGAAGCTCACCCGCGCGCGGATCACCCCCGCCGGCGCGGGCGGGGGCAGGGCCGGCCGGTGGCGATGCAGATGCGCCATGAGCTCGGCCCACACCGGCGCCGCGCCGCGGGTGCCCGAGACCTGTCGCATCGGTTCGCCGGCGGCGTTGCCCACCCACACGCCGACCGTGTAGCGGTCGGTGTAGCCGATGCACCAGGCGTCGCGCATGTCCTTGCTGGTGCCGGTCTTCACCGCCGCCCAGCCGCGCGTGACCAGCGGGCTGCCCCAGCCGAAGGTGGCCGCGCGCGCGTCGCGGTCGGCGAGGATGTCGCCGACGATGTGGCTCGCGGCCGCGCTCAGCGCCCGCGGGGGCGCAGCCCGCGGGCCCGTCGCGCGGCCCGGCAGCGCGCCGTC
>JBILUW010000394.1:0-2653 GCA_044370795.1 Burkholderiaceae bacterium
CCGGTGCCCGGCAAGCGCAATCTTTGGGTGGCCTGCGGCTGCATGGGCGGGTTTTCGCAGGGCGGCGCCATCGGCCTCACCCTCGCGCAGTGGATGACCGAAGGCGATCCCGGCCACGACGTGTTCGGCATGGACGTCGCACGCTACGGCGCGTTCGCCTCCGGCGAGGACTACCTGCGCGACACCACGCGGCAGTTCTACGCGCGGCGCTTCGTCATCTCGTATCCCAACGAAGAGCTGCCCGCGGGCCGGCCGCTCAAGACCTCACCGGTGCACGATCTGCTCGCCGCCGACGGCGCGCGCTTCGGCGTCAACTGGGGCATGGAGACGCCGCAGTATTTCGTCGCCGGCGCGGATCGCGGCTTCGTCGAGACCCTCACCATGCGCCGCTCCAACGCGCACGGGTTCGTCGCCGACGAGGTGCGCGCGGTGCGCGAGGCGGCGGGCATGTTCGACGCTTCCGTATATGCGCGCTACGAGGTCAGCGGCCCCGGCGCCGAAGCCTGGCTCGACCGACTGCTCGCCTGCAAACTGCCCGCCGTCGGCCGCGTGCGGCTCGCGCCCATGCTCGGCCACAGCGGCAAGCTCATGGGCGATCTCACCGTGAGCCGCCTCGCCGCCGATCGCTTCTGGCTCATCGGCTCGTACTACCTGCAGGAATGGCACGGCCGCTGGTTCCGTGACCTCTTGCCGCCGAGCGGCGTCACCCTCACCAATCTCTCTGACACCTGGACCGGCTTCGCGCTCTCAGGTCCGCTCGCGCGCGACATCGTGCAACCGCTCGTCGCCCGCGACCTCTCGAACGCTGCGTTCCCGTTCATGTCCTGCGCCGAGATGGCGATCGCCGGTGCACGCACCGTCGTCGCCCGCCTGTCGCTCACCGGTGAGGTCGGCTATGAACTCTATGTCCCGGCGGCCGGCCAGCGCGCACTGCTGCAGGCACTGATGGCCGGCGGCCGCGAGCGCGGCCTGCGGCATGTCGGCAACCGGGCGCTCGATTCCCTGCGGCTCGAGAAGAGCTACGGCATCTGGTCGACCGAGTTCACCCAGTCGACGACCCCTGGCATGTGCGGCCTCGACCGCCATGTCGCGTTCGACAAACCCGGCTTCATCGGGCGCGACGGCGCGCTGCGCGAACGCGATGCGCCCTCGCCGCGCATGCTGGTCACGCTCGACATCGACGCGGTGGATGCCGACGCCTCGGGCTTCGAACCCGTGAAGCTCGACGGCCGGCTGGTCGGCTACACCACCTCGGGCGCCTACGGCCACTGGGTGGGCAAGAGCCTCGCCCTCGCCTATGTCGACCGTGATGTGGTGCGCGATCTCACCGCGATCGGTAGCGGCGGCGCCAGCGATGCAGCGCTCACGGTCGATGTGATCGGCGAGACGCGCGCGGCACGGCTGCTGTCGGCGCCCGTCTTCGACCCGAAGGGCGCGCGGATCCGGAGCTGATCGGCAGCGCGAGGTCGATGCCCGCGACCTCGAAGCCGCGGCGGTAATCGCGCACGTGCTTGCCGCACCACTCGCGCGCCGCGGCGGCGTCACCGCGCTCGACGGCCTCAAGGATGCGCCGCTGCGCGGCCGCGATGCGCGAACGCGCCTGCGGCACCACCGCCACCAGCGTGTTCAGCGAGGACGCCATCAGCTGCAGCAGCGGCTCGTGGCTCATCGACAGCACGCGGTTGCCGGCGGCTGCGGCGAGCCCACGGAAGAACTCGGCGGCCTGCGCGGCGGCCTGAGCGTCGTCCTGCGGCGCGGCGGCCGCAAGGGGTGACGCTGGTCGACTTCAAGGCGGATTGAGCGCTGCGGCGAGCGCGGCGGGCACCGGCACCGGGAAGTCGAGCAGCTGCTGGGCGAAGGCCTTGCCCTGCGGGTCGATGCGCAGGCTCGCGACGCCGCCCCCGCCGAGCGCATGCTCGAGCAGGAAGTTGAACCCGCCGATCCCCGGTAGCTCCCAGCGCGTCACCTTGCCGCGCACAGGGTCGAGCACATGCGCCATGTACGCGGCGACCGCCTGCTCGGTGAGCGCGGCGCGCAACCACGGCAGATGGTCGCGGTCACGAGCGATGACACCGATGTTGGCGTGGTCACCCTTGTCGCCGGAACGCGCGACGGCGAGCCACAGCAGCGGCACGGTGACCTCGCCCTCCGCCGTTGGACCGGCGGGCTGCGGGCACAGCGTCGCCGGATCGAACCCGCCCGTGACCGGTACCGGTACCGGCTGCGTGTCGCCGTCGAGGTCCACGCGAGGAGTGATCAAATATTTCGGCACGAGGCATGAATGCAGCCGCACCCGCGGGCTGTCCTTCGGCCGGCCGCCGACGAAGCCCGTCAGGCCGGGGGCCATGCCGGTCGCGGCCTGCGCGATCTCGCGCGCGAACAAGCGCAGCGCGCGCTTGTCGTCGTGCACGCAGGCGATCTTCACCACCACTTCACGGGTGGTGGCGGGTCGGGCGTTCGCGCCGTAGGTCGCCTCGGCGCCGAGCACCTCCACATCGCTCTCACGCATCTCGGGCAGTCCGGCCTCGCCGAGCAGGCGGCGCACACGGGCGAGGATGGCCTGCGCCACGCGTGCCCCTTTGCGCGGCGCATCGATGCCGCCGATGACGAAGGTGGCGGTGATGCGGTGGCCGTCGAGCCAGGTGGCGCTGCA
>JBILUW010000395.1:0-2643 GCA_044370795.1 Burkholderiaceae bacterium
TCATGTCGGTCAAGAACGCCGAGAACGACGCCTTCATCAAGCGCTTCCGTGACTACGCGAAGGCCAAGAACCTGCCCAACGCCGACAAGGTGGTCACCAACGACCCGATGGAGGCCACCTACGTCGGCATCCACATGTGGAAACAGGCAGTCGAGAAGGCCAAGACGACCGACGTCGACAAGGTCATCGATGCGATGAGCGGGCAGAAGTTCAAGGCGCCCTGTGGCTTCGAGCTCACCATGGACAAGACCAATCACCACCTGCACAAGCCGGTGATGATCGGCGAGGTGCGCGCCGACGGGCAGTTCAACGTCGTCTGGCGCACCAAGGGTCCGGTGCGGGCGCAACCGTGGAGCCCGTTCATCCCGGGCAACGAGGGCAAGCAGAACGCCTGACGCCCGCGCGCCTGGGCACCGGATCCTCGGTCGTGGGATTCGGGGCCGGGCCGCGGTCCGGCCCCTCTTTTTTCCGGATTCGACGATGGATGCATTCCGTGCCCGGACCGGCGCTTGCCGCGTTCGGTCCGCGCGCGCGTCGCTCGCGACCCGGGCCGCCTCGTGGCGGCTCGCGTTACTGCTCGCCTTGTTCGCGCCGCTCGCGCTGGCGCTGCCGTCGGCGCTGGTCGAGCCGCTGGCGGGCGATGATCCCGAGGCGCGCAGCCAGGCGCTTGCGCGCATCGCCACCAGCGCCGATCCGCTTGCCGCCCGGGTGATCGAGGCGC
This sequence comes from Burkholderiaceae bacterium, assembly GCA_044370795.1. Taxonomy (GTDB): domain Bacteria; phylum Pseudomonadota; class Gammaproteobacteria; order Burkholderiales; family Burkholderiaceae_E; genus Quisquiliibacterium. The sequence continues at coordinate 722 of JBILUW010000395.1, forward strand.
TCGGCGACGAGCGCCTGCACTACGACAGCGGCGTGGCCGTGCTCGTCGAGGGCGAGCGGGCGCTGCGCGTGGACGACGGCGTGGCGGTCGCCAGGCCGCGCGGCGAGGCCATCGTCGTCAACAACCGTCTGCGCGGCGAAATCGAGACTTTTCTTGCCGGGCTGCGCCTGGCCGACCCCGATGCGGCGGTGCGCCTGCAGTCGGCCAAGGTGCTGGCCGATTCGGCCCTGCCGAGCCAGCGCGAGTCGATCGCGCGTGCCCTCGAGCAGGCCGCCGATGCCAAGCTCAGGCCGTGGCTGCTGCTGGCACTGGCGCGCATCGATCTTGCCGACGACGATCCGCAGCGGCGCGTGCAGGCGATCCGCGCGCTGGGCGCAAGCGACGACCCGCAGATCAGGAGCCTGCTCTCCGAGCGCCGCGCCGAGGAGTCCGATCCGGCCGCGAAGAAGGCGATCGACGACGCGCTGGCCGCGATCGCCGCGCGCATGGCCCGTTCCGAATGGGTCGGCGTGGTGCTCACCGGCATCTCGCTGGGCAGCGTGCTGCTGCTGGCCGCGCTCGGGCTGGCGATCACCTACGGCGTGATGGGCGTGATCAACATGGCGCACGGCGAACTGTTGATGGTTGGCGCCTACGCCACCTGGCTGACGCAGGCGGCGTTTCGCGCCTGGCTGCCCGGCTGGGTCGACTGGTATGTCGTGGCCGCGGTGCCGGTTGCGTTCCTCGCGGCGGCCGCGGTCGGGCTGGTGATCGAGCGCACGGTGATCCGTTTCCTCTACGGCCGCCCGCTCGAGACGCTGCTGGCCACCTTCGGCGTGTCGCTGCTGCTCGCGCAGGGCGCGCGCACGCTGTTCGGCGCGCAGAACGTCGAGCTGGCCAATCCGTCGTGGATGTCGGGCGGGCTGGAGCTGAGCTCGACGCTGGTGCTGCCCTGGAATCGCATCGTGATCGTCGCGTTCGCCATGGGCGTGCTGGCGATGGTGGCGCTGCTGCTCACGCGCACGCGGCTGGGGCTCAACGTGCGGGCCGTGACGCAGAACCGGCGCATGGCCTCGTGCCTGGGTGTGCCCACGGGCCGCACCGATGCGCTGGCCTTCGGGCTCGGCTCGGGCATCGCAGGCCTGGGCGGCGTAGCGCTTTCGCAGTTCAGCAACGTGGGCCCCGACATGGGGCAGGCCTACATCGTCGACAGCTTCATGGTGGTGGTGCTCGGCGGCGTCGGCCAGTTGGCGGGCACCGTCATCGCCGCGTTCGGTCTGGGCATCGTCAGCAAGTTCCTCGAGGGATGGGCTGGCGCGGTGATCGCCAAGATCCTGGTGCTCGTGTTCATCATCGTCTTCATCCAGCGCCGGCCCCAGGGCCTGTTCGCCCTCAAGGGAAGGCAGGTGGACTGATGCATCCCTGGTCGCGTCCCGTCCTGAGCCGACCCGAGTGGCTCGCCGCACTGGCGGTCTTCGCGGTGGTCGGCGTGCTTGCGCCCATCCTGCACGCCGTGCTGCCCGAGGGCTCGGCCCTGCGGCCGAGCACCTACGCCGTAACCCTCGTGGGCAAGATCCTGTGCTACGCAACGGTCGCGGTCGCGCTCGATCTGGTGTGGGGTTATGCCGGCATCCTGTCGCTGGGGCACGGTCTGTTCTTCGCGCTAGGCGGCTATGCGTTCGGCATGTACCTGATGCGGCAGATCGGCCGCGAAGGAAGCTACGGCGCCGACCTGCCCGACTTCATGGTGTTCCTCGACTGGAAGACGCTGCCCTGGTTCTGGCAGGGCTCCGACCAATGGTGGTGGGCGATCCTGATGGTGGTGCTGGTGCCGGGTCTGCTCGCGCTGGTCTTCGGCTGGTTCGCGTTCCGCTCGCGGATCAAGGGCGTGTACCTGTCGATCGTCACGCAGGCGCTCACCTACGCGGCCATGCTGCTGTTCT
>JBILUW010000137.1:0-10078 GCA_044370795.1 Burkholderiaceae bacterium
CCACGGACAGGCTCGTGGCCTGCAGCGCCAGCGTGCCGCCGCCGGCGCCCGCGAAGCGGCGCTCGACGCCGCGGATCTGGAGGATGGCGCTCATCGGCCCAGCGCCGCCCACGGGAAGAGCCGCCGGTTGACGGCCTTGAACAGGAGGTCGCTCGCCAGCCCGATCAGGCCGATGACGATGATGCCGAAGATGATCTGGTCGGTGGCCAGCAGCGCCTGGCTGTCGGTGATCATGTGGCCGATGCCGCTGGAGGCACCGATCAGTTCGGCCACGATCACGTAGGTCCAGGCCCAGCCCAGCACCATGCGCAGCGTCTCGGCGATCTCGGGGGCGGCGCCGGGCAGCAGCACGCGCCCGATCAGTCCGCCGTCGCCCACGCCCAGCGTGTAGGCGGCCTCGACCAGGTCGCGCCGGGTGTTGCCCACGATCACGGCGATCATGAGCACCAGCTGGAAGAAGCTGCCGATGAAGATCACCGCGAGCTTCTGCGCCTCGCCGATGCCGGCCCACAGGATGAGCAGCGGAATGAAGGCGCTGGCCGGCAGGTAGCGCGCGAAGCTCACGAAGGGCTCGAAGAAGGCCTCGACGGGCTTGTAGGCGCCCATCGCCACGCCCAGCGGCAGCGCGATGGCCGCCGCGATGACGAATCCGCCCACCACCCGCCACACCGTCATGCCGATGTCCTCGGCAAAGCCCATCTCGGTGAGCAGGGTCCAGCCGCTGCGCACCATCGTGACGGGGTCGGCGAGGAAGGTCTTCTCGACGTAGCCGCCCAGCGTGGCCACCGCCCAGGCGGCCACGAACAGCACGAAGAAGGCCACGCCGAGCGCGATGCGCGCGCCCGGCGAGACGGGGGTGAGCGGCTTCACCCGCCGATCACCGGATGAAGCGGGTGTCGGCCAGACGGGAGAGATCGGGCAGCGACCTGATGATGCCGGCCTCCAGCAGGATCTCGGCGGCCTGACGGCTGAAGGCGGCATGCTCGCCGGCGAAGAACTTGAGGTTGGCCTCGCGGTCCTGCCAGCGCAGGAACGACTGGCTCTTCTCGAACTGCTCGCCGCTCTGCTTCACGTCGGCGCCCATGATCTCGAAGCTCTTCTTCGGGTCGGTGCGGATCATGACCAGCGCATCGAAGTAGGCGTCGGCCAGGGCCCTGGCCGCCTTCGGGTTGTCGGCCAGGAACTTCGGCGTGCAGCCGAAGGTGTCCATGATCATCGGGTAGTCGAGGGTGGTGGCCAGGATGCGGCCGGCCTCGGGCTTGGCGCGCACCGCGCTCAGGAAGGGCTCGTAGGTCATGGCCGCGTCGATGCCGGAGGTGCCCGCGATCATGGCGTTGGCCGCGGCCTGCGGCTCGAGATTGACCACCTTCACATCCTTCACCGACAGGCCGTTCTCGCGCAGCATCCAGGCCAGCGTGAAGTAGGGCGCGGTACCCGGGGCGCTCGCGGCCACGGTCTTGCCCTTCAGGTCCTTGATGCTGTTGATGCCGGGCTTCACCACCATGCCGTCGGCGCCGAAGCTCTTGTCGAGCTGGAAGATCTGGGTGGTGGCCACGCCGTTGGCGTTCCAGACGATCCAGGTTTCCACCGTGGTGGCCGCGCACTGGATGTCGCCCGAGGCGATGGCGAGGTGCCGGTCCTTCTGCGGGATCTTGCGGATGGCCACGTCGAGCCCGTGCTTCTTGAAGATGCCCGCTTCCTTGGCCAGCGTGAGCGGCGCGAAGCCGGTCCAGCCTGACATGCCGATGGCGACCTTGGTCTCCTGAGCTGAGGCGGTGGCCGCGACGGCGGCGAAGGCAAGCGCGAGCAGGGATCGCTTCATGGGGGTTCTCTCCTGGGGGTCGGGGCGGGCGGGCCGCCCTCTTGGGGGATGGCGAAAGGCGCAAGTTTCGGCAGTTCGGCCAGCTCATGCAAGCTCGCAGGCCGCATCCTGGCCGGCACGGCAGCCCTCGTGGGTCTAGACCGCCTGCAGTACCGCGAGATGGCGCCCGCCCCCGGGGCTGGCCAGCTCGGCTTCGATCCGGCCGGCGCGCAGCCGCAGCGCCATCCGCACCGGGCCCCGCGCCCCGGGCATCGCGACGATCGCGCCGTCGCCGAGCATGCGCGCCTGCGCGGCGCCCGTGCGCGGCATCGCGTCGGGCGGCGAGCCGTCGAGCCGCCAGGTCACCTGCAGCTCCTGGTAGCGCTGGGCGATGCGCACGGTGAGCAGCGCGTCGGGTTCGCCCGCCAGCCGTCCCCGCCAGTCGCCCTGGATGGAGGCCGGCACCACCCACAGATGGACCGCGCTCTCGCGGCGCAGGCCCACCGGCTTGTTGGGCGCGGCCACGATCAGGCTGCGGTCGGGTTGCCAGTCGCCCATGTCCCAGTCGTGCGAGACCACACGGGTGCCCGGCGCGAGCCGCAGCAGCCGCGGTCGCAGGGCGAGGTTCACCTCGGGCAGCAGGTACAGCGTGATCAGGGTGGCGTCGGCGAGGTCGGTGTCGAAGAGATCGCCGACGGCAAAGCGCGCCAGCGCCTCGACGCCGGCCTGGCGGGCGTGTTCGCGCGAAAGTTCGACCAGGTTGGGGTCGAGCTCGACGCCCAGGCCCGGCACGCCATAGCGGCGCGCCGCCTCGATGACCAGCCGACCGTCGCCGCTGCCCAGATCGATGAGCCGATCGCCGGCCCGGGTGCCGGCGATGCCCAGCATGGCATCGACCACCGGCAGCGGGGTCTGCACGTAGGGCACCTCGGCGCCGAACTGCGGCGCACCCGGGCCCTGATCGGGTTCGGCGGCACGCCCTGGCGCGGCCAGCGCCGCGGCCAGCGCCGCCAGCACCGTGCGGCGCGCCGGGCGCATCACGGCCGGAAGCGGCCGATCAGTGCGTCGGCGCCACGGGCGAGCAGACCGACGTCGGAGCCCACCGCCACGAACTGCGCGCCCAGCGCGAGCCAGTGCTTCGCGTCGGGCTCCGACGAGGTGAGGATGCCCGGCGCCTTGCCGGCGGCACGGATGCGCCGGATGCCGTCGTCGATGCGGGCCATCACCTCGGGGTTGGCGCGCTCGCCCACGAAACCGAAGGAAGCGTGCAGGTCGGCCGGCCCGATGAAGATGCCATCGACCCCGTCGACCGCTGCGATCGCCTCGATCTGGTCGAGCGCCTCACGGGTTTCGACCTGCACCAGCAGGCACAGCTCCTGCTCGGCGCGGCGCGCATAGTCGGCGACCCGGCCGAAGCGGGTGGCGCGCGTGGTGCCGCCGACCCCGCGGATGCCGCGCGGCGGATAGCGCATCGCCTCGACCGCGGCGCGCGCCTCCTTCGCGTCGGCGATCTGGGGAATCATGAGCGTCAGCGCGCCGATGTCGAGGTAGCGCTTGACGGCAACGAAGTCGTTCCAGGGGATGCGCACCACTGGGTGCGAGCCGTAGGCGCTGGCGGCCTGCAGTTCGGCGAGCACCGTCTCGATGTCGCTCGGCGTGTGCTCGGTGTCGATCAGGAGCCAGTCGAAGCCCGCGCCCGCGATCACCTCCACCGCGTAGGGCGAGGGCAGGCTGGCCCACAGACCAATCGGGGCGCGGCCTTCGGCCAGCGCCTTCTTGAAGGAGTTGTGCGGCAGTTGCATGCGGCCCCCGGGCGGCGCGATCGCCGGTGCCGCGCCGCTCTGGCGGCGCCCGCCCCGGGCTCGCTAACCCGCTAGCGTACCGCGTTCGCGCGGCCGCCACGCGCGTCGTGGCAACATGGCGGTCTTGCGACGGCAGGCAGCGGGCCCATCTTCGCCCTTGCCGCGTCGCTCTTTCGTCCGGAGCCGAGCCATGACCGACACCACACTCGAAACCTTCCAGGCCGACGTGATCGACGCGTCGATGCAGGTTCCCGTGCTCGTCGACTTCTGGGCCCCCTGGTGCGGCCCGTGCAAGGCGCTGGGGCCGCTGCTCGAGAAGCTCGAGCAGGACTACCAGGGCCGCTTCAAGCTCGTCAAGGTGAACACCGACGAGCAGCAGCAGCTTGCCGGGCACTTCCGTATCCGCTCGATCCCCACGGTGTTCGCGATCGTCGGCGGTCGTCCGGTCGATCAGTTCCAGGGCGCGCTGCCCGAGGGCAAGCTGCGCGAGTTCATCGACCGGCTGATGCCCAACCCGGCCGACATCGAACTCGACGCCGCGGTGCAGGCGATGCAGGCCGGCGAGCGCGAAACCGCGATCGCCCACCTGAAGAAGGCCATCGCCCTCGATCCTTCCTTCGACGAGGCCCGTCTGGCCTACGCGCAGCTGCTGCTCGAGGCCGACGACGCTGGCGCCGCGCAGGCGCAGCTCGAGGCGCTGTCGGCCGCCGCCGCCGAGGAGCCGCACGCACAGGCGCTGGCCGCCCGCGTCAAGGTACTGCTCGAGGAAAACCGGCTGCCGTCCACGCCCGATCTCGATGCCCGCATCGCCGCCAACCCGGCCGACCTGCAGGCTCGCCTCGACCTCGCCCAGCACTGCATCGCGCACAAGGCCTGGGAGCCGGCGCTCGAGCAGCTGCTCGAGATCGTGCGCCGCGACCGCGCCTTCGGCGAGGATGTCGGCCGCAAGACCATGCTGCAGATCTTCGATCTGGCGAGCGAGCAGGCGCAGCTCGTGGCGGCCTGGCGCCGCAAGCTCAGCTCGGTGCTGTTCTGATGCTGCCGGGTCAGGTCCAGGCGCTGGCCGACGCCTTCCGCGAGGCGGCCGCCGCGATCATCCACGCGCGCGCCGGAACCCTGGGCGATGCGTCCATCGCCATCCCGCCGGTGTCGCTCGAGCGGCCCAAGCAGGCCGCCCACGGCGATCTTGCCTGCAATCTCGCCATGCAGCTGGCCCGGCCGCTGCGCGCCAATCCGCGGCAGCTCGCCGAGGACCTCGCGCAGCGGGTGCGCGAGCGCGACGGCTCCGAGGACGGCGCCGGCCTGATCGATGCGCTCGAGATCGCCGGCCCGGGGTTCATCAACATCCGGCTGTCGGCGCAGGCGCGCCTGGCCGCGATCGGCGCCGTGCTGCGCGAGGGCGCCGCTTTCGGACGCACCGCCGGCGGTGCCGGGCGCCCGGTGGTAGTCGAGTTCGTGTCGGCCAACCCCACCGGTCCGCTGCACGTCGGCCACGGCCGGCAGGCGGCGCTCGGCGATGCGCTGTCGGCGCTGCTCGAAGCCAGCGGCTGGGCCGTCAGCCGCGAGTTCTACTACAACGACGCGGGCGCACAGATCGCCAACCTCGCGCTGTCGGTGCAGGCGCGCGCCCGCGGCATCGGGCCCGACGATGCACGCTTCCCGACCGACGGCTACCGCGGCGACTACATCGCCGACATCGCCAGCGACTACCTCGCCCGCGCCACGGTCTCGGCCGAGCGCATCGAGCCGGTCACTGGCGCCGGCGACCCCGACGATCTCGAGGCGATCCGCCGCTTCGCGGTCGCCTACCTGCGCAACGAGCAGGACCGCGACCTGCGCGCCTTCGGCGTGCGCTTCGACACCTACTACCTCGAGTCCTCGCTCTACACCGACGGCCGGGTCGACGACGCCGTGCGCCGCCTGCAGACGGCGGGCAAGACCTACGAGCAGGGCGGCGCGCTGTGGCTGCGTACCACCGAGTGGGGTGACGACAAGGACCGCGTGATGCGCAAGTCCGAGGGCGGCTACACCTACTTCGTGCCCGACGTCGCCTACCACGTCACCAAGTGGGAGCGCGGCTACGCCCGGGCGATCAACATCCAGGGCTCCGACCACCACGGCACCATCGCCCGGGTGCGCGCCGGCCTGCAGGCGCTGGGTGCGGGCATCCCCGCCGGCTACCCCGACTACATTCTGCACAAGATGGTCACCGTGATGCGCGGCGGCGAAGAGGTGAAGATCTCCAAGCGCGCCGGCGGCTACGTGACGCTGCGCGACCTCATCGAGTGGAGCGGCGGCGCGGGCTCGCAGGCGGGCGCGCAGCGCGCCGTCGACGAGATCCTCGCCCGGGGCCGCGATGCGGTGCGCTTCTTCCTGATCTCGCGCAAGGCCGACAGCGAGTTCGTCTTCGACGTCGACCTGGCGCTGGCCCAGACCGACGAGAACCCGGTCTACTACGTGCAGTACGCGCACGCGCGCATCTGCTCGGTGCTCGCCCAGTCGGCCGAACGCGGCGGGCCGGGCGCGGCCGAGGTGCTCGGCGCGCTGGCGGCCGCACCCGACCCTGCCGACCTCCTGCGTCCGCTGTCGGGCGCCCGCGAGTTTGCCCTGGCCGCGCGCGTGGCGGGCTTTCCGGCGCTGCTCGCGCAGGCTGCCGACGAGCTCTCGCCGCATGCACTCGCCTTCTACCTCAAGGATCTCGCCGGCGATCTGCACAGTTACTACAATGCCGAGAGGGTCCTGGTCGATGACCCGGCCCTGCGTCTGGCTCGCCTCGCGTTGCTGCTGGCCACCCGGCAGGTGCTGCGCAACGGGCTGGCCCTGGTCGGCGTGTCTGCTCCCGAAAGGATGTGATGCTCCTCATCGAAGGCTCGGGTCCCGGCCGCCAGCGCGGCAGCACCTTCGGGGGGCTGCTGGTCGGTCTGCTGCTAGGGCTGGGGATCGCGGTCGCGGTGGCGGTGTTCGTCACGCAGGGCCAGCTGCCCTTCGTGAACAAGGTGATGCGTGCGACCGAGCGCCCGCCCGACCCCAGGCCGCCGGCCGAGCTGCCCGACCCCAACAAGCCGCTGCTCTCCAAGGATCGCCCTGCGCCTGCGCCCGCCGAGCCCGTCGATGGCGCTGCCAAGGCCGGGCCGGCCGACGGCAGGCAGGCCGAGACCCGGCCCGCGGGCGGCAAGGCCGACGAGCCCCGCGCCGCCGAAACCCCCGAGACGCCGCGCGACGAGCGTTCGGCCTTCCTGCTGCAGGCGGGCTCGTTTCGCACCCTCGAAGATGCCGAAGGCATGCGCGCCCGTCTGGCGCTGCTCGGCTACGAAGCGCGGGTATTGAGCGCAGACGTCAACGGGCAGACGGTCTACCGCGTTCGATTGGGGCCGTTCCCCAAGGTCGACGATGTCAACCAGGCGAAATCGCGCCTGGCCGACAACGGCATCGAGTCGGCCGTCATGCGCCAGCGCTGAGTCCCGACTCAGCTCACGGCGCCCCAGCCCGCCCCAGGACGTCCCGATCATGTCTCACATCATCACGCCTTCCGCAGGGCAGCCGCGTTGCCCCGCCACCCGCCGATTCCTTGGCAGCCTCGCCGCGGGTGCGCTCGCGCTGGCGGCCGCGCCCGCCGTGCGCGCCCAGAACTCCCCGCCCCGCGAGGGGGTCGAGTACCGGGCGCAGCAGCCGGCCCAGCCCACCGAGACCGGCAACCGCCTCGAGGTACTCGAGTTCTTCTGGTACGGCTGCCCGCACTGCTTCTCGCTCGAATCCGCCCTGAAGGATTGGTCCCGCAAGCTGCCCGCCGATGTGGCGCTGCGCAAGGTGCACGTCGCGCTGGGTCCGGCCTGGGCGCCCCACCAGCAGCTCTATTACACGATCGAGGCCATGGGCCGTTCGGCCGAGCTCGACGACAAGATCTTCGCCGCCATCCACATCGATCGGCTGACCCTCGACCGCCCCGAGCGCATGGCCGACTTCGTCGCTCGCCACGGGGTCGACCGCAAGGCCTTCCTCGACACCTACGAGTCGTTCTCCGTCAAGACCCGCCAACGCAAGGCCACCCAGCAGGCCGCGGCCTGGGGGCTGGAGGGCGTGCCGGGGCTGGGCGTCAACGGCCGCTGGTACACCGCGCCCTCGATGGCCCGGGGCAACGCGCAGGCCCTGCAGGTCGTCGACTGGCTGCTCGACCAGGAGCGCAAGGCGCGCAAGTAAGCGCCTGCTTGCAGCGGTGGTCGCTCGTGTCTTCATCACCGGCGCCTCGAGTGGCATAGGCGAGGCCCTGGCCCGCGAGTACCGGCGGCGCCATCCGCAGGCCCTGATCGGGCTGTCCGCTCGCCGCCCCGGCGAGCTCGAGCGGGTCGCCGCCGCCCTCGGTGGGCCGGTGCTCACGCTACCCGCCGACGTGACCGACCGCGAGGCGCTGGCGCGTGCCGCCGCCAGCTTCCTCGCCCGGGCCGGCACGCCCGACGTGGTCATCGCCAACGCCGGGATCAGCGCCGGTACCGAGGCGGGGGCGCCGGGTGACGCCCAGACCGTCGAGCGCATCGTGCGCACCAACGTGCTCGGGCTGGTCGATACCCTGGCGCCGTTCGTGCCGGCGATGCGTGCGGCCGGCAGCGGACGGCTCGTGGGCATCGCCAGCGTGGCCGGCGTGCGCGGCCTGCCCGGCGCGGGCGGCTACAGCGCCTCCAAGGCGGCCGCCATCGCCTGGCTCGAGAGCCTGCGCGTCGAGTTGCGCGGCAGCGGCCTGCGGGTGGTCACCATCGCTCCCGGCTTCATCCGCACCCCGATGACCGCGCGCAACCGCTACCCGATGCCCTTCCTTACCGATGCCGACGTCTTTGCGGCGCGAGCGGTCGATGCGATCGCGGCCGGTCGCGCCTTCGCGGTGGTGCCGCGGCCGATGGCCTGGGTGGCCCGCGTGCTGCGGCTGATGCCGCCGGCACTCTTCGACCGGGCCTTCGCGCGCGCGCCGCGCAAGGCGCGCAGCTCGTCATGAACGCGGCCCGCTTGACAGTGCCTGCGGCTGGCGCCGACGAGATGCCTGCCGACGCGCTGGGCCGCCGGCTGCGCCGTTCGGCCGCGCAGCCACGCATCGTCTCGCTCGTGCCCTCGATCACCGAACTGCTCTTCGACCTGGGTCTGGGCGAGCAGGTCGTGGGCCGCACCGGCTTCTGCATCCATCCGGCGCCAGCCGTGCGCGCCGTGAGCAAGGTGGGTGGCACCAAGGATGTCGACCTCGATGCGGTCCGCTCGCTCGCACCCACCCACGTCATCGTCAACGTCGACGAGAACCGGCGCGAGCACTTCGAGGCGCTCGAGCGTCTGGTTCCCGAGGTCATCGTCACGCATCCGATCGAAGTGGAGGACAACCTCGCGCTCTACGCGATGCTGGGCGCGGTCTTCGATCGGCAGCAACAGGCCGCGGCCCTGGCACAGGCCCTGCGCGACGAACTCGCCGCCTGCCAGGCCCGGATCGCCGCGTGGCCGCCGCGCCGCGCGCTCTACCTCATCTGGAAGAACCCCTGGATGACCGTGGGCCCCGATACCTATGTGGCGCGCATGCTTGCGCGGGTCGGGCTGGTCGCCGTGTCGCCGGCGTCGGCACGGCGCTATCCCGAGGTCGATCTTGCCGCGCTGGCGGCCGACGGGCCGCTGGATGCGGTCCTGCTCTCGAGCGAGCCCTATCGGTTCCGGGAGCGGCACGCCCGCGAGCTCGCAGCGCTGCCGGCCCTTGCGGGCTGTGTCGTCAGGCTGATCGATGGCGAGATGAGTTCCTGGTACGGATCGCGCGCCATCGCGGGGCTGCGCTATCTGCGCAGCTGGCGCGATGCCCTCGACGCCGGCATCGCTGATGACCGCGCCAGGGGCCGCCCATGACGATACCTTGGGCCGGGGCGCGGCTGGTCGCGGGGCTCTTCATGGTGGCGGTGCTGGCCGGTTGCGCGAGCCGCCCGCCGGCCCCGGTGCGTCAGGCCGAATCCTCCGCGGCGCGGCCCGCCGCAACGCCGCCGCCGGCCGGTGCGCCTGCCCCGGAGCCCCCGGGAGCCGGACGCCGCGGCGGCGGCTACTACCTCGATGATGGTCCGGGCACGGGCGCTGCGGTCGATCCGGCAACGGTGCCCGATGCGGTGCCGCGCACCGAGCCGCTGCATACGCGGGCCAACCGCCCCTACGTCATCTTCGGGCGCGAGTACGTGCCGATGACCGGGCTGCAGCCTTACATCGAGCGCGGCACGGCCACCTGGTACGGTCGGCGCTACCACGGCCAGCGCACGTCCAGCGGCGAGCCCTACGACATGTACGCGATGACTGCCGCGCATCCCACGCTGCCGATTCCGAGCTACGCGCAGGTCACGAATCTGCGCAACGGCCGGCAGGTGGTCGTGCGTGTCAACGATCGCGGGCCCTTCCTCCATGGCCGGGTCATCGATCTGTCCTGGACCGCCGCATCGCGGCTGGGCTACGTGCAGGCGGGTAGCGCCGAAGT
>JBILUW010000396.1:0-2630 GCA_044370795.1 Burkholderiaceae bacterium
GACGCTGGCTACGTCATAGGCCACGAAGGCCAGCAGCATCTGCAGCCCGACCAGCATGCACAGCACCGACAGCATGATGGTGCCCGTGGCTGTGGGCTGGCCGGTGCCCAGGTGCTCCCACCAGTTCCAGCCCCCATAGACCGCGCCAAACGTCAGCAGCAGCGCGCCGGCCACCAGCTCGAGCGAGGCCACCGTCATGTCGCGCAGGAAGTAGTTGTAGGCGATGCGCTTGCCGAAGTTGCGCAGGTTCTTGAGCGCGAACTCGCCGGCCACGCGACCGATGCGCAGGCTGCTCGGCTCGCCCGCGTAGACCGCGTCCATGGGGATGTCGATGACCACCGCGCGGATGGTGTTCAGCCGGAACAGCATGTCGGTCTCGAAGAAGTAGCGCGCGCTCAGCTTGTCGAGTTGCAGCCGCCGCAGCACCCGCGCGTGCACGGCCGTGTAGCCGTTGGTCACGTCGAACAGGTTCCAGTAGCCGGTCGAGAGCTTGGCCACCAGCGAGAGCAGCGCGTTGCCCGCCAGGCGCGCGGCCGGCATCGCCCGCAGCCCGTCGGGGTGGTAGAAGCGGTTGCCCTTGGTGTAGTCGGCCTGGCCGGCCACGATGGGCGCGACGAACAGCGGGATCAGCGCCGGGTCCATCTGCCCGTCGCCGTCGATCTTGACGATCACGTCGGCGCCGTCGGCCACGGCCTCCCGATAGCCGGTCATGACCGCGCCGCCCACGCCCTGGTTGTCGGGATGCTCGAGCACGCGCACGCGCGGATCGGCGCAGGCCGCGCGCACCCGCGCGCCGCTGCCCTCGGGGCAGGCGTCGTCGACCACGTAGATCGCATGCACCTGCGGGCCGATGCCCTCGAGCACGCGCATCACGTGGTCGGCCACGCGGTAGCAGGGGATGACGACCGCGATGCGCGGCGCGGCCGGAGCGCGCGCATCGGGCCGGTCGGTGGCGGGCGCGGCCTCAGGCACGGGGAAACGACTCGGCGATGCGGCGCACGTCGCCGCCGCGGTGTATGGCGAAGCACGGGGTCTGCACCGGCAGTCGCCGCGCCCACTTCGCCTCGAAGGCGTCGCCGCTGCGCGCGACCCGGTCGATCAGCGCCGCGGGCATGGGCCCGCGCTCGGGCGTGTCCGACCAGTGCTCGCAGGGCGCGTCGATCGCCTGCGCGTGCAGGCCGCGCGCTTGCGCCTGCAGCACGAGGTCGGTCGCGTAGAGGTCGAAGCCCATCGCCGGATCGAGGCGCAGCGGGCTGTCGCCGGGCACCGCGAAGAGCATCTCGTCGAGGCTGTCGACCTGACAGGGCAGAGGCGCCGGCCCGCGCAGCCACTGGCCGCGATCGAGCACGCAACCGGCGTGGATCGCGGCCTCGCCCGTGCCGCTCACGCCATACACGCCGAGCACCGCGGCCTGCCCGCTGGCGGGCGAGCCGCCCGACCCGGCATCGCCCGACCCACCATCGCCCGACGGCCCCGCTACCCGCTCGGCCTCCCGCAGAAAGCGCTCGTCCCAGCCTTCGGGCAGCACCACGTCCTGGTGCACCCACACCACCCAGCGCGCGGCGGGCCGCGCGTCGAGCACCGGGTTCAGGGCATCGGCCGCGCTCGCGGCGTTCCAGCGGACGACGAGCGGTCGCCGCCCCGGCTGCAGGCAGGGCGAGGCGAGCAGGCGCGCCCGCAGCGTCTCGAGGCTGCTGACGGCGGCCACGAAGAGCAGGTCGTGGTCGAGCATGGTGACGGGCCGCATCATGCCGCACCCGGGGGGCAGCGCGCATCTTCGTCCTCGCCCGCCGAACCGGCGCGCGCCGGCGAGCCGGGCTGCGGCTCGTCGGCCGGGCGGCAGGCCGGCAGCAGATGCGAGGCCCACCAGCGCCCCGGCCGCTCGAGGATGCCGCGCTCGAGGAACGCGAAGGCGTGCGCCGCGGTCTGCTGCGCGCCCACCTCGCGGGCATCGACCATGGCCGAGAGGCTCACGGTGTGGCGGCGTGCGCCGTGCCAGCGGCAGCCGAACGCGGCGAGCATGCTGCCGCTGGCTTCGGCCATCCGGAAGGCGCCCTGGGCCATGTGCCGGCGCGCGCCCAGCCACGGCACCACCACCGACGGCCCCTCGGGCGGCGCCGGCGCATCGACCAGCACCACCACCGCCTCGCGGCGCGCGAGCGCCCGATAGAAGTGCCGCATCGAGGTCTCGGCCGGCGCGAGCTCGCCGCCATTGAGGTGGCGCTGCAGCCCGCCGTACTTCAGCTCGAAGTGGTCGCGCACGGCCGGGTGCAGGCGCGGGTCGGCCGTCACCAGCGACTTCACCGGATGGATGATCTCGCCGCGCATCGCCAGCGCCGCGATGCCCAGCACGAAGGTCTCGTGGTGCGAGGTGACCAGCACGATGCCGCGATCGCGCGGGCGCCGGGCCAGCGCCTCGAGCGCATCGCGCGCCTCGATGTCGAAGTGGGCCAGGCCCCGCACGTCGAGCGCGCGCGCCTCCATCTCCTCGCGCGACACCGTCTCGAAGCGCTCGCGCACCACGGCCTCGACCTGCGTGGGCGGCACGAACATCGCGCAGCCCAGCGCGGCCTGGCCGGCGATGTGCCGGTGGCGCAGCCCGAGCGATACCCAGTCGCGATCGTGGCGCG
>JBILUW010000397.1:0-2622 GCA_044370795.1 Burkholderiaceae bacterium
GGCATGGGCATCGGCATCGTGCTCTTCGGTGTGCTGATGGGCGCGACCACCGGGATCGTCGGCGCCACGATCATCACGCTGGGGCTGCTGACGCTGCCCACGCTGATCCGCCGCGGCTACGACACTTCGGTGGCCTGCGGGACGATCTGCGCCTCGGGCACCCTCGGCCAGATCATCCCGCCGAGCCTGATCCTGATCCTGCTCGGCGACATCATGCAGCTGTCGGTGGGCACGCTGTTCGCAGCAGCCGTCGTGCCCGGCATGCTGCTGGCCGCGGTCTACGTGATCTACCTTCTCGTGCTCGGATGGTTGCGCCCGCAACTGATGCCGCCGATTCCGCTCGACGAGCGTAGCCGGATCAGCCGCGGTGAACTGGCCGGCCGGCTGTTCAGGGTCGTGCTGCCGCCGATCGGGCTGGTCGTCGCGGTGCTGGGGTCGATCGTCGGGGGCGTGGCCGCGCCGACCGAGGCGGCATCGATGGGAGCGGTCGGTGCGGTGCTGATCACGGTGATGTCGGGCCGCTTCCGGATGCGCGTGCTGCGCGAGGTGGCCCTCGAGACTTCGAAGATCACCGCGACGATGATGTTCATCCTGGTGGGCGCGCAGGTCTTCGCGCTGGCCTTCAGGGGGCTGAACGGTGAGGACGTGATCACCCGGCTCTTCGAATGGCTGCCCGGCGGGGTCAACGCCGACATCGTGTTCATGATGGCGCTGATCTTCGTGCTCGGCTTCTTCATCGAGTGGATCGAGATCAGCTACATCGCGGTACCGCTCTTCCTGCCGGTGCTGCTCGCGCAGGGCGTCGACCCGGTATGGCTGGCGATCCTGGTCACGGTGAACCTGCAGTCCTCGTTCCTGACACCGCCCTTCGGCTGGGCGCTGTTCTACCTGAAGGGCGTCGCCCCCCCGTCGGTCACGATTGCCGACATCTACCGGGGGGTGGTCCCCTTCATCCTGCTGCAGCTGCTCGTGCTGGTGATCGTGTTCCTGTATCCGCCGCTCGCACTGTGGCTGCCGAAGGCAATCGGCTGGTAGGCGGAGTTCAGGCGTCGCGGTACACCGGCTTGCGCTTCTCGATGAAGGCGCGCAGCCCCTCGGCGAAGTCCTCGCTGCGGGCGCACAGCACCTGATTGCGGTTCTCGATCGCCATCGCCGCCTCCAGGCTGGGCGCATCGGTGGCGAGGTTCAGTCCCTCCTTGGTCAGGCGCAGACCCATCGGCGAGGTGGCCAGCATCTCGTCGACATAGACCTGGCCGGCGGCCTCGAGCTGGTCGTCGGGCACGACTTCCGACACCAGGCCGGTGGCCAGAGCGCGCTGCGCGTTGATGAACCGGCCGGTGAGCATCAGCTCCGAGGCGATCGAGCGGCTGACCACGCGCGGCAGGAAGTAGCTGACCCCCATGTCGCACGACGACAGGCCGAGCTTGATGAAGGCGGCATTCATGCGCGCGCTCTCGCCGGCGATGCGGATGTCGGCGGCCAGCGCGAAGGCGAAGCCGCCACCGCTGGCCGCGCCGTGCACCAGCGCGATGATCGGCTGCGGGCAGTGGTGCATCTTCACGTACACGTCGGCGAGCAGGCCCTGGAAGCCGAAGCCGCCGCCGAAGGGCTTGGGGCCCTCGCCGCGGCGCTTGATGTCCAGCCCCGCGCAGAAGGCCCTGCCGGCGCCGCGCATCACCACGATGCGGCAGTCGCGATCGTGGTAGAGGCCGCCGAAGTAGTCGGCCAGCTCGGTGGCCATCTGGGTGGTGATCGCATTGAGCGAGTCGGGCCGGTTCAGGGTCAGCCAGTGGACGGGGCCGCGGGCCTCGACGGTCACGGTCTCGTAGTCGTGTCGCATGCCGGGTTCTCCTTGCGTGGATGGTCGTGGAATCGCGGGCGCCAGGCGCGCCGCAGCTGCGGGCGGCTCGGGCCCGCGCGGTGCTCAGAGCCCGCGGAACACCGGCGCGCGCTTCTCCACGAAGGCGCGTGCCGCCTCGCGGTGGTCGGCGGTCTCGGTGGCGCGAGTCTGGGCGAGCGCCTCATGATCGAGCACGGCCTCGAAGGGCGCGTGCTCGGCCATGTTCAGGCTGCGCTTCATGTAGCCCAGCGTCACGCTGGGGCCCTGGGCGAGCGACATGGCCAGCGCGCGCGCCTCGCGTTCGAAGTCGACGTCGTCGACCACGCGGGTGAGCAGGCCGTGGCCCAGCGCCTCGTCGGCCGTCAGGCGCGGGCACAGGAAATAGAGTTCGCGCGCCTTGGCCGAGCCCAGCAGCTTCGTCATCAGCCAGGTGCCGCCGAAGTCGCCGGGCAGCGCCACCTTCGCGAAGGCGGTGGTGATCACGGCCGAGCGCGCCGCGATCCGCAGATCGCAGCCCAGGGCCAGCGACAGGCCGCCGCCGGCGGCCGCGCCGGTGATCGCGGCGATGGTGGGCTTGGGCATGTCGTGCAAGAGGCGCGTGGCCTCCATCAGGTGGCGCAGCTGCGTTACCCGCTCCTCCATGGAGGCGTCGCGTCCCTTGCCCTGATCCATCTGCTTGACGTCGCCGCCCACGCAGAAGGTGCCGCCTTCGCCCCGCAGCAGCACCGCGCGCGCCTTCGGGTCGAGCGCGGCGTCGCGCACGGCGGCGAGCAGGTCGGTGG
>JBILUW010000398.1:0-2609 GCA_044370795.1 Burkholderiaceae bacterium
GAGCAGCGCCGGCGACGGCGGATGGTGTCGCCGTCGTCGGACGCGCGGGTGTCGATGACCTGCGTATCGGCGTGATCGCAGAAAGGGCAGCGCATCGGGGAGCCTCGCCCGCGGCCGCTGCGCGATCAGCCGTAGACCGGGAAACGCGCGGTCAGTTCGGCCACCCGCGCGCGCACCGAGGCGAGCCGCGCGTCGTCGCCGGGCGCATCGAGCACGTCGGCGATCAGGTGGCCCACCTTCACGGCCTCGGCGGTGCCGAAGCCGCGGGTGGTCATGGCAGGCGAGCCCAGCCGGATGCCGCTGGTGACCAGGGGTTTTTCCGGGTCGTTGGGAATCGAGTTCTTGTTGCAGGTGATGTGCGCGCGGCCCAGCAGCGCCTCGGCAGCCTTGCCCGTGATGCCCTTGGGCCGCAGGTCGACGAGCATCACGTGGCTCTCGGTACGGCCCGAGACGATGCGCAGCCCGCGCTCGATCAGGGTGCGCGCCAGGGCATCGGCGTTGGCGAGCACCTGCCGCTGATAGTCGCGAAACGACGGATCGAGCGCCTCCTTGAAGGCCACGGCCTTGGCCGCGATCACGTGCATCAGCGGCCCGCCCTGCAATCCGGGGAAGATCGCCGAGTTGATGGCCTTCTCGTGCTCGGCGCGCATCAGAATGATGCCGCCGCGCGGGCCGCGCAGGCTCTTGTGGGTGGTCGAGGTGACGACGTCGGCGTGCGGCACCGGGTTGGGGTACATGCCCGCGGCAATCAGGCCGGCGTAGTGGGCCATGTCGACCATGAAGATCGCACCGATCTCGCGGGCCACCCGCGCGAAGCGCTCGAAGTCGATGCGCAGCGCATACGCCGAAGCGCCGGCGATGATCAGCTTGGGCCGGTGCTCGCGAGCGCGCGCCTCCATCTGGTCGTAGTCGATCGCCTCGTTCGCGTCGAGCCCGTACGAGACCACCTTGAACCACTTACCCGAGATGTTGAGCGGCATGCCGTGGGTGAGGTGCCCGCCCTCGGCGAGGCTCATGCCCATGATGGTGTCGCCAGGGTTCAGAAAGGCAAGGAATACGGCCTCGTTGGCCTGCGCCCCCGAGTGCGGCTGCACGTTGGCGGCCGGCGCGCCAAACAGCTGCTTCACGCGATCGATCGCGAGCTGCTCGGCGATGTCGACGTACTCGCAGCCGCCGTAGTAGCGCTTGCCGGGGTAACCCTCGGCGTACTTGTTGGTCATCTGCCCGCCCTGCGCGGCCATCACGGCGGGGCTCGCGTAGTTCTCGGAGGCGATGAGCTCGATGTGCTCTTCCTGGCGGCGGTCTTCGGCCTGCATTGCCGCCCAGAGTTCGGGGTCGACGGTCTCGATGGTCCTGCTGCGCTCGAACATGCTCACTCCTTCGACAGCCGATGGGTAGGGGGTACGGCTGCCCAGGCGCGCGGCAGTCATGAGAGAAGGGCGGCGCGAACGCGCCCACCCGGCAAGGCCCGCGCTCCCCGGTAGTGCTCTACCCGATCGCCAGTCGCGCGCGGCGTCCGAATTCTAGCGAAACTCAGTCGAGGTGGTCGACCTCGCCCCAGGCGAGGACGTGCCATCGGGCCCCGGCGCGCGCAATCGCATTGAGGCTGGCGTTGCGAATCGGGAGCCGGCGCGGTTCGGTCAGGTCGATGCCCGCCGCGATGCGATGCACGCAGTCGAGCACCCCGCCGTGGGTGACGACCACCACCCGCTCGCCGGGATGGCGCGCCGCGAGCGCCTCGATCGCCGCCAGGACGCGCCCGTGAAACGCGCGCAGGCTTTCGCCGCCGCCTGGCAGCTCGAAATCGAGTTCGCGCCCGCGCCAGCGGGCGTAGGGTTCGGCGTGATCGCGCTCGAGCTCAGCCGGGGTCTTGCCTTCGAACCGGCCGTAGTGCCGCTCCCGCACCGCCGGCTCGATGCGCACCGGCAGGCCCAGCAAGGCGCCGATCGGGGCGGCGGTGTCGCGGGCGCGGGCCAGATCGCTGCTGTACAACGCGGCAACCGGCGCAATCGCCGCCCGCTCGCCAAGCCGGCGGGCGGCCCGGCGAGCTTCCTCGTGCCCCTCGGGCGCGAGCGGAATGTCGATGTGCCCCTGGAATCGGGTCTCGCGGTTCCAGGCGGTTACACCGTGGCGCACCAGCACGAGTTCGGTCCGGGCCTCGCCGTCCGCGACCGATGGCGGCAGCGGCCCGCCCCTGGCAGAGTCGGGATGGGCCATGGTCTCAGGCAGCCGCAGCGGGCGGCGGCACGCTCAGCCAGAAAGTGACGGGCCCGTCGTTGACCAGATGCACCTGCATGTCGGCGCCGAACACGCCGGTGCCCACGACCGGATGAGCGGCGCGGGCGCGCGCCACGAAGTCGTCGAAGAGTTCGCGGGCGATCGCCGGCGGCGCCGCCGGCGTGAAGCTCGGACGGGTGCCGCTGCGGGTGTCGGCGGCCAGCGTGAACTGCGGCACGAGCAGCAATCCGGCGGGCGCTGCGAGATCGGCCAGGCTGCGGTTCATGCGCCCGGCGTCATCGGGAAAGACCCGGTAGGCGAGCAGCTTCGCGAGCAGCGCGGCGCCCTGCGCCGGGGTGTCGCCGCGCTGCGCGCAGACCAGCACCAGCAGG
>JBILUW010000399.1:0-2608 GCA_044370795.1 Burkholderiaceae bacterium
CCCGGCCACCGACGATCGCCTCGCCTTCGCGCAGCCCCAGCGACAGGTAGCGGTAGCCACGGACCGACTGCGCGCCGCCGGCGCGAAACAGGTTCTGCGAAGGGATGTCGATGCGCGAGCCCGAGATCACCCAGCCGCTTTCGGCCAGCCCGACCAGCGTGCCCCGCGGCAGCCAGCCGCCGCCTTCAATGGGCCAGAACCGCATCGCGCGGCCGTAAAGGCGCGCGAACGAGCGCGACGAACCGATGCCGCGCACGCTGCCCGAGATCTGTGAGCTGAACGACCAGCCGCGGCCCGGATCGATGCGCGAGTCGAGCTCGCGCCGGTTCCAGGCCCAGCCCAGCGTGAGCGCATCGCGCCGGTCGGTGGCGCGCTCGCCCTGCCCCTGGTCGACCTGCGCGTACTCGGTCTGGTACTGCAGCGAGACGAAGGACTCGACGGTCTCGCGGCGCAGCCCGCGGCCGGCATAGGCGGTCTGGGTACGCGTGAACTCGCCCAGGGTGTCGAGCCGCTCGCTGCGCGCCCCGGCCTGCCAGTAGCCGCCGTCGGGCTCCTGCGGGCTGCGCACGACGGCATAGGCGCGGCCGCGAACCTGCTCGATCAGCGCGCCGGTTTCGAGCTGCCAGCCCCGGCCGGCGAGGTTGCGGTGGTCGTAGCCCAGCAGACCGCGCAGGCCCTGATCGGTGGAAAAGCCGACGCCGCCGCTCAGGCGCTGGCGCGTGCGCTCGGCCAGATCGACGATCAGCGGCACCCGCTCGAGGGCAGGATCGGCCTCGAGCGCGGCCAGGTCGGGCAGCACCGTGGCCGTGGCGAACTGGCCGGCCGTGCGCAGCCGCTGCTGGAAGACCAGCAGCCGCTCGAGCGTGTACGGGTCGCCCGGCTCGAAGGGGCGCAGGTCGTCGACGATGCTGCGTGGATAGCGCTGCAGGCCGCGCAGCTCCAGGGGCCCGAAACCGATGCGCGGCCCGCTGTCGATCTGCAGGGCCAGTTGCGCGACGTGGGCGTCGGCATCGACCCTGGCCAGGCTGTGCGTGATGCGCGCACGCAGGTAACCCTCGCCCTGGAGCAGCTCGAGCAGCGCGCGCTTGCCCAGTTCCCAGTCGACGGTGCGCAGGACGCTGCCTTGCGGCAGCGGCCAGCGCTCGCGCAGGCGGATCTCGATGGCGCCGCCGGCGGCCTGACCGCGCAGGTCGAGCTCGAACGACGTCACCCGGGTGCGCTCGCCGGCATCGACGGCAATGCGCACGGTCGGGGGATCGACAGCTCGGGCGCCCGGGCGAACCGTTACCCGCGCGCTTGCCGAGAACCAGCCGCCGGCCTGGGCGATCGCGATGGCTTCCTCGCGGCCGCGCTCGAGAAAGAGCGGCATCTGCTCGGGGCCGAAGTCGGGATCGTCTCGCCAGCGGCCCAGCAGGGTGCGCGAGCGCAGCGCCTCCTCGAGCTCGGGCGGGGCCTCGATCTCGAGCTGGTAGTTGACCGCGCGCCCCGGGGGCCGAGCCGGCTCCTCCACGGTTGGCGGGCCGGCGTCGGCCGCCTGCGCACCAGCGGCGACGGGCAGCGCCAGCCCCAGGGCCAGGACCAGCGCAGCCCACCGCGCCGGGGCGGCCACGGCGGCTCAGCGCACGACGGTCGGCGCTTGCCCGGGCGGCCGGGGCAGGATCTCGCCGATCCGGTGAGCCTGCTCGCCCTGGGCGCCGAGCCGGGCGAGCGCCTCGTCGGCATCGGCCGGCGCCACCACCACGACCATGCCGATGCCGCAGTTGAAGACCCGGTGCATCTCGCCATCGGCGATCGCGCCTTCATGCTGCAGCCAATGGAACAACGGCGGCATGACCCAGGCGTCGCGGTAAAGCACCGCCTGCAGCGCGTCGCCCAGGATGCGCGGCACGTTCTCGAGCAGCCCGCCGCCCGTGATGTGGGCCATGCCCTTGACCGGCACGTGCTGCATCAGGTCGAGCAGCGGCTTCACGTAGATGCGGGTGGGCGCCATGACGGCATCGGCGAAGGGCCGGCCGTTGAAATCGTCGCGCATGCGTGGCGAGTCGATCGCGCCCCAGGCGCGCTCGATCACGCGCCGCACCAGCGAATAGCCGTTGGAGTGCGCGCCGCTCGAGGGCAGCCCGAGAATGACGTCGCCCGGCTCGATGGTGGCGCCGCTGATGATGCGCGACTTCTCGACCACGCCCACCGCGAAGCCGGCGAGGTCGTACTCGCCGTCCGGATACATGCCGGGCATCTCGGCGGTCTCGCCGCCGATGAGGGCGCAGCCGGCCTGCTCGCAGCCGGTGGCGATGCCGCCGATCACCTGCGCCGCGGTATCGACTGCCAGCCGGCCGCAGGCGAAGTAATCGAGGAAGAACAGCGGCTCGGCACCCTGCACCAGGATGTCGTTGACGCTCATGGCGACCAGATCGATGCCGACGGTGTCGTGGCGGTCGAGGGCGAAGGCGAGCTTGAGCTTGGTGCCCACGCCGTCGGTGCCCGAGACCAGCACCGGCTCGCGGTAGCGGCGCGGCACCTCGAACAGCGCGCCGAACCCGCCGATGCCGGCGAGCACGCCTTCGCGCAGGGTGCGGCGCGCGAGCGGCTTGATCCGGTCGACGAGCGC
>JBILUW010000140.1:0-9949 GCA_044370795.1 Burkholderiaceae bacterium
CTCGCATGGCCCTGGCCCCCTGCCACGCCTTCTTCCAGTTCTACGTCTCGCAGGGCCGGCTGTCGTGCCAGATGTACCAGCGCAGCGCCGACATCTTCCTCGGTGTGCCCTTCAACATCGCTTCGTACGCGCTGCTCGTGCACATGGTGGCGCAGCAGACCGATCTGCAGCCCGGCGACTTCGTCTGGACGGGCGGCGACTGCCACCTCTACCTCAACCATCTCGACCAGGCTCGCGAGCAACTCGGCCGCGAGCCCTACCCGCTGCCGCGGCTCGCGCTGCTGCGCAGGCCGGCCAGCCTGTTCGAGTACCGGATCGACGACTTCGCCATCGAGGGCTACCAGGCGCATCCGCACATCAAGGCGCCGGTGGCGGTGTGAGCCCTCCCGGTGCCCCGGCCGCCGGCATCACGCTGCTGGTGGCCTGCGCCGACGACGATGTCATCGGGCGCGACAACGCCCTGCCCTGGCATCTGCCCGAAGACCTCAGGCACTTTCGCCAGACCACGCTGGGCCACGTCATCGTGATGGGCCGGCGCACCTTCGACTCCATCGGCCGACCGTTGCCCGGGCGCAACATCATCGTGCTGACCAGGGACCCAGCCTGGCTGCACGAGGGGTGCGCGACAGCCCCTGGTCTGGACCGCGCGCTCGCGATGGCGGCAGCAGCAGGCCGCGGCGAGATCTTCGTCGTGGGCGGCGCCCAGGTCTACCAAGAGGCCCTGCCGCGCGCCGATCGGGTGCTCATGACGCGCATCGACCTGCGGGTTGCTGGCGATGCGTTCTTCCCGGCGCTCTCCGAGAGCGAATGGCAGGTCGCAAGCCGCCAGGAGCATGTTGCGGCCAGCGGTCTGCGCTATGTGATCGTCGACTGGCGACGGCGCGGTGCCGGGGGCTAGCCCTGATCCACCAGCGGCGCGCTCCGCGGTGGCCTCGGGCCTCGCCGCACTGCGCCTCCGGTAGAATTCGGGCGCTGCCTCCGTAGCTCAGTGGATAGAGCATCCCCCTCCTAAGGGGAGGGTCGCACGTTCGATTCGTGCCGGAGGCGCCATCGTCGCACTTACGTCCTACTCGAGCCGCTTGCCATGGCCGATAGCAGCGATCGCGACCAGCCGGTACCCCTAGGCGACCGGCAACTGCAGCTGGGGGTCTACATCTGGATAGACCGCCCCTGGACCGAACACTCTTTCCTGCGGTCCCGATTCAAGATCTCCAGCGAAAAGCAGTTGCACGAGCTTCGCGCGCTCGGGCCGCGCGGCATCTACTGGATACCTGCGCTCAGCGACGTCGAACCCATCCCGCCGATAGCCGCCGACCCGCCGGTTGCCCCACCGCCGACCGCCGCCGAGATCGAAGCCGCGCAGGAAGCTCAGGCCGCGGTCGATGCGGCGCGCGAGCGAGCCCGCAAGGTTGCCGAAAACCGCGAGCGCGCGACGCGCGCTCGCCGTGACTGGGAACGGGCGGGCCAGGTGCTGCGCGACGGCCTGCGGGCGCTGCGCGACAACCCCAAGCAAGGCGGGGCGGCGCTGAGCGGATTCGCCGACAAGGTCGCCTCCCAGATCGACGGCGGGCAGGGGCTGCTGCATCTCGTCGACCAGGAAGGCAGCGAAAGCCTGCATGCCCACGCGCTCAGCTGCATGACCCTCGCCACGCTGGTCGGGCGCGAGCTCAAGCTGCCCCGAAGCGCCCTGCGCGACATCAGCACCGGGGCCCTGATCCACGACATCGGCAAGCTGAGCATCCCAGGACACATCCTCCGGTCGGCCAACCGGACTCCGACCGAGGAAAACGTCTACCGCGACCACTGCCGGAGCGGCCTCGAGATCGCGCGCGAGAGCGGGGCCTTCTCGGAGCTGGCGCTGTCGGTGATCCGTGACCACCACGAACACCTCGACGGTTCGGGTTTCCCGGCCCAGGCGAGCGGCGACAAGATCGGGCTGGCCGCGCGTATCGTCGCCGTGGTCAACCGCTACGACCGCCTGTGCGGTCCGGAGTCACCGACCCGGCAGGGCATACGGCCGGCCGACGCGCTTCGGAAGATGTGGCGCGACGAACGCTCGCGCCTCGACGAACGCGTCATCGCCGCGCTGGTCAGGGTCCTCGGCGTGTACCCCCCAGGCACCATCGTCGAACTGTCCGACGGTCGCTACGGACTCGCGGTCAACCCGAGCGCCAAGCCGCTGCGGCCCAAGCTCATCGTCTACGAGCCGTCGCAACCCAAGGACGAGGCCGATCTGCTCGATCTCAGCGAGGAACCCGCGGAACTCTCGGTAAGCCGCTCGCTCGCTCCCGATGATGTGGCGCCGTCGGTGCTCGCCTGGCTCAACCCACGCGAACGCCTGGCCTACTACTTCACCGCCGACGAGGAATGAGGCTCGAGGTCGAGCGGCCGACGGCCTGATCGTTCCCCCGACATCACCACACGCCCATGGCCAACCCCTCGGCCAGGGTCTGCCCCAGCGCCGACGCGCGAGCCAGCGCCTGCGGTTCGATGCGCTTGGGCGCCAGGATGGCCTCGGGGGTCTGGGCTCCGACCACCACCACCATCGCGTCGTCGATGCGGCGCAGACGCCAGCCCGTGACGATGCGCTCGACCTGCCGAACCGCACCGGTTCCGTCGGACCCCGCGCAGACGATCGTCGCATAGGGCCTGCCAGCCACCCGGTCGAGCATCGGGTAGTAGCTGCGCTCGAACATCGCCTTCATCGCCCCGGCCATGCTGCCGAGCATCTCGGGAAACACGAACAGGTAACCCGCGGCGGCCAGCAGATCGTCGGGCCGGGCCTCGGCGGCTTCGAGGATGCGCGCCGCATCGGCGCGGGCCGCGCGCGCGCCGTCGAAGGCGGCCTGGGCCAGCGCCCGGCTGCCCCCGGTGCCGCTGGTCCAGACGACGAGCAGCGTGCCCGCCACCCCGATCAGGCCTGCGCGGCAACCCGCTGGAGCGGTGCGTCAGCCTCGAGCAGCGACGCGGGCACCACCACCGGCATGGCGAGCAGCACCTGTGCGTACGCCTTGGCCAGGCAGTCGGTGTGCAGCGAGGCCATGCCGCCGCCGCCGAGCACATCGTGCAGCAGGAAGTTCATTGCGCCGAACCCTGGCAGGTCGAATCGCTCGACCCCGCTGGGGGCGTTGTGCGCGAAATGGGCGGCCACTCGCTGCGGCGTCATCAAGGCCGACAGATAAGGCACGTACTCCGGCCGGCGCGCGATCAGGCCGATGTTGGCCTTGTTGCCCTTGTCGCCCGAGCGCCCATGGGCAAGGCGGATCAGGGGCACTTCGACGCGCGGCCCGTCGGGCCACTGCGCGCGCGGCAAGGCCTCCTGCGGCGGCAGATCGGCGAGCGGCGCATCCGACCCGGCGGGCAGACTCATGGCCAGCCGCCGCCCATCGACATCGATCTCGACGGGCACCTCGGCCTTGGGCACGAGGAAGGAGAACAGCCGGATGACTGGCGAGGGCGTGGGCCGGCCGCCCATCAGCCCGCAGGTGCCCGGAGCCATCGAAGTGCCCGCCGGCGCGAACTCCCGCGCGAACAGGTCGAGACTGGCCTTCGAGGGGCAGCGTGCGGCGATCTTGAGCACCACCTCGCGGCTGTCGGGTTGGGCCGACGCGCCAAACATGTTCTCGGCGCCGAGCACCTCGAGGCGGGTCTCGGTGTACGCGGGCAGCCCGAGCTCGGCGAGCATGCGCGAGGTGCGATTGAGAATCGCCTCGCCGGTGCGTCGGGCCTTGCGCGCGGCATCGTGGCCACCGATCACCAGCACCGCGGTGTTGCGAAAGCCGTCCGCGAAGGTAGCGCTGACCTTGTACGAGGTGGTGGGCACCCGCCCGCGGGCGCCGCTCACGCGCACGCGATCAGGGCCGGTCTGCTCGAAACGCACCTGCGTGAAGTCGCAGCAGACGTCGGGCACGTGGTAAGCACGCGGATCACCGATCTCGTAGACGAGCTGCTCGGACACCGTGGCCGGCGTGACGAGCCCGCCCGTCCCCGGCGGCTTGGTGATGGTGAACGTCCCGTCGGCGCGCGCCTCGACGACCGGAAAGCCGATGTTCTCCCAGTCGGGCACGGTGTCCCAGTCGGTGAACAGTCCGCCCGTGCACTGCGCGCCGCACTCGATGAGATGACCGGCAAGGGTGCCCTGCGCGAGGCGGTCGTAGTCGTCGTCCCGCCAGCCGAATTCGTGCATGAGCACACCCAGCGTGACGGCCGAATCGACGCAGCGCCCGGTGATCACGACCTCGCAGCCTTCATCGAGGGCGCGCGCGATCGGTATGCCGCCAAGATAGGCGCTGACGCTGACGAACGCCGCGGGCATGGGCTCGCCGCTGAACATCTCGCGCACGCCACGATCGCGCAGCGCCGGCACGCTGGCCGAGATCTCGTCGCCCAGCACCACGCCGATCTTCAGCGGAATGCCGAGGGCCTGCGCGACCCGGGCCAGCGCATCGCGGCAGGCCAGCGGATTCACGCCCCCCGCGTTGGCAACGACCCGAATCTTCTTCGCCTTCAACTCGGGCAGCAGCGCCTTCATCGTGATGTTGACGAAGTCGGTCGCGTAACCGGCCGCAGGATCCTTCAGGCGCTGCGCCGCGAGGATCGACATCGTGACCTCGGCGAGATAGTCGAACACCAGGTAGTCGATGTCGGCGCCTCGCACAAGCTGCGGGGCCGACATCGCGGTGTCGCCCCAGAAACCCGATGCCCCGCCAATGCGAACCACACGTTCGTTCATTTTTCCCTCCCTGTCTGTCCGAGGCTCGCTTCGAGCCGATCGATGCGTCGTGAAAGCGCAGCGAGCGACTCGCCTGACGGGCTTGCTGCCCAGCCGTCCAGCAGCATGGCTACCAGCCGGTCGGCAACCGCCGCCGGGTCGAAGCCGCGATGCCGGCCGCGCTCGTTGAAAGTCCAGTGCTCGAGGCCACCGAAGATCAGATCGCGCGCCATCGCGGGATCGAGATCGGCGCGCAGCTCGCCGCGCCGTACGCCTTCCTCGAGAGCCAGCAGCAGGAACCGGCTGTAGCGGCGATTGAGCGCGTGCAGCTTCGATCCGAAGTAGGCACCGGGCCCGCGCGACTCGCGCACGATCAGCGCGCCCAGCCCGGGGTCGTCGAGGGCGATCTGGAGATGCCGCGCAATGAGGAACCGCAGCCGATCGCGGGTGCCCTGCACGGCGGCGTAGCGCGGCTCCACGTCGGCGATCAGGGCGTCGAAGAATGCAGCGAGCACCGCGTCGAAGAGTTCGCGCTTGTTCCGGAAGTAGGTGTAGATGGTGCCCTCGACGCAGCCGGCCCGCGCCGCGATCTCGCTGATCGACGCCTGATCGTAGGGGCGCGTGGAGAACAGATCGCGCGCGGCCGCAAGGATCTCGCTGCGGCGGGCAGCCTTGCGCCGACGCGGCAGCGACCCCGAGGCCGGCGCGCGGGCCCGAGTTGAGCCGGATTCAGCGGCTGGTCTGACGGCCTGTGTGCTCATCGTCGATACGCGCCGTGTTGACGCTTCGCAGCCAGTAAAGCATATTAATGAACGCGATTCAATATCACCGAACTCCCCCGATTCCATGGCACGCATCGACTCCCAGATCGACACTCACGGCGAGCGCTACGCGAGCCAGCGGGCCGGCATGCTCGAGCTCGTCGCCGGGCTGCGCGCCCTCGAAGCGCGCACCGGTGCTGCCTCGGCCCGCGCCAAGCCCCTGTTCGACCGCCGCGGCCAGCTGCTGCCGCGCGAGCGCGTAGCGCGGCTGCTCGACCCCGGCGCGCCGTGGCTCGAGCTCTCGTCCATGGCCGGTTACTGTCTCGAGGAAACCGATCCCGAGCGCAGCGTGCCAGGCGGCGGCGTGATCGTCGGCATCGGCTTCGTTGCCGGCGTGCGCTGCGTGATCAACGCAAGCGATGCCGGCATCGACGCCGGCGCCATCCAGGCCATGGGCCTGGAAAAGATCCTGCGCGGCCAGCAGATCGCGCTGGACAACCGGATGCCTTATCTCCAGCTGATCGAGTCGGCCGGCGCCAACCTCCTCAAGTATCGCGTCGAGGGCTTCATCGAGGGCGGCGCCATCTTCTACAACCTTGCCCGCCTGTCGGCGGCCGGCGTGCCGGTCGTCGCTGTCGTCCACGGTTCCTCGACGGCAGGCGGCGCCTACATGCCCGGCCTGTCCGACTACGTGATCATGGTGCGCGGCCGCGCCAAGGCCTTCCTCGCTGGCCCGCCGCTGCTGAAGGCGGCCACCGGCGAGGTCGCCACCGACGAGGAGCTCGGCGGTGCCGAGATGCACACCAGCATCTCGGGGGTGGGCGAGTATCTGGCCGAGGACGACGCCGACGCGCTGCGCATCGCGCGCGACCTGGTCGGCCGTCTCGGCTGGAACCGCCTGGGCATCGCGCCGCAGTCGACGCTCGACCTCGCCGCGCCGGCGCCCGCCCACGACCCCGACGAACTCGCCGGGGTCGTGCCGCTCGACTTCCGGCAACCCATCGATGCCCGCGAGCTCATCGCGCGCATCGTCGATGGCTCAGACCTGCTCGAATTCGGCTCCGACTACGGCCCCCAGACGCTCACCGGCCACGCGCGCATCTACGGCCTGCCGGTGGGCATCATCACCAACAACGGCCCCATCGACCCGGCTGGCGCCAACAAGGCCACGCACTTCATCCAGGCGTGCTGCCAGGCGCGCATTCCGCTCGTGTATCTGCAGAACACCACTGGCTACATCGTCGGCAAGGCGAGCGAGCAGGCGGGCATGATCAAGCACGGATCCAAGATGATCCAGGCCGTCAGCAACGCCTCGGTACCCGCCATCACCATCCACTGTGGCGCCTCGTTCGGCGCCGGCAACTACGGCATGTGCGGCCGCGCCTTCGGGCCGCGCTTCGTGCTGTCATGGCCCAACGCGCGCACCGCGGTGATGGGCGGCGAGCAGGCCGCGCTCACGATGCGCATCGTCACCGAGGCCGGCGCCAAGCGCAAAGGCCTGCCGGTCGACGAGGCGCAGCTCACGTCGCTCGAAAAGCGCATCGTCGAGAACTTCGATCGCCAGTCGGGCGCGCTCTACACGAGCGCACGGCTGCTCGACGACGGAATCATCGATCCGCGCGACACCCGCAAGGTGCTCGGGCTGCTGCTGTCCACCTGCGCCGAGGCCGAAGCCCGCAAGGTCCAGCCCATGCAGTTCGGCGTCGCGCGCCCCTGACCGATCGCAGCGCTCGCCGCTTCCTGGAGTTTTCCGTGATCTACACCGAGCAGCACCTGCAGTTGCAGGACACCCTGAAGCGCTTCATCGACAGCGAGATCAATCCGCACATCGATGAGTGGGAAGCCGCCGGCACCTTCCCGGCCCACGAGCTCTTCCGCAAGCTGGGCAAGCTCGGGCTGCTGGGCGTGAACAAGCCGGTCGAGTTCGGTGGGCTCGGTCTCGACTACTCCTACGCGATCGCGGCCGCCGAGGCGCTCAACCACATGAACTGCGGCGGCATCCCGATGGCGATCGGCGTGCAGACCGACATGGCCACCCCGGCCCTTGCGCGCTTCGGCTCCCATGAGCTGCGCCGCGAGTTCCTCGAGCCCTCGATCAGCGGCGAGTACGTCGCATGCCTCGGGGTGTCCGAGGTCGGCGCGGGCTCCGACGTCGCCTCCATCCGGACCACGGCGCGCAAGGACGGCGACGATTACGTCATCAACGGCGGCAAGATGTGGACGACCAACGGCACGCAGGCCGACTGGATGTGCCTGCTCGCCAACACCGGCGAGGGCAACGCGCATCGCAACAAGTCGCTGATCTGCGTGCCGATGAAGACGCGCGGCGTGGAGGTCGCGCGCAAGCTCAAGAAGGCCGGCATGAACTCGTCGGACACGGCGCAGATCCACCTGGATGACGTGCGGGTGCCGCAGCGCTACCGCATCGGCGAGGAAGGCATGGGCTTCGTCTACCAGATGCAGCAGTTCCAGGAGGAGCGCCTGTGGGCGGCCACCGGCTGGCTTGCCAGCGCGCGCATCATCCAGGAAACCATCGACTACCTGCGCAGCCGCGAGGCCTTCGGCAAGCCGCTGCTCAACAACCAGTACATCCATTACAAGATTGCCGAACTCCAGACCGAGGTCGAGGCCGTTCGCAGCATGCTGCACCGGGCTGTCGACCTCTATCTGGCGGGCACCGACGTCACGCAACTCGCCTCGATGTGCAAGCTCAAGGGCGCCCGTGTCGCCCGCGAGGTGGCCGACTGGTGCGTGCAGTTCTGGGGAGGGATGGGATACGTCGAGGAAACCCGCGTCAACCGTTTCTGGCGCGACACTCGGCTCGGTTCGATCGGCGGCGGCGCCGACGAGGTGATGATGGGCATCATCGCCAAGACCATGGGCATCATGCCGCGCTGACCAGGTGCCCGCCATGCCACGCTTCGACACCCTCCTTATCGCCAACCGCGGCGAAATCGCCTGCCGCGTGATCCGCACTGCGCGGCGCCTGGGCCTGCGCACGGTCGCGGTCTGCTCCAGTGCCGACCGCGATGCCCTGCACGTGCGCGAGGCCGACGCCCACGTCGAGATCGGGCCAGCCCCCGCCGCCGAAAGCTATCTGCGCATCGACCGCATCCTCGACGCCTGCCGGCGATCCGGCGCGCAGGCCGTGCATCCCGGCTACGGCTTTCTCTCCGAGAGCGCCGAGTTCTCCCGAGCCTGCCGCGACGCGGGCATCGTGTTCGTCGGCCCATCGCCCGAGTCGATCGCGGCGCTGGGCAACAAGTCGGCCGGCAAGCAGGTCGCCAGCCATGTCGGCGTGCCATGCCTGCCCGGCTACAACGGCGAGGCCCAGGATACCGACACGCTGGTCGCACAGGCCCGCCTCGCGGGCGCCCCGCTGATGATCAAGGCTGCGGCCGGTGGCGGCGGCCGCGGCATGCGCCGCTGCGACAGCCTCGACGATGAGCAGGCGCTGCGCGAGCTGATCGAGGCCGCGCGCCAGGAGGCGCAGGCGTCGTTCGGCAGCGGGCAACTGCTGCTCGAGCGCCTGGTGCTCGAGGCGCGTCACGTCGAGATCCAGATCTTCGGCGACAGCCACGGCAACTACGTGCATCTGGGCGAGCGCGACTGCTCGACGCAGCGACGCAACCAGAAAATCCTCGAGGAAGCGCCGGCCCCCGGCGTCGGTGCCCAGCTGCGCGAAGCCATGGGTCAGGCGGCCATCCGGCTCGCGCAGGCGGTGCGCTACGAAGGCGCCGGGACCATCGAGTTCCTGCTCGCGCCCGACCAAAGCTTCTACTTCCTCGAAATGAACACCCGACTGCAGGTCGAGCACCCGGTGACCGAGGCGATCACCGGGCTCGACCTCGTCGAGTGGCAGCTCGAGGTCGCTCAAGGCCGCCCGCTGCCGCGGGCGCAGCACGAGATTTCATGGCAAGGGCACGCGATCGAAGCCCGGCTCTGCGCCGAGGACGCGTGGGCGGGGTTCATTCCCCAGGCGGGCACCATCGTTGGCTGCCGCATGCCCGAAGGGCGTGGCGTGCGCATCGACCACGGACTGACCGACGCACCGGTGATACCGCCCCACTACGACTCGATGGTCGCCAAGCTGATCGCCAGTGGCCCAACGCGCGAAGCGGCCCGTCAGGCGCTAGTCACCGCGCTGGCCGAGACCTCCGTGCTCGGCATCACCACCAATCGTGACTACCTGATCGCCTGCCTGCAGGCCGAGCCCTTCGCGCAGGCTCGGCTTTCCACCGCATGGTTGGGCGCGCACGCCGACACCTTCGTGCAGCCGCTACCCGACGCCTCCTGGTGGGCAATCGCGGCGGCCTGCATGGCCCACGAATGCGGCAGTGCCTACGGGGAATTCGCCAACTTCAGTTCTGCCGGCGGGCGCAGCTGGCCCATGACGCTTGCGACCGGCGCGCGGCGGCAGGCGCTGCGCATCGCCAGCGTCCGACCCAACCAGTTCGAAATCGAGGTCGAGCAGAGT
>JBILUW010000402.1:0-2537 GCA_044370795.1 Burkholderiaceae bacterium
GCTGATCTCGTCGCCCTTCAGCCCCATGGGATAGCCGGAACCATCGACCTTCTCGTGGTGGTGCAGGCTGACGTCCAGCGCGGCCGGATCGATGCCGCCGACACGTCGCAGAGCCCGATGCCCTTCCACCGGGTGCGCCTTCATGATCCCGAATTCCTGGGGCGTCAGGGTGCCCGGCTTGTTCAGGACCTTGGGCGGCATGAAGGCCTTGCCCAGATCGTGCAGCAGGCCCGCCAGCCCCGCCGATCGGGTGCGGGCTTCGTCCAGCCCCAGCTGTTTCGAGAGGGCGACCATCATGGCGCAGACGGCCACCGAATGCATGTAGGTGTAGTCGTCCGCCGTTTTCAGGCGCGCCAGGCTGATCAGGGCGCCCGGATTGCGGGTCACCGAATCGGAGATGTCCTCGACCAGTTGCTTGGCCGCTGTCGAATCCACCGCCTTGCCCAGCCGCGCTTCGGAAAACATGCTGATCACGGCCTGTTTGCCCTCCCGACAGATGCGGGCGGCACGCTCCATCTCGGCGGCCTGGGAAACCGGCTGCTCGGTCGGGCGGTGCTGGCTGACCTTCGAAAGGGTCTTGTCGACCGCCGCCTCGGCTTGCGCCTTGGGCACGGCCTTCACGCCCGCCTCGACGTCGAGCCCCTTGTCGGTATCGATCCAGACCTCCTGGATGCTGCTGGCCAGGATGGCCTCGATGTCCTTGGGATTCTTGAGGACGAAACCGGTCCGCCAGAAAGGATGCTCCATCCAGGAACCGCAGAATTCCTTCAGGTGCATACCTACCTTCAACTGCTGCACACTGATTCGCTTGAGCATGGCGGGGTAGGTGTCCGGAAAATGATGAATGATGCAGAGCCGCCGGAGCCGACGCACTGTCTTCAGGAATCTACAACCGGTCTTGCGGGGCTGTCAGGCTCGATCGTCGGCTCGAACCTGCCGCCGGACCTGCCGACAGGGTGAACTCACCTGGCGAAGCATCCGCCCGCGGCGCGCCGGACCGAATCCGCCCCCTCCCGGGCGGCGCGGCCGACGCCGCCCGGGCACACTGACGGGCATGCGCCGCGCTAAGCGGCAGCCCCGTCAGGAGATCGCCTCACCATGGAATTCGAGCACAGCGCCCGATCGATCGAGCTGCAGCACCGCGTCCGCGACTTCATGGATCGGCACGTGATGCCGGTCGAGAAGGAATACACCGCGCAGGTCAAGGCCGACACCCGCTACCGCACGCCGCCCCTGATGCAGGAGCTCAAGCGCAAGGCGCGCGCCGAGGGCCTGTGGAACCTGTTCCTCACCGGCGAGCACGGCCCCGGCCTCACCAACCTCGAGTACGCACCCATCAAGGAGATCATGGGCCGCGTGCTGTGGGCGCCCGAGGTCTTCAACTGCTCGGCCCCCGACGTGGGCAACATGGAGCTGCTCGCGCAGTTCGGCAACGCCGAGCAGAAGGCGCAGTGGCTCGAGCCGCTGCTCGCCGGCGAGATCCGGTCGGGCTTCTCGATGACCGAGCCCGAGGTGGCCAGCAGCGACGCCACCAACATCCGCTGCAGCATCGTGCGCGATGGCGACCAGTACGTGATCAACGGCCGCAAGTGGTACACCTCGGGCGCGATGAACGAGGACTGCCGCATCCTGATCGTGATGGGCAAGACCGCGCCCGACCACCCCGAGAAGCACCGCCAGCAGTCGATGATCCTGGTGCCGCGCGACACGCCCGGGGTGCGCATCGTGCGCGACATGCATGCCTTCGGCTACGACGACGGCCCGGGCGGCCACCCCGAGGTGGTCTACGAGAACGTGCGGGTGCCAGCGTCCAACATGATCCTGGGCGAGGGCCGCGGCTTCGAGATCGCGCAGGGCCGGCTGGGGCCGGGGCGCATCCACCACTGCATGCGCCTGATAGGCTGCGCGCAGCGCGCCCTCGAGATGATGATCGCGCGCGCCAACAGCCGCGTGGCCTTCGGCATGACCCTGGGCGAGCACGGCTCGGTACGCGAGGACATCGCGCATTCGTTCTGCGAGATCGAGCAGGCCCGGCTGCTCACGCTGCGCGCCGCCGACAAGATGGACCGCGAGGGCAACAAGGCGGCGCTCGACCTCATCGGCGCGGCCAAGATCGTCGTGCCGAGCATGGCCGCGCGGGTCATCGACCGGGCCATCCAGCTGCACGGCGCGGCCGGCGTCTCGCAGGACACCTTCCTGCCGCAGGCCTACGTGTACGCCCGCTTCATCCGCATCGGCGACGGGCCCGACCAGGTTCACCTGTCGCAGCTCGGCCGGCGGCTGCTGAAGACCGGCGGCAGGCAGGCATGAGCGCGACGGCCCCCGGACGGCTGGCGAACCGCGTGGCGCTGGTCACCGGGGCCGGCGGCGGCATCGGCGGCGCCATCGCCCGGCGTCTGGCCGCCGACGGCGCGGCGGTCGCGCTGATGGATCTGCCGGCGGCGCAGGCAGCGCTCGCCGCCGCCGCCGCCGGGCTGCGCGAGGCGGGCGCGCGCTGCGCGCTCGCAACCGGCGACGTGGCCGATGCGGACTCGCTG
>JBILUW010000143.1:0-9747 GCA_044370795.1 Burkholderiaceae bacterium
GCGAAGGTGGTCGCGAGGAACGCGCCGGCCAGCGCGACGAGGGTGCTGATCTTCATCGGTCGTGTCTCCTGGGTATCGGTGCGGCGGCTGCCCCGGGTTTGGCGGATGCCTGGCCGCAAGCCGTGCACGGCGCTACGCGCTCGGGCAACGGCGGATGATAGTCGAG
Source organism: Burkholderiaceae bacterium (assembly GCA_044370795.1). Taxonomy (GTDB): domain Bacteria; phylum Pseudomonadota; class Gammaproteobacteria; order Burkholderiales; family Burkholderiaceae_E; genus Quisquiliibacterium. The sequence continues at coordinate 167 of JBILUW010000143.1, forward strand.
GCCGGCCGGGTCAGCAGCCTTCTCCGCATTGACGCATGGGGTCGGCACGGCTACCTTCGCCGCCCATGACACCCACCCTGACCGTCGTCGTGCACACGCGCCTGGCGCGCGAGCCCATCCTCGAGGCCCTGATGCGCGAGGCGCGGCTGGTCGTGCGTGCGGTCGATGCCGCATCGGAGCTGCCGGTCGCGCTGCGCGATGCGCACGCCCTGGTCATGCCCGCCCAGCCCTACGACGCCCGGCTGGCGGCGCTGCTGCGCGAGGGCGCGCCGGCGCTGCGCCTGATCCAGCTGCTCACGGCCGGCTACGACCCGCTGCAGGTGCATGGCGTGCCGCCCGGTGTGCGGGTGGCCACCGCTGGCGACAGCTGGTCGCCCGCCGTGGCCGAACACGCCATCGCCCTCATGCTGGCGATGGTCAAGCGCCTGCCGGCAGCCTTCGCAGCTCAGGCACGGCGCGCGTGGCAGCCGCAGATCGGCCAGGGCATGGGCACGCTGTCGGGCCGCACCCTGGTCATCGTCGGCTGCGGCAGCATCGGTCGCGAGGCCGCGCGGCGCGCGGCCGGCCTGGGCATGCGGGTGATCGGCGTCGCCCGCACCGTCCGGCCGATCGCCGGCGCCGACGAGGTGGTCGATGCCTCGCGGCTCGACGAGACGCTGGGCCGCGCCGACGTCGTGCTGGTGGCCGTGCCCTCCAACCCGGCCACGCGCGGCCTCATCGACGCTGGTCGGCTGGCCGCCTGCCGGCCCGGCACGCTGCTCGTGAACGTCGCGCGCGGCAACGTCGTTGCGGCCGGCGCCCTGCTCGATGCGCTGCGCAGCGGCGCACTCGGCGGCGCGGCCCTCGACGTCACCGATCCCGAGCCGCTGCCCCCCGACGACCCGCTCTGGGATGCACCCAACCTCATCGTGACGCCGCACGTGTCGGGCTCCATCGGCCCGCAGGGCCTTGTGCGCCTGGCCGAGCATGTGCTCGCCAATCTGCGGCGCGAGGCCGACGGCCAGACTCCCTTGCATCTGGTCAGCCCCTGACCGCGACCGGCGCTGCGGCTTGCGCCGGCTCAGCCGGACGCCGCGCATCCGGTGAGACCCTCGGCCGATTCAGCCGCGATGGTCGAGCAATGCCAGTTCCATCCTCCCTGCCGGTGCGGCCCCCGCGCCTGGCTGCAACCCTCGAGGCGGTCTTCGAAGCGGCGCCCGACGCCATCGTCGTCGTCGACGAGTCGCTGCGGATCGCTCGGGCCAACCCGGCCGCCGTCCGGCTCAGCGGCCAGCCGCTCGATCAGTTGCTCGGCTCGGCGATCGCGGGCTGGATTCCGAAGCGGCATCGCGACGCCATCGTCGCCGGCATCGAAGCCGTTCGCAGGGCGTCGGGCGAGCGCGCACGGCCAGCCGCGAAACGCAGCCATGTGCTCTGCCTGGCCGGCGGCCGGGCGCTGCGTGTCCGGGCAACCTTGTGGACGGTGCGCCTGCAGGGCCGGGTATTCCTGACCGCGATCCTGCGCGACGTCGGTGACCGTCGCCGTCCGCGGCGCACGCTCGCCGACACCCGGGCCAGACTGGAAGCCGCACTGGCGGCGATGTCCGACGGCCTGGCGATCGCCGGGGCGCACGGGGAGTTCCTGGCGCTCAACGAGGCCTTCGCACGCTTTCACCGCTTCCCGCGCAAGGCCGACTTTCCGCACGACGTCGCAGGGCTTGCGCCGCTGCTCGAGGCGTTCGATACCGACGGCCAGCCGGTGCCAGCGCAGCAGTGGGCGATACCACGCGCCCTGCGCGGCGAAACGGGCAGCCAGGTGGAGCTGCGACTGCGCCGCCGCGACACGGGCCAGAGCTGGTATGCGAGCTGCAATTTCGCGCCGATCCGCGACGTTGACGGCGCCATCGCCGGCGCGGTCATCACCGCGCGCGACGTCACCGAACTGCGGCAGGCGCGCGAGAAACTCGAGCGCTACTCGCGCAACCTGCGCGCGCTGGTCAACCAGATGCACACGATCGAGGAGGCCGAGCGCCAGCGCATCGCCCGCGAACTGCACGACGAGCTGCAGCAGAAGCTCGCGGCGATGTCACTCGATCTCGCCAGCCTGGCCAGTCACATCGACATCGCCCGCCCCGAGAGCAAGGCCCTGCTGGGCGACCTCGAGACGCTCGTGCTGCGGGCCATCGATTCGACGCGACGCATCGTGCGCGACCTGCGTCCGCAGCTGCTCGACGAGCTGGGGCTGAGCGCGGCGCTCGAATCGATGGGCGCGAACTTCGAGAGCCGCACCGGCGTGCGCACCGAGGTGGAGATCCTCGGCGCCGACCACGCCGACGCCGAACTCGGCGCGTTGGCGGCCACGGCGCTCTACCGGATCGCGCAGGAGTCGCTGAACAACGTACTCAAGCACGCGCATGCGCGCTTCGTGCATCTGATGCTCGACGCCACCTCGCCGCATCAGGTCGAGCTCAGCGTCACGGACGACGGTGTCGGCATTGCCGGCGAGCATCGCATCAAACCCAGCAGCTATGGCCTGCAGGGGATGGCCGAGCGCGTGCGGGCGCTCGGCGGCCGACTGGTCATCGTGCCCCAGCCCGAGGGCGGCACGATGGTGCAGGCGATCGTGCCCAAGACCGGCTGCGAACTCGAACAGGCGAGCGCCGCGCCCGCGCGGTGAGCAGCGCCCGGATCGGCACGACGCCGCCACTGCACCACCAGGTGCCGGCTAGACTGGGGCCTCGATCCGTTGCGTCCGCGCATCCAGCGCCGCCCTTCGATGACCCTCGCCGAGTTCGCCGCCCTGGTTCTGTTCGCCACCGCCATGAGCTTCACGCCGGGCCCCAACACCCTGCTGTCGGCCGCGCTCGCGGCCAACGGCGGCTTGCGCTGCGCCCTGCCCTTCATCGTGGCGGTGCCCGCCGGCTGGTGTCTGCTGCTGCTGGCGAGCGCAGGTGGTATGGGCACGCTGGTGCAGGCCGCCCCCGCACTGCGCGGCACCATCAAGACGCTCGGGCTGGCCTACATGCTGTGGCTGGCCTGGCGGCTGGCCGGTACGGCGCGCCTCGCGCAGGCCGGCGCTCCCCTGCGGGTGGGGTTCATGCAGGGGGTGCTGCTGCAGTTCGTCAACATCAAGGCCTGGCTGAGCGCACTGATGGTCAGCGCAGGCTGGATCACGGTGGCCGAACCGGCGGGCCCTCGTCTGGCCATTGCGCTGGCGCTGTGGCTCGCCTGCGGGCTGGCCAGCAACCTGACGTATGCGCTGGTGGGCACCAGCCTGCGCGGCTGGTTGTCGGCCGGGCAGCGCCTGGCGTGGTTCAACCGCGCGATGGCGGCGGTGCTGCTGGCGACCGCGGTCTGGATGGCCGCCCTTTGAACCTGGGCGCTGGTGCCGGAGGCGGGACTCGAACCCGCACGCCCTCGCGGGCACCGGATTTTGAGTCCGGCGCGTCTACCTGTTCCACCACTCCGGCGGCACGCTGGCGCGGATTATCCGGTTTCCGGGTTCCGGCATCAAACCGGACGGCCGCGCGCGCGGCGCTCTAAGCTCTCGCGCATCGCAATCCTCCGGACATCCCCCATGACCACGGGCACGAAAGACTTCGACGGCAAGGTCGCGCTGATCACGGGCGCGGCATCGGGAATCGGGCTGACCTGCGCGCAGACGCTGGCCGCGCGCGGCGCGGCGGTGATGCTCGCCGACCGCAGCGGGGAAGCCGGCGAACAGGCCGCGCGCAGCATCGCGCAGGCCGGCGGCCGCGCGGCCTTCGTCACGGTCGAGGTCACCGACCCCGACTCGGTGCAGGCGATGGTCGATGCCACCGTCGCGCGCTTTGGCGGCCTGCACGTCGCGGTGAACAACGCCGGCGTGGGCCGACGCACCGCACAGGACGACCGCTACGGGCTCGAGGACTGGCACCGCATCATCGGCATCAACCTCACCGGGGTGTTCCTGTGCCTGCGGGCGCAGTTGCCGGCGATGGCGGCGGGCGGCGGCGGATCCATCGTGAACCTCGCCTCCATCCTGGGCTCGGTGGGCTTTCCCGGCGCTGCCGCCTACACCGCATCGAAGCACGGCGTCGTGGGGCTTACCCGCGCAGCCGCCCTCGACAACGCCGCCCAGGGCATACGCGTGAATGCGGTCGGGCCCGGCTTCATCGAGACGCCGATGATCGCGCACGTGACCGCCGAGCAGTCGATGCGCGACTTCCTCGTCGCGCAGCATCCGATCGGACGCCTGGGCCAGCCGCAGGAAATCGCCAACCTGATCGCCTTCCTGGCGTCCGACCAGGCCTCGTTCATCACCGGGTCGTACTACACCGTCGACGGCGGCTACACGGCCCGCTGAGCCGCCGCTGCCGCCGGCAGGCCGCCGTCGGGCCGCAGGCGCGATCCCGAGCACGGCATCCCCGCCACGGGGTGCCGGGCGTGCCGGTCAGGCCCGCGGAATCAGCCAGAGCTGGCGCGAGCGCGCCAGCACGCGGCCGCGGGCATCGCACAGCGCCGTGCCGGCGTGCAGCTTGCGGCCCTCGGCCTCGATCGGCCAGCCGATGACCACGAGCGGCTCGCCGACCGGCACCACGGCGTCGATGGCCACCGTCATGCGGCCGGTGACCAGCGGCGGCGCGCCCTCCAGCCGGTAGTTCCAGGCGATGCCCGCCGGGCAATCGAGCGCGGCCCACACCACGGGGGCCTCGACCGCGCCGCTGTCATCGGCCAGGCCCGGATGCGGCGTCCAGTCGCTCGCGACCGTGCCCTCGTCACCCACGGGCGAGGGCACGATGCGCAGGCCGTCGTGGGGCTCGCGCCCGACGCCGCAGCCGAAGCAGCTGAGGTAGGGGTTGCCCACGCCCCGGGCTGCGCGCAGGCGCCCGATCGCGCCGGCCGCGACCGCTTCGGCCAGCGAGGGGACCGCCGGCAACTCGAGATCGAGCTCGGCCGGGCGCGCCAGCGCGTAGAGGATGTCTTCGCGCATCAGCGCCAGCCCCTCGGGCGAGGAGCGAAGATCCAGCGGCTGATCGAGCGGCGGGGGGGCGCGCAGCGTGACTTCGACAGCGCCTGCCGCGCCACCCGACGCGCGCAGCGCGGCGGCGAGCAGCCCCGAGACGTAGCCGCCGTTGCCGGAGGCCGGCGGCCCGTTGAATCGGCGCGGGATGATGCAGGTGTCGGGCATCGGGGGAACTCCGGCGGCTCAGTGTACCCTAGCGCCCCGCCCACGCCGCCGGCCCGCAACGGGTCCCGTTCGACTGCGTCATCCGATGTCCATGAAGCTCTCCGACTTCGACTACGACCTGCCCGATGCGCTGATTGCGCGCCATCCCGCGGCGCGGCGCACCGACAGCCGGTTGCTGGTGGTTCCGGCCGACGGCGCGCTCGCCGACCGGGGCATCGCCGATCTGCCAGGGCTGCTGCGCGTCGGCGACCTGCTCGTGCTCAACGACACCCGGGTGCTGCAGGCCCGCCTGCTCGGCAGCAAGGTCGGCAGCGGCGGGCGCGTCGAGGCGCTGATCGAGCGCATCACCGGCACTCACGAGGCACTGGCGCTGCTGCGCGCCAGCAAGACGCCGCGCGCGGGCACCGAACTGCGCCTGGGCAGCGCGCGCGTCGTGGTCGGCGAGCGCGCCGGCGACTGCTTCATGCTGCGCTTTGACGAGCCGGTCGATGCAGTGCTCGAGCGCGACGGCAGCGTGCCGCTGCCGCCCTACCTGGGGCGAACCCCCGACGAAGCCGACGGCAGCCGCTACCAGACGGTGTACGCCCGCGAGCCGGGCTCGGTGGCCGCGCCCACCGCGGGGCTGCACTTCGACGAGGCGCTGCTCGCGCGACTGCGCGAGGCGGGGGTCGGAACCGCCTTCGTGACCCTGCACGTGGGCGCCGGCACCTTCCAGCCGGTGCGGGTCGACGACGTCTCGCAGCACCGCATGCATTCGGAGCGCTTCGAAGTGCCGGCCGCAACCGCCGAGGCCATCGCCCGCACCCGGGCGGCGGGCGGTCGGATCGTGGCGGTCGGGACCACCTCGCTGCGCACGCTCGAGAGCGCGGTCGACGACGCCGGCCGGGTGATCGCCACCTCGGGCGAGACCGAGCTCTTCGTGACGCCGGGGTTCCGCTTCCGCGCGGTCGACCTGCTGCTCACCAACTTCCACCTGCCGCGCTCGACGCTGCTGATGCTGGTGTCGGCCTTCGCCGGCGTGAGCCGCATCCGCCACGCCTACGCGCACGCGATCGCCGGCGGCTACCGCTTCTACAGCTACGGCGACGCGATGCTGCTCGAGCGCTGCGCCGACGCGCTGGCGAACTGAACGCGATGCTGCGCTTCGATCTGCTGGCCACCGACGGACTCGCGCGGCGCGCGCGCCTCACCCTGAATCACGGCGTGGTGGAGACGCCGATCTTCATGCCGGTGGGCACCTACGGGGCGGTCAAGGCCATGAGCCCGGCCGAGCTCGAGACCGTCGGCGCGCAGATCATCCTGGGCAATACCTTCCACCTGTGGCTGCGCCCCGGCCTGCCGGTGATCGAGAGCTTCGGCGGGCTGCACGACTTCAACGGCTGGCGCCGCCCCATCCTCACCGATTCCGGCGGCTTCCAGGTGTTCAGCCTGGGCAAGATGCGCCGCATCAGCGAGGAGGGCGTGCGCTTCGCCTCGCCGATCAACGGCGACCGGCTGCTGCTCACGCCCGAGGAGTCGATGCGCATCCAGCGCGTGCTGAACTCCGACATCGCGATGATCTTCGACGAGTGCACGCCCTACGAGATCGACGGGCGGCCGGCCACCCACGCGCAGGCCGCCGATTCGATGCGCCTGTCGCTGCGCTGGGCGCGGCGCTCGCGCGACGCCTTCGACGCGCTGGCCAACCCCAACGCGCTGTTCGGCATCGTGCAGGGCGGGATGTTCGAGGACCTGCGCGACGAGTCGCTCGCCGGCCTGATCGACATCGGCTTTCATGGCTATGCGATCGGCGGGCTGTCGGTGGGCGAGCCCAAGGAGGACATGATGCGGGTGCTCGCGCACACGGCACCGCGCCTGCCCGCGGCCGCGCCGCGCTACCTGATGGGTGTGGGCACGCCCGAGGACCTGGTGGCCGGGGTGGCCTGCGGCATCGACATGTTCGACTGCGTGATGCCCACCCGCAATGCCCGCAACGGCTGGCTGTTCACGCGCCACGGCGACCTGCGACTGCGCAACGCGCGCTTTCGCGACGACCGCCGCCCGATCGACGCGCACTGCGGCTGCTACACCTGCCGCAACTTCTCGCGCGCCTACGTGCACCACCTGCAGCGGGTCGACGAGATCCTGGGCGCGCGCCTGGCCACCATCCACAACCTGCACTACTACCTCGAACTGATGGCCAGCATGCGCGAGGCGATCGCGGCGGGCGGTTTCGAGGCCTGGCGTCGCGACTTTGCCGCGAACCGCGCCCGCGGCGTGGGATAACCGGCCCGCGTCACTATAATGCTCGATCGACCTACGGAGACGAATCCATGCTGATTTCCACGGCCTACGCGCAATCCGCGGGCGCATCCACCGAATCGCAGCTGATGGGCTTTCTGCCCATCATCCTGATGTTCATCGTGCTCTACTTCCTGATGATCCGGCCCCAGATGAAGCGCGCCAAGGAGCACCGCACGATGCTCGAGGCCCTCAAGAAGGGCGACGAGGTCGTCACCTCCGGCGGCGTCGTCGGTCGCATCGCGCGGGTCGGCGAGTCCTACATCACCATCGAAATCGCCCGCTCCGGCGAGAGCCCGGTCGAGGTGCACGTGCAGAAGGCCGCCGTCCAGACGCTGCTGCCCAACGGTTCGATCAAGGCCATCTGAGGTCGCGCGGCACCATGAACCGCTACCCGATCTGGAAGTACGTCGTCATCGTCGCCACGCTGCTGTTCGGCCTCGTCTACACGCTGCCGAACTTCTTCGGCGAATCGCCGGCGGTCCAGGTCTCCAGCGGCAAGGCCACCGTGCGCCTCGACACCGCTCTGCTCGGGCGCGTCGAGGCGGCGCTCGCCCGGGCCCAGGTGCCGGCCACCGGCCTGCAGTTCGACGGCAACTCCATCAAGGCCAGGTTCCGCGACACCGACACACAGCTCAAGGCCAAGGATGCCCTGCAGCGCGAGCTCAACCCCGACCCGTCCGATCCGGTCTACGTGGTGGCGCTCAACCTGCTGTCGGCCTCGCCCGACTGGCTGGCCCGCCTGGGCGCGCTGCCGATGTACCTCGGTCTCGATCTGCGCGGCGGCGTGCACTTCCTGCTGTCGGTCGATACCCGGCAGGCGCTGACCAAGCGCACGGAAGCCACGGCCGGCGAGCTGCGCACGTTGCTGCGCGAGAAGTCCATCCGCCACGCCGGCATCACCCGCAGCGGCGAGCGCATCGAGGTGCGATTCCGCGACGACGAGACCCGCGCCCGGGCACGGGCGCTGATTGCCGAAGCGCAGCCCGCGCTGGCGCTCGCCGACACCTCCGGCGACGGCGAATCGAGGCTCGTGGCCACCCTGCGCCCCGAGGCGGCCAAGGAAGTCGTCGAGAACGCGCTCAAGCAGAACATCAGCACGCTCAACAACCGCGTCAACGAACTCGGCGTGGCCGAGCCGGTCATCCAGCAGCAGGGCATCGACCGCATCGTCGTCCAGCTGCCCGGCGTGCAGGACACCGCCAAGGCCAAGGACATCCTCGGTCGCACCGCCACCCTCGAGGCCAGGCTGGTCGATGGCACGGCCGAGGCGCAGGCGGCGCTCACCGGCGCCGGCCCCGTGCCCTTCGGCAGCGAGCTCTTCAAGGTGGGCCGCGGCGCGCCGGTGGTGCTGCGCAAGCAGGTGATCTTCTCCGGCGAGCAGCTCACGGGCGCGCAGGCCACGTTCGACGAGAATCAGCGCCCTGCCGTGGCCATCCAGCTCAACGAGGGCGCCGGCCGGGTGCTGCGCGACGTCTCGCGCGAGAACCTCAAGAAGCCGATGGCCGTGGTGCTGTTCGAGCGCGGCCGCGGCGAAGTCCTCACCGTGGCCACCATCCAGGCCGAGCTGGGCGCGCGCTTCCAGATCACGGGCATGGACAGCCCGCAGGCCGCCAACGACCTCGCCCTGCTGCTGCGCGCGGGCGCGCTCGCCGCGCCGATGGAAATCATCGAGGAGCGCACGATCGGCCCCAGCCTGGGCGCCGACAACATCGCCAAGGGCTTCAACAGCACGCTGTACGGCTTCATCGCGATCGCCGTCTTCATGGCCTCGTACTACCTGCTGTTCGGCGTGTTCTCCACCCTGGCGCTGGCCTTCAACCTGCTGCTGCTGGTGGCGCTGCTGTCGCTGCTGCAGGCCACGCTCACGCTGCCCGGCATCGCGGCCATCGCGCTCACGCTGGGCATGGCCATCGACGCCAACGTGCTCATCAACGAGCGCATCCGCGAGGAGCTGCGCGCCGGCATGCCGCCGCAGACCGCGATCGCCACCGGCTACGAGCGCGCCTGGGCCACCATCCTCGACTCCAACGTCACCACGCTCATCGCCGGCCTCGCGCTGCTGGTCTTCGGTTCGGGCGCGGTGCGCGGATTCGCGGTGGTCCACTGCCTGGGCATCCTCACCTCGATCTTCTCGGCGGTCTTCTTCTCC
>JBILUW010000294.1:0-4616 GCA_044370795.1 Burkholderiaceae bacterium
AGGTTGACGATGGCGTTGAACCGCGGGTTGAGCAAGTCGATCTGGGCGAGATAGGCCTGCATGACCTCGCGGCACGACACCTCGCGCCTGTGGATCGCGGCCGACAAGGCGTGCGCGTCCAGGGCGGTGATGGGGCAGGGGGTGTGAGGCGCTGGATCTTGGCGTGGTGCGAGGTCCGTATTGGCAGCGGTGTCAGGGCTTGTGTGATCGGACATCGTCAAGGGTGGCTCCAGGTTCAAGCCAAGATCATCGCTTATCCCATCGAGAGAGCATCCAGTTGCCTGTCCAACGATAGACTCCAGATTCACTCGGGCACGACAACGGCAAAGCGGCGCAATGGGCGACATTTCGGCATGGCTGACGGAGCGTGGCCTCGCGCGGTACGTGGAGGCCTTTCGCGACAACGACATCGATTTCGATGTGTTGCGCTCCTTGAGCGATGGCGAACTCAAGGAGCTGGGCCTGTCGCTTGGAGACCGCAAGCGCCTGCTCCAGGCGGTGGGCAGCCTGCCGCTATCGCGCGGCACCGACGCAAGCGCCACGATTGATGCCCAGGGCGCTTCCGGTCCGGTAGTCAACACCGCCGACAGGCGTCAGCTGACGGTGCTGTTCGCGGACCTCGTGGACTCCACGGCGCTGTCGCGTGTACTCGACCCGGAGGACCTGCGCGATCTGATCCGTGATTACCACCGGGCGGTGGCCGATGCCATCCGGGAGGCGGGCGGGTTCGTGGCCAAGTTCATGGGCGACGGGGTTCTGGCCTATTTCGGCTACCCGCATGCGAGTGAGGACGCCGGCGAGCGCAGCGTGCGTGCCGGGCTGCAGGCGCTGGCGGCCGTGCGCGGCCTGCCCACGCCCCATGGCCGCCCGGTGGCGTGCCGGGTGGGCATCGCCACGGGTCCGGTCGTGGTGGGCGACGTTACGGGTGAGGACATTGCGCGCGAGGTCAACGTCGTGGGCGAGACGCCCAACCTCGCCGCGCGGCTGCTGGGCATCGGCCAGCCCGACGGCGTGATCATCGCGGCGTCGACCCGGCAGATCATCGGTGACCTCTTCGTGCTGGAAGCGTTGACGCCTCAACTGGTGAAGGGCTTTGCCGAGCCGGTGGTGGCGTACCAAGTGCAGGGGGAGCGGCGCGGTGTCAGCCGCTTCGAGGCCACGCGCCGGCACCACAAGGGAGTGTTTGTCGGGCGCTCGCAGGAAGTGGGGTTGCTGCTGGACCGCTGGGAGCTGGCCCAGCGCGGCGAGGGGCAGCTGGTGATGGTGTCGGGCGAAGCGGGTATCGGCAAGTCCCGCATCACCGACGCGCTCTGGCAGGCCGTCGCCAACGGCCCGCACAAGCGCATCCGCTTCCAGTGCACGCCGCAGCACGTCAACTCGCCCTTTTATCCGGCCGTGTCCTACGCGTTACAGCAAGCGGACCTGCGGCCCGAGGAGGGCTACGCCGCAGCGCTGCGCCGGCTTGCCGAGGCCGTGGTCGGGCTGAGCGACGACCAGCAGCAGTTGATCGCAGGCCTGCTCGGGGTGGCCCTGCCGGCGGACACGCCAGTGTTGGCCATGCAGCCGGCGCGCCAGCGGCAGGAGGTCATCGAGGGCTTCAGCCGCCACCTGGAAGCGCTGGCCGCAACAGCTCCGCTGCTGTGGGTGATAGAGGACGCGCACTGGATCGACCCCAGCACCGAGGCCCTGATCGGGCGGGTGCTGGACCAGGTCCACGCCCACCCCATCCTGATCGTCGCGACCCAGCGCCCGGACTACAAGGCGCCCTGGGTCTCCAACCCGAGCGCGACGCTGGTGCAACTGTCCCGGCTCTCCAGGGCGCACACCACGGCCTTGCTGGAGCGCCTGGCGGGCGGCAGGAGCGTGCCGCCCGATGTTGTGGCCTATATCGCGAGTCGGGCCGATGGCGTGCCGCTGTTCGTGGAGGAGCTTTTCCAGGCGCTGTGCGACTCGGGCAGCCTCAGAGAAGGGCTAAAGGGCTTTGAGCTGACCCGGGCGCTGGACGACCAGGCCATCCCGGTGACCCTGCAGGACTCGCTGATGGCCCGGCTGGACCGGCTGGCACTGGCCAAGGCGGTGGCGCAGATCGGCTCGACCATTGGACGAGAGTTTTCGCCGGGGCTGCTGATCGCGGTGGCGGGCATGGCCGAGGGCCCGATCTGCGAGGGCCTGCGCCAGCTGGAGGCCTCAGGCCTGCTGTTCTCGCGCGGCTCGGGCTCCGATCAGGTCTACGTTTTCAAGCACACGCTGGTTCAGGAGGCGGCTTACGCCTCGATGTTGAGGCAGCGCAGGCAGGAGGTGCATGGTCGAATTGCCGAAGCATTGGAGGACGTTGGTTCCGATGCATGCTCGGAGTTGCTGGCGCATCACCTGGAGTGCGCGGGACGCTTTGGGGAGGCCGCCGTTCAGTTTGAACGGGCGGCCACGCATGCGCGTCGCAGCGGTGCCAATAAGGAATCGATCAGACAACTTCGGCGTGCACTGGCCGCGCTGATCAGGCTCGAGCAGGGCTCAGAGCGCGACAGCACTTCTATGCGACTGCACCTGCAGTTAGCGGCGCAGTTGTTGGCCACCGAGGGCTATGGCGCCGACGCAGTGCTGATCGCCTATCAAGAAGCAGAGCGCCTGAGCGATGGGCTGGATGACGACATGGCCCGATTCAAGGTCGAAATGGGCTTAAGCGCCTATCGCCTAATGCGCGCCGACTTCTCACTGGCGCTGGCTCATGGCGAACGCGCTGCCGCCATCGCCGTGCGCTCGAACGACATCAAGCAACGGTTGCAAGCGCATTGGAGCCAAGCCTGCGTGCTGTTCCACCAGGGCCGACTTCGTGCATCCTCGCGCGAGATGGAAACTGCGCTGTCCTTGTACGTTCCGGCGATGCATTCGCAGTTCGGATTGCAGGACCCGGGCCTCATGTGCATGGCCTACTCGTCCTGGGGACTATGGGAGCAGGGTCGCCCCGATGCAGCGCTGGTTCGAATTGGTCAAGCCGTTTCGATCGCGGACGCGTTCCAGCATCGTTTCAGCCAGGCGGTGGCGCTGTCGTACACGGTCAGCGTCGAACTGCTGCGGGGAGAGACTGAAGCTGCTCTGGCACATGCGGAGCGGTGCGCGCGCGTGTGCGATGAGCATGGATTCCCAGTTTGGTTGGCGATCACACGTTGCATGAGCGGCTACCTGCAGTGCGAACTGGGACACTTCGACCGCGGGCTCGCGGAAATCGACGCCGGCTACGCGCAGTGGCTTGCGACCGGTGCCCGGGTGTCACAGCCCTTGTTCCTTGCCTTGCAGGCCCAGGGGCTCATGCTGGCCGGTGAATTGGCGGTGGCCGAATCGCGCGTCGTCGAAGGTCTGGCGATCGTCGAACAACTTGGCGAGATCCAGCTTGAGGCCGAACTCACGAGGCTGCGTGGCGTGTTGCGCCTGCGGAGCGGGGCCGTGGCCGACGGCGAGGCCTGGCTGAGACTGGCTTATGGGCGCGCGCTGCGGCAGCACCGTCTCGGCTTTGCGCTGCGAAGCGCGAACGACCTGGCCCGGCTGTGGATGACACAAGGACGTCGCGACGCAGCCCTGCGTTTGCTGGATCCACTTGTGGCGCGCTGGCGCGAGGGCCAGGAAACCCGCGACCTCAGGGTCTCAGCATCGTTGCTCGAATCGCTGCGCGCGAACTAAGATCGCGCGAGTTTGCCCCCGTGCTACCGCTGTCTAAATGCTGCTCCACGCCCTGCTAGCCGGCCTGCCCATGACACAGACTCCCGACCTGACCGATTTCCGCGACGCCATAAGTGACGATCGTCGTAACCGGATGCTGCTGGCTTGGCTTGCCGACGATAAGACCCGCGCGGCGCTGTTCAAACTCACCAACGCAAATGGCGGCAGGCTCTGCTTTCCGAGCCGCGATGCCACACCGCGCCATTGCGACTGCGACGGCTTCGACGAGCCTGTCCCGGCGGTCAACCCGCGCCATGCGCCCGTGACGCTGGTGACCGATCGCGTGCAGATCGAGGAAATCCTGCTCGACACCACCAACTATTCGAACCGCGTTTACTCGGAACTCGGCGGCGGCAATTTCATGCTGGCGATCGACCCCGGACCGTTGCACACCGCGCAGCGCGAGGCCTTCTCCGCCTGCTTTCCGCACTCGATACCGCCGTTGCTGGAATTGGCTCACGCCGCCTGTCAGTCGGCCAGCGTGCTGGGGCTGCGCGGACCTGACTTCGACCTCGCCCAGCACGCCGAGCAGGCTGGGCTGCGCTTCTGCCAGTTGCTGTTCGGCTACTCGGCCACCGACTTCCCTCTGTTGGAAGCGGCGATCCGTGCCGGCTACAAGGCGCTCGTCTATCAGGTGATGGAGCGGCACTTCATCACCGACCCCACGCTGATTCCGACCGCGCGGATGACCGCGGCTAAGCTGCTGACGCGAACTAGCGCGCTGATCGACGCCTACGAAAGCCGCGACGACGATGTACTGAAGGGCTGCGACGATCCATCGCGGCCAGGCAGCGTTTCGCCGGTACTTAAGGAATTGGCGCTGCTTAACAGTGCGATGAACGGCGAGCAGCGCGCGCATCTCGCGCTGGGCAGTGCGATCGGCACCGTGGGCAACGTGCAAG
>JBILUW010000403.1:0-2525 GCA_044370795.1 Burkholderiaceae bacterium
CCTGCCCGGCTACTACCGCCTGAACCGGGCGATCCACGCCGCCATCAACGCCTGCGCACGCAACCCGATGCTCACCCAGACCTACGACAGCGTGAACCTGCGCATCCAGAACCTGCGCTTCCGCTCCAACTTCAACCGCGCGAAGTGGGACGCTGCGGTGGTCGAGCATCAGCACATGCTCGAGGCGCTCGAGCGGCGCGACGCGCCGGCGATGCGCGCGTTGCTCGAGGCGCACCTGCGCGCCAAGCTCGAAGCCGTGCTCGAGGGGGTGGCTGCCTCGGCCGACCAGGCCAGCAACGACGTGCCGTCGACGGCCGGAGCCGTCCGGTGAACGCGCCAGTCCCGCCGTCCCGGCCGGTGGCTGCGCCGGCGCTCGAGCGCAGCCGGCTCGCACAGCGGCTGCGCCGCGTGCTGCGCGGCCAGGTGCGCTTCGACGCCTTCACGCGCGGCCGCTACGCCACCGACGCCTCGATCTACCAGGTGGAGCCGGTGGGCGTCGTGATCCCGCACGACGAGGAGGACGTGCTCGCGGCCATCGACCTCGCCCGCGAGACCGGCACCGCGATCCTGCCGCGCGGCGCCGGCACCAGCCAGTGCGGCCAGACCGTGGGCCAGGCGCTGGTCATCGACGCCAGCCCGAAACTCAACGGCATCGTCGCCTTCGATCGCGAGGCGGCCCGCGTCGAGGTGCAGCCCGGCGTGGTGCTCGACCAGCTCAACGCATTCCTCAAGCCGCACGGGCTGTGGTTTCCGGTCGACGTCTCGACCTCGGCGCAGGCCACCCTGGGTGGCATGGCCGGCAACAACTCGTGTGGCTCGCGCTCGATCGCCTACGGCAACATGGTGCACAACGTGCTGGGCATCGACGCCGTGCTCGGCGACGGCACGCGCGAGTTCTTCGGGCCCTTCGGCGCCAACGCGTCGCGGCCGATGGGCTCGGCGCGCACCGCCCGGCTGGTGTCCTCGCTGTTCGAACTGGGCGCGCGCGAACGCGACGAGATCGCCCGGATGTGGCCCACCGTGATGCGCCGGGTGGGCGGCTACAACCTCGATGTCTTCCATCCGCGCTCCGAGCGGCCCTACACCGCCGACGGCTCGGTGAACCTCGCCCATCTGCTGGTGGGGTCGGAGGGCACGCTGGCGTGGTTCCGGCGGCTGCACCTGAAGCTCGCGCCGCTGCCCGGCCACAAGGTGCTGGGGGTGGTCAACTTCCCGAGCTTCCATCAGGCGATGGCGAGCGCGCAGCACATCGTGCGGCTCGGGCCTGTTGCGGTGGAACTCGTCGATCGCACCATGATCGAGCTCGCGCGTGCCAACCCGGTGTTCCGGCCGGTGATCGAGACCGCGCTGATCGGCAACCCCGACGCCATCCTGCTGGTGGAGTTCGCCGGCGACGACCATGCGTCGCTGGTGCGGCAGCTCGCCCGGCTGGGCGAGCTGATCGCCGATCTGGGGCTGCCCGGCGCGGTGGTGCCGATGAGCGCCGAGGCGCCGCAGAAGGCCCTGTGGGAGGTGCGCAAGGCCGGCCTGAACATCATGATGTCGCTGCGCGGCGACGGCAAGCCGGTGAGCTTCATCGAGGACTGCGCGGTGCCGCTCGAGCACCTCGCCGATTACACCGATCGGCTCACCGAGGTCTTCGCCCGCCACGGCACGCGCGGCACCTGGTACGCGCACGCCTCGGTGGGCACGCTGCACGTGCGGCCCATCCTCGACATGCGTCGCGGCGACGCCAGCCGCATGCGCGCGATCGCCGAGGAGGCCGCCGCGCTGGTGCGCCACTACAAGGGCGCCTTTTCCGGCGAGCATGGCGACGGGCTGGTGCGAACCGAGTGGGTGGGCTGGCAGTTCGGGCCGCGCCTCACGCGCGCTTTCGAACAGGTGAAGGATCTGTTCGATCCCGACGGCCTGATGAACCCGGGCAAGATCGTGCGCGGCACGCGCATGGACGACGAGCGGCTGTTTCGCTTCCCGCCGGCCTACCGGGCGCAGCCGCTGCCGACCGCGCTCGACTGGTCGGCCTGGAATGTGCAGGCCGACCCGCTGACCGAGCGCACGACCGAGCCGGGCACCGGCGGCGACCCGGCGGGGGGCTATGCCAAGGCTGTGGAGATGTGCAACAACAACGGCCACTGCCGCAAGTTCGACGCCGGCACGATGTGCCCGAGCTGGCGCGTGACGCGCGACGAGCAGCACGGCGTGCGCGGGCGGGCCAACACGCTGCGTCTGGCATTGTCGGGCCAGCTCGGCCCCGACGCGCTGGTCGCACCCGCCATGCGCGACACCATGAGCCTGTGCGTGGGCTGCAAGGGCTGCCGCCGCGAGTGCCCCACCGGCGTCGACATGGCGCGCATGAAGATCGAGTTCCTGCATCACTGGCAGCGCCGCCACGGGCTGCGGCTGCGCGAGCGGCTGGTCGCCCGCCTGCCGCGCTACGGCCGGCTCATCGCGCACTTCGACTGGCTGATCGGCTTGCGCAACCGCGTGCCGGCGCTCGCGCGTCTGGGCGAGCGCCTGCTCGGCGT
>JBILUW010000144.1:0-9708 GCA_044370795.1 Burkholderiaceae bacterium
CATGCCCGAGGGCGTGGTGCCGGTGCTCGGGCCGGTGTCCACCGGCCTGGGCGAGATCTACCAGTACACCATCGAGCATCCGTCCGACGGCAAGCGGCGCCTGGACGTCGCCGAGCTGCAGAAGCGCCGCGACGTGCAGGACTGGATCGTGCGGCCGCTGCTGCGCTCGGTGCCTGGCGTGGCCGAGATCAACTCGCAGGGCGGCTACGTGCGCCAGTACCAGGTCGAGGCCAATCCCGAGCGGCTGCGCTACTACGGCTTCACGGTGCGCGACCTGCTGCAGGCGCTCGCGCGCAACAACGCCAACTCCTCCGGCGGCGCGATGTCGATGAAGGTCGAGCAGTACCTGATTCGCGGCACCGGCCTGATCGGCTCGCTCGACGACATCCGCAACATCGTGCTGCGTGAGGTGCGCGGCATCCCGGTCTATGTGCGCGACGTCGCCGACGTGCGCTTCGGCCAGGAGGTGCGCCGCGGCGCGATCGTGCGCGACGGCGTCACCGAGGCGGTCGCGGGCATCGTGCAGATGCAGCGCGGCGCCAACGCGCGCGAGGTCGCGTCCGCGGTCGGCAAGGAGGTCGCGCGCATCAACGCCGGCAACACGCTGCCCGACGGGCTGAAGATCGTGCCCTTCTATGACCGCA
Source organism: Burkholderiaceae bacterium (assembly GCA_044370795.1). Classification (GTDB taxonomy): domain Bacteria; phylum Pseudomonadota; class Gammaproteobacteria; order Burkholderiales; family Burkholderiaceae_E; genus Quisquiliibacterium. The sequence continues at coordinate 645 of JBILUW010000144.1, forward strand.
CCGATCTGGTCAACTCGGCGCTGATGACAGTGGCCAAGGTCCTGCTCGAGGGCGTGGTGCTGGTCATCATCGTGCTGTTCGTCTTCCTCGGTGATCTGCGCTCGAGCCTGATCGTGGTCTGCACGCTGTTGCTCACGCCACTGGTCACCTTCCTCGTGATGGGCGAGATCGGGCTGTCGGCCAACCTGATGTCGCTGGGCGGTCTGGTGATCGCGATCGGCCTCATGGTCGACGGCTCGGTGGTCGTCGTCGAGAACGCGTTCGCGCGACTGGGCCACGCGACGGCGCTGCGCCGCGACAACCTCATCCTGAAGGCGGCCTCCGACGTCGGCAAGCCGGTGCTCTACGGCGTGGGCATCATCATTCTGGTGTTCCTGCCGCTGCTGTCGCTGCAGGGCATGGAGGGCAAGATGTTCGGCCCGCTGGCGCTGACGATCGCGATCGCGCTGGCCATCTCGCTGGTGCTGTCGTTCACCCTGACCCCGGCGCTGTGCTCGTACATGCTCCGCGGCGGCTCCGAGGAAGACACCTGGCTGCTGCGCAAGCTCAAGCGCCCGTATCTGGCGGCGCTCGACTGGTGCACCGCCAACGGCCGCAAGGTGATCGCCGGCTCGGTCGCGCTGATGGGGGCGGCGCTCGCCTGCGTGCCGCTGCTGGGCACCTCGTTCATCCCGACGATGCAGGAGGGCGCACTCACGCCGGTGATCGTGCGCGTGCCCAAGATCTCGCTCGACGAGTCGCTGAAGCTCGAATTCGAGGCGATGGCCGCGATCGCCACCGTGCCTGGTGTGGCGCGCGTGATGTCGCGGCTTGGCGGCGGCGAGTCGCCGGCCGATCCGGGGCTGCCGCACGAGTCCGACCCCATCGTCACGCTCAAGCCGCGCGACCAGTGGCCCGAGGGCTGGACCCAGGACGACATCGCCAACGCGATCCGCGAGAAGCTGAAGTTCCTGCCTGGCGTCGAGGTGTCGATCAGCCAGCCGATCGCCGCCCGGGTCGACGAGATGGTCTCGGGGGTGCGCTCGCAGGTGGCGATCAAGATCTTCGGCGAGGACCTGACCGTCCTGCGCGAGAAGGGTGACGCGATCGCCCGGGTGCTGGGCACGCTGCCGGGCACCACCGACCTGCGCATCGAGCGGGTCACGGGCCAGAACTACCTGAGCGTGCGCATCGACCGCAACGCGATCGCGCGCTTCGGCCTGAACGTCGAGGACGTCAACGACCTGATCGAGACCGCGGTGCGCGGCAAGATCGCCTCGGTGGTCTACGAGGGTGAGCGGCGCTACGACCTGTTCCTGCGCTATCCGCTCGCCTTCCGTGGCAACGTCGAGGCGGTCTCCAACCTGCTGCTGCGCTCCTCGGGGGGGGCGGTGGTGGCGCTCAAGGACGTGGCCGACATCCGGCTGGTCGACGGGCCGCCGCAGATCTCGCGCGAGGACGGCCAGCGCCGGCTGGTCATCGGCGCCAACGTCCAGGGCCGCGACCTCGGTGGCTACGTTGCCGAAGCGCAGGCCCGCATCGGCGCCGAGGTGCCGCTGCCGCCCGGCTACCGGCTCGAGTGGGGCGGGCAGTTCGAGAACATGGAGCGCGCGATCAAGCGGCTGTCGCTGATCATCCCGCTCACCATCGGCGCGATCTTCTTCCTGCTGTTCCTGCTGTTCGACTCGGTGCGCCAGGCCGCGCTGATCATCACGGTGCTGCCGCTGGCCGCGATCGGCGGGGTGTTCGGCCTGCTGCTCTCGGGCGAGTACCTGTCGGTGCCCGCGGCCGTGGGCTTCATCAACCTATGGGGCATCGCGGTGCTCAACGGTGTGGTGCTGATCAGCGAGTTTCGCGCCATCCTGGAGCGTGGCGCCGACCTTGCCCAGGCCGTTCGCGAGGGCTGCGAGCACCGTTTCCGGCCGGTGATGATGACCGCCACCGTGGCCATGCTGGCGCTGCTGCCGATGCTGTTCTCGACCGGCCCCGGCTCGGAGGTCACGCGGCCGCTGGCGGTGGTGGTGATCGGCGGCCTGCTCACCTCCACCAGCCTGACGCTGCTGCTGCTGCCGGTGCTCTACCGGATGGTCGGCCAGTCGAAGGCCGAGCGGCTCGCCAACACGCCCCCGGCCTGAGCCTCGGGGCGGGTTGCGCGCGGAGGCCCCGGTGGGGGGGCGCCGCGCGCCGCAGGCCGCCTGCCGTGGCGGCCTCAGCCGCCGGCCACGCGCAGCATCAGCTTGCCGATGTGGCCCGACGATTCCATGCGTCGGTGCGCGTCGGCGGCCTCGTCGAGCGCGTACACGTGGTCGATCACCGGCTGCAGACGCCCCTGCTCGAGATGCGGCCAGATGCGCGCCCGCAGCTCGTCGGCGAGTCTGGCCTTGTCGGCCGCCGGTCGCGCGCGCAGCGTCGAGCCGGTGACCGTCAGCCGCTTGATCATCACCGGCATCATGTCGAGGTCGGCCTTCGAGCCCTGCAGGAAGGCGATCTGCACGAGCCGCCCCTCGAGCGCCAGGCTCTTGAGATTGCGGGCCATGTAGTCGCCGCCGACCATGTCGAGGATCACGTCGACCCCACGCTTGTCGGTCAGGCGCATCACCTCGGCGACGAAGTCCTGGCTGCGGTAGTCGATGGCGTGATCGGCGCCGAGATCGCGGCAGGCGCGCGCCTTGTCCTCGCTGCCCACGGTGACGTAGACCGTCGCGCCCCAGGCCTTGGCCATCTGGATCGCGGTGGTGCCGATGCCCGAGGAGCCGCCGTGGATCAGCAGCGTCTCGCCGGCGGCCAGCCGGCCGCGCTCGAACACGTTGGCCCAGACGGTGAAGAAGGTCTCGGGCAGCGCCGCCGCCTGCAGCAGGGTGAGGCCCGCGGGCACCGGCAGCGCCTGCCCGGCGGGCACCGTCACGTACTCGGCGTAACCGCCGCCGTTGGTGAGCGCGCACACGGCGTCGCCGATGCGCCAGCGCGTGACCGCGGCGCCGGCGGCGACCACATGACCCGACACCTCCAGGCCCAGCAGCGGCGAGGCGCCCGGCGGGGGCGGGTAGTTGCCGCTGCGCTGCAGGACGTCGGGCCGGTTGACGCCGGCGTAGGCCACCCGCACGAGGATCTCGTCGGGGCCGGGCACGGGCAGCGGGCCGCGGGCGATGGTGAGCACCTCGGGGCCGCCGCCGCGGCCGTGGTCGATATGGCGCATGTCGGCGGGCAGGGCGGCGGAAATCGGTTGGTTCATGACGAAGGTCTCCTCGACGGGACTCTATACTCGACGGCTTGCAAGCTTATCGGAGCAGGCAGGCCATGAGTCCGGTGATCGTTTTCGAAGCAGGCGGCTACGCCTTCCAGCAGGGCGGCTTTCCGTATTCGCAGGGGGTGGCCGCGCTGCCGGGCCACGTGATCGAGCGCGCGCGCTGGCGCCGGCCGGTGCCGGTGACGCAGGGGTTCGAGGCGATCGCCGCGCACCTGCGCGCCCGCGGCCGGCCCCTCACCGCGCTGTGCGCGGCCGAGCTGCGTTCGCCCCGGCCGTTCAGCATGGACGGCTTTCGCGGCTTCAACGCCGGCTACGTCGGGGTGCTCGAGCGCTGGGGCATCTTTCGCGACGGGCTCAACCCGGTCGCGCGCAGCAACGTGTGCCCCGAGTTCGACGCGCCCGCCGAGCCCGGCTTTCATGCCTTCTCCTACACCGTGCCCTCGGCCGATGCGCTGGCCGGCCGCCACTGGGTGGTCGCTGGCAGCGGCGAGTGGCCCGAGGACCAGCCCTTCCCCGAGGGCATCGTCGCCCGCGGCGATCTCTCGGCGGCGGGCTTCGCGAGCAAGGTCGACTACGTGCTCGCCACCATGCGAGCGCGCGCCGACGCCCTGGGTGCCGACTGGTCGGCGCTCACTGCCTCGCAGGTCTACACGGTGCACGACTTCCACCCGCTGCTCGCCAGCCGCTTCGCCGCGGCCGGCCTGACCGCCAACGGTCTGACCTGGCACACCTGCCGCCCGCCCATCGTCGAACTCGAGTTCGAGATGGACCTGCGGGCGGTTGCCTCCGAGTTCGTGCTCGAGCATCCATGACCCGCACCGTCGATGCGAGCGCCGGCGACGACGGCGTAGGTCACGCGCCCGCCGCGTCGCCCGATCCGGCCCTGCCGGCGGGCTTCGTGCCGATGCGCATGCCCACCAACCCCTTCATCGACGGCATCGGTCCTCTCTACGGGCGGCTCGACGAGGGCCGCTTCGTGCTGGGTATCCGTATCGAACGGCGCCACTGCAATCCGGGCGGCACCTGCCACGGCGGCATGATCATGACGCTCTCCGACATGCTGCTGCTGATGGGCAGCAACATCGAGGGCGGCGTGAATCGCTACTTCACCACGGTCAACGTCACCTGCGACTTCATCGCGCCCGCCCACGAGGGGGTCTGGGTCGAAGGCCGGATGCAGGTGCTGCGGGTGGCGCGCAGCCTGGTGTTCTCGCAGGGCCTGTTCACCACCGGCGACACCGTGGTGGCCCGCTGCAGCGGCATCCTGAAGCCGGTCAGCGAGCCCGACCCGCGCCACGACGGCCGGCGTTACTTCACCGGCTGAGATGCCGCGGCCGGGGCGCCGGCGGCTGCGGGCCGGGCGCGCCCGGTGCGCTCGAGCAGCGCCCCCAGGATGCCCTTGGGCATGAAGATGATGAACAGGATCAGCAGCAGGCCGTAGATGGTGATATCGACGCCCAGCGCCTGATTGCCGATCAGCACCCGCAGCGACTCCGACAGCACCAGCAGGAAGATCGCGCCCACCGTGGGTCCGAGCATCACGAACATGCCGCCGGCGATGACGCCGAACACCATCTGCAGCGAGATGCCGATGCCCGAGACCGTCTCGGGGTTCACGTAGAGCTGGTATTGCGCGTAGAGCACGCCGCCCACGCAGGTCATGGCCGCCGACAGCAGCGTGACGGTGAGCTTGGCGCGCGAGACGTTGATGCCGATCGAGGCGGCGGCGTCTTCCTCTTCGCTGATGGCTTCGAGCGCGAGCCGGTTCATGCTGCGATCGACCCGGTGCCAGACGTAGAGCGCCACCAGCCAGCAGCCCAGCATGATGTAGAACCACACGATCTTGCTCGAGAACTGCATCGCCGACAGCGACCAGGTCTGGTCCACGCTGAGCGCCGCCTTGGGCGTGAGCCCGAGCGAACCGCCGGTGGCATCGCGCAGCCCGACGATGATCAGCCGCGCGACCTCGGAAAGCGCCAGCGTGACCAGCGCGAAGTAGTGGCCGACGATCTTGAAGCGGAAACAGGGCCAGGCGATCAGGAAGGCCACGACGAGCGTGAGCGCGATCCCGACCAGCGCGCCGATCCAGGGCGAGATCTGGAAGAAGTTCCAGAGCAGCACCGACGCGTACGCGCCGATGCCCAGGAAGGCGCCGTGACCGAAGCTGACCAGCCCCAGCCGCCCCATGATCGACCAGCTGGTGTAGATGAAGGCCCAAAGCAGGCCGGTCACCATCAGGTGCAGCGGGTAGTTGCCGACACCGGTCAGGGGAATGACCAGGGCGACCGCCAGCAGGAACCAGGCGAGATTGCGCATGCTCACCGCCGTTTCGACAGGAGGCCCTCGGGCTTCCAGAACATCGTCATGATGAAGAATACGAAGGCGATCACGTAGCCCCACTCGAGCTGCATGAAGTAGCCGCCCACCGAGATGAACTGCGCGAACACGAAGGCCGCAACGAAGCCGCCGATGAGGTTGCCCAGCCCGCCGAGCACGCAGATCAGGAAAGTCAGCGGCCCGAAGGACAGGCCGATCGCCGGGTGCACGTCGTACTGCAGCACCAGCAGGCAGGCCGCCAGGCCGGCCATGCCGCCACCCATCGCGGAGGTCAGCAGGTAGACCCGGCTGGGGTTGACCCCCATCAGCGGCATGATCTGGCGATCCTGGCTGATGGCCCGGATGGCCGTGCCCATGTAGGTGCGGTTCAGGAAGAGGTAGGTGGCCGCGATGGCCACCGCCGCCACCGCGAAGGCGATCATCCGCGACATCGAGAAGCTCATCTCGCCGACATTGACCCCGGGCAGCCGCACGCCGAGGTTGCGGAACTCCACGCCGAAGATCACGGTGGCGACCGCCTGCAGGAAGAACAGCACCCCACCGGTGACCAGCAGCTGGTTGATCGGCTCGGCCGACAGCACCGGCCGGATCACGAAGTGGTGCATCAGCGCGCCCAGCGCGGCAACGAAGGCGATGCCGGCCAGGAAGGCGAGCCCCAGCGGCACCCCCTGGACCGAGTGCAGCCACCAGATGGTGTACATGCCGACCATGATCAGCTCCGCGTAGCAGATCCACACCACGTCGATCACGCCGAAGATCAGGTTCAGGCCCAGCGAGAGCAGCGCCAGCAGCCCGCCGAGCAGCAGCCCGTTGAGCACCGCCTCGAGGAAGAAGATGTCGAAGATCGCGTCCAAGGGGCTCTCCGTTCAGACGCCGAGGTAGGCGCGACGAATGTCGTCGCTGGCCAGCAGTTCGGCTGCCGGTCCGCTGGCGCGGATGCGCCCGGTCTCGAGCAGGTAGGCGCGGTCGACCACCTTGAGCACCTGCTGGATGTTCTGCTCGACGATCAGCACCGTGTAGCCCTCGGCGCTCATCTTGCGGATGACCTCGAAGATCGACTGCACGATCACTGGCGCCAGCCCCGCCGAGGGCTCGTCGAGCAGCAGCAGCTTCGGCCCGCTCATCAACGCCCGGCCGATCGCGCACATCTGCTGCTCGCCGCCCGACATGGTGCCGGCAAGCTGCAGCCGGCGCTCCTTCATGCGCGGAAAGAGCGCGTAGACCATCTCGAGGCGGCGCGCGAATTCGCCGCGGGCCGTCGGCAGGAAGGCGCCCATCCGCAGGTTGTCCTCGACGGTGAGCCGCGGAAACAGGCGGCGGCCTTCGGGTACCTGCGCGATGCCCAGCGAGATCACCTCGTGCGCCGGCATCTCGTTGTAGCGCCGGCCCTCCATCGACATGGCGCCGCCACGGGCGTCGATCAGCTTGGAGATCGCGCGCAGCAGGGTGGTCTTGCCGGCGCCGTTGGGGCCGATCACGGCCACCGACTCGCCGGCGCGCACCTCGAGCGACACGTCGAACAGCGCCTGGAAGCTGCCGTAGCCGGCGCTCAGGCTCTCGAGCTGGAGCATGGGTTTCATGATGCGCGCGCCTTCACCTGCTGCTGCAGCTCGCCGGCGTCGGTGCCCAGGTAGACCTCGATCACCTTCGGATCGTGCGCGATCTCGGCCGGCTTGCCCTGGGCGATGAGCTCGCCGTGGTCGAGCACGATGCACCGGTCGATCACCCGCATCAGCACGCCCATGATGTGTTCCACCCAGATGATCGTGATGCCGCGTTCGTCGCGGATCATCTTCAGCATGTCGGCGGCCTGGTTCATCTCGCTCTCGTCGAGACCGCCCAGGCTTTCGTCGGCCAGCAGCACCTTGGGCTGGGTGGCCAGCGCCCGCGCCATCTCGAGCTTCTTCAGGCCGGCTGCGCCCAGACCGTCGACGCGAGCCGAGGCCTCGGTGGGCAGCCCGATCAGGTTCAGCGCATCGACCGCGCGCTTCTCGGCCTCGCCACGCGATATCCGGTCACTCGCGCCATAGAAGGCCGCGAGTGTCGCGTTCTCGAGGATCGAGAGCTTGCGGAATGGCCGCGGGATCTGGAAGGTGCGAGCCACGCCCCGGCGGCAGATCTCGTTCGGCGGCAGTCCGCCGATCTCGGCGCCGTCGAAGCGCACCGAACCCGCCGATGGGGCGTAGAGGCCCGCGATCACGTTGAAGGTCGTGCTCTTGCCCGAGCCGTTGGGCCCGATCAGCCCGAGGATCTCGCCCCGGGCCAGCTCGAACGAGACCTCGTTGACCGCCGTGAACCCGCCGAAACGCTTGGTGAGGCGCTGGACAGACAGCATCTGGATGGCCGTGGCTCAGGGCGCGAAAGCGTGGCCACGCGGCAGCGGCAGCACCGGATCGCGGGTCTTGATCGCGGTCGGCCAGACGATGAAGGTGTCCTGGTTGTTGTACTGCATGACCACCGGCGAGGCGCGCTCGTTCTGGCCTGCCATCGAATGACCCGGCGGGAAGAACTTCACGCCGTAGCCCTGGATGGTGCCGCCCGCGGGGATGTCGGTGTCGAGGGCCGCCTTGCGCAGCGCCTCGGAGTCGATCCCGCCGTACTTCTTGATCGCGCGCGGCAGCACGTCGGTGAAGAAGATCCAGCTCTGGTTGAAGCCCATCGAGAGGTGCGGGGGCACCTCGTCACCCTTGCGGTCGGCGCGATAGCGGCGAATCATCTCCTTGGTCACGTCGCCCAGGCCGGGTGCCAGCGTCTTGGGGTCGAGCAGCTGCGCGGCCACCGGGTCGACGTTGTAGATGAGATTGGCTTCGTCCTTGAAGGTGGCGAACAGCCGGTCGAACTGGCCGTAACCGGCGCCGTGGCCGATCAGCGCCTGCCACTTCAGGCCCTGCTCCCTGGCCTGGCGCAGGAACAGGGTGATGTCGGGGTTGTAGCCGGTGTGCAGGATCACATCGACCCGCGCGCGCTTGAGCTTGGTGACCAGCGGGGAGAGGTCGGGCGCGGTGGCGGCGTAGCCTTCCTTGAGCGCGATCTGGATGCCGTGGCCCTTGCAGGCGCTCTCGTTGCCCGAGGCCACGCCGGTGCCGTAGGGGCCGTCCTCGTGGATGATCGCGACCTTGAGGTCCTTGGCGTCCTTGCCGAGACGCGCCTTGGCATGCTCGGCAAGGAAGTGGCACGACGAATGGCCGAGCTGGTCGCCGTGGATCTGTGCGCGGAACGAGTACTTGAGGTTCTTGTCGCGGAACACGTTCGAGGCGACGCAGACGTTGGCCCAGAAGAACTTGCGGGCGGAGTCGAACTTCTGCACCAGCGGCACGCAGTGGGCCGACGAGAACACGCCCATCAGCATGTCGACCTTCTCCTGCTCGACCAGCCGGGTGGCCTCGTTGATCGCGACCTCGGCCTTCGACTGCGCGTCGGCGTAGATCGGGCGGATGCGGTAACCCTCGATCCCGCCGCGCTCGTTGATCATGTCGATCGCGTACTTGGTGCCGAGGTAGC
>JBILUW010000404.1:0-2509 GCA_044370795.1 Burkholderiaceae bacterium
CCGGCCGGCCGGCGACCGCGCTCGGCCTCGCGCGTGGGGTAGGCCTTGGTGTCGAGCAGCCGCGCCTCGATGTCCCACAGCCCGTCGTCGCGCAGGTAACCCTCGCAGACGATGCGGCGAGTGTGCATGGGCCGACGCGCGGCCGGCGGCGTTAGGGTCATGACGCTCATTCCTCCCAGGCGCTGCGCAGCGCCTCCTCGATGCGGTCGACACCGACGACCGCGAGTCCTTCGATGGGCTTGCGCGGCGCGTTGGCGCGCGGCACGAGAGCCCGCGTGAAGCCCAGCTTGGCAGCCTCGCGCAGCCGCTCCTGACCCCTCGGGGCCGGGCGGATCTCGCCGGCCAGGCCGACCTCCCCGAATACCGCCAGCCCGCGCGGCAGGGGCTTGCCCTTGAGCGAGGACGCGACCGCCAGCACCACCGCAAGATCGGCCGCCGGCTCGGCGATACGCACGCCGCCGACAGCATTGACGAACACGTCCTGGTCGTAGAGGGCGATGCCGGCGTGCCGGTGCAGCACCGCCAGCAGCAGCGCCAGCCGGTGCGGCTCGAGCCCGACGCTGAGCCGACGCGGATTGGGCACGTGGGCGGTGTCAACCAGCGCCTGAATCTCGACCAGCAGCGGCCGGGTGCCCTCCTGGGTGATCAGCACGCTCGCGCCCGGCACGGGCTGGGTGTGCTGCGACAGGAACAGCGCCGACGGGTTGGCCACGCCACGCAACCCGCGGTCGGTCATGGCGAAAACGCCCAGTTCGTTGACGGCCCCGAACCGGTTCTTGAAGGCGCGCACCAGCCGGAACGACGAGTGGGTGTCGCCCTCGAAATAGAGCACGGTGTCGACCATGTGCTCGAGCACGCGCGGTCCGGCCAGCGTGCCTTCCTTGGTGACGTGACCGATCATAACGATGGCGCAGCCCAGCCCCTTGGAGAGCCGGGTGAGCTGGGCAGCGCACTCGCGCACCTGCGACACCGAGCCCGGCGCGGCCGCCAGTTGCTCGGAGTAGAGCGTCTGGATGGAATCGATCACCACTACCGCCGGCTTCGATGTCTCGAGCTCGGCGACGATGCGCTCGAGCGCGATCTCGGCGAGCAGCGGCATTCGCTCGGCCGCGGCCAGGCCGAGGCGTCGCGCGCGCAGGGCAACCTGCCCGGCCGACTCCTCGCCCGACACATAGAGCACGGGCACGCTGGCGCAAAGATGCGCGAGCGCCTGCAGCAGGAGGGTCGACTTGCCGATGCCCGGATCGCCGCCGATGAGCACCACCGAGCCGAGCACCAGCCCGCCCCCGAGCACCCGATCGAACTCCTCGCTGCCGGTGGCGAGCCGCTCGATGCTTTCCGCGGCCACAGCGCCAAGAATCTGGACCCCGGCGGTCGGGGCGAGCCCGGCGTAGCGGTTGCGCGAGGCGCCGCTGCGCTCGGTCTCGAGAGTTTCCTGCAGGCTGTTCCACTGGCCGCAATGCGGGCAGCGACCGGCCCACTTCGGGGCGACCCCGCCGCATTCGGCGCAGACGTAGCGCGTGCGTGCCGGCTTGGTCATGCATCGTCCGCGACGATGCGCACGACGCGCGGCGCGATCGCGCACAGCAGCTCGTAGGCGATGGTGCCGGCGGCGGCCGCGACCTCGTCGACGGGCAGGTGCTCGCCCCAGAGTTCGACCGGATCGCCGGGCTGCGCGTGCGGGACCGTCGACAGGTCGACCGCGATCATGTCCATCGACACCCGCCCGATCAGTTGCGTTCGGCAGCCGGCCACGAGCACGGGCGTGCCGGTGGGGGCATGGCGCGGGTAGCCGTCGGCGTAGCCGCAGCCGACGATGCCCAGACGCATGGGCGCGTCGGCGACGAAAGTGCCGCCGTAGCCTACCGCATCGCCCGGCTGCAGCGACTGCACCGCGATCAGTCGGCTCTCGAAGCTCATGGCGGCCCGCAGGCCAAGCGAGGCGGCCGTGCGATCGGCAAACGGCGACGAGCCGTAGAGCATGATCCCGGGGCGTACCCAGTCGGCGTGGACGCCGGGCGACGTGAGAACCGCCGCCGAATTGGCGAGCGACAGCGGCCGGACGTCTGCCGGCAGATTGGCGACGAAACACCGCAGCGCGGGCTCGATCCCTCCGGCCTCGTCGGCCCGGGCGAAGTGCGTCATCCAGGTCAGCAATCCGACACCGGGCAGGCTTGCGAGCCGCTGCGCGACGGCGACGAACTCCGATGGCGGAAAGCCCAGCCGGTTCATGCCCGAGTTCATCTTGAGGAAGACCGGAATGGCAGCGCGACCATCGAGCCGCTCGAGCCAGCACACCTGCCGCGGCTCATGCACGACCAGCGACAGCCCCAGCCGCGCCGCCTCGGCCACATCGTCCTCGTCGAAGGCTCCTTCGAGCATCAGGATGGGTTTGCGCCAGCCGGCCGCGCGCAGCCGCGCCGCCTGATCGAACTCGACCAGCGCGAGGCCGTGCGCATCGGTCATGGCGGCAGCGGCGGCAAGCAGCCCGTGGCCATAGGCGTCGGCC
>JBILUW010000145.1:0-9645 GCA_044370795.1 Burkholderiaceae bacterium
GCCGGCGGTCCGCGCGCAAGCTCGGGTGGGGTGCGCGGGGCGGGGGCGCGGGCTCGCATCGCGAGGCCATCGGCTACCATCGACCGCCTCGGCGCTTGAATCGGCCGGGTCCGTCCCCAGATCCATCCCGTCATGGTCGTTCCTGCCCGCTGCTTCGTGCATCCGCCAACGTTCCGGCTCGTGCCTGGCGCGGCCGCATCGCGGGCGCGCGCCGGCCTGGCTGCGCTCTCGTTCGCGCTGGCCGCGCTGACCCCGGTGGGTTCGGCGGCGCAGCCGTCGGCCGCCGCCGACGGCGTGCAGGTGGGCAAGCCCAGCGCGGTGGCCCGCCTCGTGCCGGCCGAGCAGCTCGAGCGCATGGCCGGCGAGCAGTACGCGCAGATGATGCGCGAGGCCGCCGCCAAGAACGCGCTGCTGCCGGCCGAGCATCCTCAGGTGCAGCGCGCCCGACGCATCAGCCGCGAGGTGATCGCCCACGCGCAGCGCTTCAATCCGCGCGCCGCGCAGTGGCGCTGGGAGGTCAATGTCATCGCCAGCCCCCAGATCAACGCCTTCTGCATGCCCGGGGGCAAGATCGGCATCTACACCGGCATCGTCGAGAAGCTGCGCCTCACCGACGACGAGCTCGCGATGGTGATCGGCCACGAGGTGGCGCATGCGCTGCGCGAGCATGCGCGCGAGCGCGTCGCCAAGGGCAACCTCACGGAGATGGGCGCGGGCCTGGTCAGCAGCCTGCTCGGGCTGGGCGACCTGGGTCGCATGGCGGTGGGCGCCGGCGCGCAGCTGCTCACGCTGAACTTCTCGCGCGAGAATGAAACCGACGCCGATCTGGTCGGCCTCGACCTGGCCGCGCGCGCCGGCTACGACCCTCGCGCCGCCATCCGCGTCTGGGAGAAGATGGGCGCGGCCTCCAAGGGCGCGCCCCCGCAGTGGCTCTCCACCCATCCGGCCAGCACCACGCGCATCGCCGAGATCCGCCGCCACCTCGGCGAGACCCTGCCGCTGTATGCGCGCGCGCGCGGCCTGGCCGCGTCGGCGCTGCCGCCTTACGTGAGCAACTGGGGCGACCCGATTCCCTGAGCCTCGCGCAGCGTGCGGGCCTCGGGAATGCCGGCGAGCGCGAGCGCGGCGAATTCGGCCGGCGGCACCGCCTTGCCGAACAGGAATCCCTGGCCGATGTCGCAGCCCTCGTTGCGCAACCAGGCAAGCTGTTCGCGGGTTTCCACGCCCTCGGCGACCGTGGCCAGCCCCAGCGTGCGGGCCATCGCGATGATGGCCCGCGCGATCGCCGCGTCGTTGGCGTCGGAGACGATGTCGCGCACGAACGACTGGTCGATCTTGAGCACGCCCACTGGCAGGCGCTTGAGGCGCGACAGCGACGAGTAGCCGGTGCCGAAGTCGTCGATCGCCAGCGTCAGGCCATGCCTGCGCAGTGCCACCAGACGCCGCGCCGTCTCATCACGGCTGGTGTCGCGCATGATCACGGTTTCGGTGATCTCGATCTCGATGCGCGGGGGGGCCACGCCGTGCCGGCGCAGCGTTTCCTGGATGTGGTCGAGGAAGTCGCCGCGCCACACCTGCGCGCCCGCGACGTTGACCGCGACGTGGCCGATCTCGATGCCGGCTGCCTCCCAGCTTGCGACCTGCGCGATCACCTCCTCCAGGACCCAGCGGCCCAGTTCGGCGATCAGGCCGGCGCTTTCGGCCACCGGGATGAATCGGCCTGGCGATATCCAGCCGTCTTCAGGGTGCGCCCAGCGCAGCAGCGCTTCGGCGCCGGCGAGCTCGCCGGTGGCGAGATCGATCTTGGGCTGATAGTGGACGCGGAACTCGCCGCGCGAAAGGCCGGCGCGGATGCGCGACTCCATCGAGACGCGTTCGGTCACCTCGTCGGCCATCCGGCCGCTGAAGACCTGATAGCGCTGGCGCCCGCCCGCCTTGGCGGCGTTCATCGCGATGCCGGCGTTGCGCACGAGGTCCTCGAGGGATTCGGCGTGCTGCGGGTGGAAGGCGATGCCGATGCTCGCCCCGATGACGAAGTCGTAGTCCTCGACCTGCAGCGGATGGTCGAGCGCGGCCAGCAGCCGGTCGGCGAGCGCGACCGCGTCGGCCGGCGACGCGAGCCCGGGCAGCAGGACGATGAACTCGTCGCTCTCGAGCCGCCCGAGCACCGCCGGCGCCGGCAGCGCCGCCCGCAGTCGTTCGACCACCGCGACCAGGAAGCGGTCGCCCCAGCGCTGCCCGAGTGCGTCGTTGACGTTCTTGAATCGGTCGAGGTCGAGATAGAGCAGCGCGAGCGGCGCGATGGTGGCCTGGCCGGGCGCGGTGAACTCGCGCAGGCGCTCGAGCGTTGCCGGCCGGTTGGGCAGGCCCGTCAGCGCGTCGTGGCTGGCGAGGTAGTCGAGGCGCGACTGGTAGCGACGCAGCGCGCTGAGGTCGGAAACCATGACCACGTAGTGCCCGGGCCGGCCCGGCTGGCCGGGCAGCGCGCCGATGTTGACCCAGTGGTGACGCTCGTCGCTGTCATCGCCTGCCAGCGTGCGCTCGCCCTGCCAGCTGCCCGCGCCGCGCAGCGAAGGAAGCACCTGGCGGCGGAAGTCGTCATCGAAGAAATCCCAGCCCTCGCGGCGCAGCCGCTCGATGTCGAGTCCGGTGATCCGCGTGAAGGCGTCGTTGACCTGCAGCGGGCGCAGCGCCGCGTCGACCAGCAGCATGCCCTCGGTCGATGATTCGATCACTTTCGACCACAGCCGCATGGTCTCGAGGATGGACTCGCGCTCGGTGACGTCCTGCATGCTGCCGAAGGCGGCAACCGGGCGCCCGTTCTCGCCGCGGCGCAGCACCCCGCGCACGTGCAGCACGAGCTCGCGCCCGTCGGGCGCGAGCCAGCGGTGCGTGAGATCGAGGCGGTCGGTGTCGGTGCCCAGCGCCGCGAGTTGCCGGCGCACGCCGCCCTGGTCGTCGGGATGGACCCGCGAGAGGTAGGCATCGCGTGGCGCGTCGGGCGGCAAGCCGAGCACCCGAAGGTGGGCGTCAGCCCCGGTGTAGGTGCCGGTCTCGAACGAGTAGGCCCAGTGGCCCAGTTGGGCGAGGTCGAGCGCCTCGTCGAGGCGGGCGCGGTTGTCCTCGAGTTCGGCGACCACCTCGGCGGCCTTCATCACGAAGCGCACCCGGTGACGAAGCAGCGCGTCGTTGACCGGCTTGGTCAGGTAGTCGCTCGCCCCGGCTTCGAAGGCGCGTTCGATCGATTCGTGATCGTCCAGGCCCGTCTGCATCAGGATGGGCGTGCTCCGGTAGGCGCGCATGCGCCGCAGTTCGCGACAGACCTCGAAGCCCGACGGTCCGGGCATCTGGACGTCGAGCACCACGCAGTCGAAGCGCTCGGCGGCAGCCAGGATCAGCGCCTCGCGGCCGTCGCAGGCGCTGGCCACCGAGAACCCGATCTCGCCGAAGCTGGCGCCCACCAGGGCGAGCGCCAGGGGATCGTCGTCGACGATCAGGGCGCGGCGCGGCGCGGCCGCGGCGTTTTGCGCGGGCTGCGCGGTGGCGATGCTGCTGGCGTTCACAGACAGAACCTACAATATTCCCGGGCGGGCGCAGCTCGATAGCTCAGGCAATCTGGAGTTGCGGCTATCGATTCTCGTCTGGGCGGCCGGTGTCCGTCCATGTCCCGTTTTTTCGCACGGCTCGCGCCGGCAGCCCGAGGCCCACGATGATTCGAGTCGTTTCTGCCAACCTCAACGGCATCCGGTCGGCCGCCACCAAGGGGTTCTTCGACTGGATGGACGCGCATCAGGCCGACTTCGTCTGCGTCCAGGAGCTCAAGGCGCACGAAGCCGATCTCGCGCCGGGGATGATCGCTCCGCCGGGTTACGTCGGCCACTTCCACTGCGCGCAGAAGAAGGGCTACAGCGGGGTCGGCATCTACGCCCGGCGCGAGCCGCGCGAGGTGGTGGTGGGGCTGGGCGACCCGCAGATCGACGCCGAAGGCCGGTGCCTCGAACTGGTCTACGACCGGCTGTCGGTGGTGTCGGTCTACCTGCCCTCGGGCTCGAGCGGCGACGATCGGCAGGCGGCGAAGTTCGCGTTCATGGCGCGTTTCCAGGCGCACCTCGCGCGGCTGGTCGCCTGCGGGCGCGAGGTGGTGATCTGCGGCGACTGGAACATCGCGCACCGCGAGGTCGATCTGAAGAACTGGAAGGGCAACCAGAAGAACAGCGGATTCCTGCCCGAAGAGCGAGCCTGGCTGTCGCGGGTGTTCGACGAACTCGGCTGGGTCGATACCTATCGGCGGCTCGAGCCCGATGCGACCGAGGAGGGCTACACCTGGTGGAGCAACCGTGGCCAGGCGTGGGCCAAGAACGTGGGCTGGCGGATCGACTACCACCTGAGCACGCCGGCTCTCGCCGCCGCTGCGCGCCGCGCCGCGGTCTACAAGGAGCGCCGCTTCTCCGACCATGCGCCCCTGACCATCGACTACGACTTCGAACCCTGACGCAGGGCGGCCCGCCGCGCCGATGGTCTTCTCGACAGCCGGGATGACGCAGTCGTGAGGCGGTCCGTATCATGACGGGGTGTGGCCGGCGCGCGCCGGCCGGGGAGCGATCGTTGCCGCAGGTTCACTCGCAGGAATTCATCCGTTTCGCGCTCGAGGCCGGCGTGCTGCGCTTCGGCTCGTTCATCACCAAGGCCGGACGCGACTCGCCCTACTTCTTCAACGCCGGGCTGTTCAACGACGGCGAGCGCCTGGGCCGCCTTGCCGGTTTCTATGCCGACGCGCTGCTCGAGGCGCGCGCGGCCGGCGGGCTGGCCTTCGACATGCTGTTCGGCCCGGCCTACAAGGGCATTGCGCTGGCCGCGGCTACCGCCGTGGCGCTGGCCGCCCGTGGGAACAACATCGGCTTCGCCTACAACCGCAAGGAAGCCAAGGACCACGGCGAGGGCGGCATGCTGGTGGGCGCGCCGGTGCGCGGTCGGGTCCTGATCGTCGACGACGTGATCTCGGCCGGCACCTCGGTGCGCGAGTCGGTCGAGATCATCCGGGCCGCCGGTGCGCAGCCGGCCGGCGTGCTGATCGCCCTCGATCGGCAGGAGCGCGGCGGCAATGCCGCGGCGCCGAGCGAGCGTTCGGCGGTCGAGGAGGTGCGCGCGACCTTCGGGATTCCGGTGGTGGCGATCGCCACCCTGGCCGACCTGATCGGCTACCTTCATGCCCAGGGCGAGGCCGGCGAGCTTGCCGGCCACCGCGCCCGGGTGGCCGCCTACCGCGAGCGCTACGGCAGCGCGAGCTGAGCGTCAGCCGCCCAGGCGGCGGCGCAGCAGGTCGTTGACGGCCTGCGGGTTGGCCTTGCCGCGGCTGGCCTTCATCACCTGGCCGACCAGCGCGTTGAAGGCCTTGTCCTTGCCGGCGCGGAACTCCTCGACCGACTTCGGGTTGGCGGCAAGCACGGCATCGACCATGGCCTCGAGGGCGCCGGTGTCGGAAATCTGCCGCAGGCCGCGGGCGTCGATCTCGCGGTCGACGGCCTCCTCGGGGCTGCCCGGGGCGGCCCACAGGGCGGCGAAGAGCTCGCGGGCGATCTTGCCCGACACCGTGCCGTCGATGACGCGGGCGAGCAGGCGGGCGAGCAGCGCCGGCGACACCGGCGCCAGGTCGATCTCGATGCCGTCGCGATTCAGCGCGGCGGCCACGTCGGCGAGCATCCAGTTGGCAAGCTGCTTGGCCTGCGCGGCGCGCGCGGCCGCATCGGCCGGCGGCAGCAGCGCGGCGAGTGCGGCGAGCGCCGCCTCGAACCACGCTGCGCTCGCCCGCGTGGCGGTGACACCCGCGGCATCGTAGGCCGACAGGCCCAGCTCGGTCTCGAAGCGGGCGCGCATGGCCTGCGGCAGCTCGGGCATCGCGGCGCGCACGGTCTCGACCCAGTCGGGCGCGATGACCAGCGGCGGCAGGTCGGGGTCGGGGAAGTAGCGGTAGTCCTGCGCGTCTTCCTTGCTGCGCATGCTGCGCGTCTCGTCGCGATCGGGGTCGTACAGGCGGGTTTCCTGCACCACCCGGCCGCCGTCCTCGAT
The DNA here is from genome assembly GCA_044370795.1 of Burkholderiaceae bacterium. Classification (GTDB taxonomy): domain Bacteria; phylum Pseudomonadota; class Gammaproteobacteria; order Burkholderiales; family Burkholderiaceae_E; genus Quisquiliibacterium. Next base: position 6,067 of record JBILUW010000145.1, read on the forward strand.
CAGCTCGATCTGGCGGCGCACCTCGAAGTCGATCGCGCGCTCGAGGAAGCGGAAGGAGTTGAGGTTCTTGATCTCGCAGCGGGTGCCGTAGGCCTGCTCGCCGGCCGGGCGCACCGACACGTTGGCGTCGCACCGGAACGAGCCCTCCTGCATGTTGCCGTCGCAGATGCCCAGCCATACGACCAGCGCGTGCAGCGCCCGCGCGTAGGCCACCGCCTCGCGGGCCGAGCGCATGTCGGGCTCGGTGACGATCTCGAGCAGCGGCGTGCCGGCCCGGTTCAGGTCGATGCCCGACATCCCGTGGAAGTCTTCGTGCAGCGACTTGCCGGCATCTTCCTCGAGGTGGGCGCGGGTCAGACGCACGCGGCGCGCGTGCTGCTCGCCGTTGTCGTCCCAGGCGATGTCGAGGCTGCCGCCCGCCACGACCGGGATCTCGTACTGGCTGATCTGGTAGCCCTTGGGCAGGTCGGGATAGAAGTAGTTCTTGCGGGCGAACACCGAGCGCGGCGCCACCTGCGCGCCGACCGCCAGGCCGAAGCGGATCGCGCATTCGACCGCCTGGCGATTGAGCACCGGCAGCACGCCCGGCAGCGCGAGATCGACCGGGCTGGCCTGCGTGTTCGGCGGCGCGCCGAACGCGGTCGGGGCGCCCGAGAAGATCTTGGAGCGCGTGGCAAGCTGCGCATGCGTCTCGAGCCCGATCACCACTTCCCAGCGCATCGCGTCGTTCTCCTAGGGGCAGGCGCCGGTCAGCGCTCGGTGCGGGCGCAGGTGCCGGTGCGCGGGTCGAACATCACCGGCCATGCCTGCTCGTAGATGCCCGAGCTGCAGCGGCGCTGGCAGCCGGCGTGGGCCAGCGTGACACGGCGGGGATCCTGCCAGACCATCAGCTTGCAGCCGCTGCCGTCGCGGGCGAGCAGCTCGATGTGGGGGTGGCTGCGTACCTGCCGGAAGTCGGTGAGATCGAAGCGGCAGCCGCCGCGCCGGCCAACCCAGAGCTGCCAGTTGATCGCCTGCACCTGGTTGTCCTGCACCCGCAGGCTCGCCTCCTCGCGATAGCCATCCTCGTCGGTCTGGCTGCAGCGGCCGTCGAGGTGGATGGGCCGGTCGGGAATGGGGCGGCGCGCCGCGGTGGAGGGGGCCGTGGGCGGCGCGCTCGCGGCCGGCGGCGGTGTGGCCGATGGTGGCGCGGCCGGGGGTCGGGTGCCGGCCGCCGGGCTCACGGGCGCCGGTGGCTGGCGGGGCCCCGCGCAGGCCGCGAGCAGACCGGCCAGGGCGGCAAGCGCGGCCAGGCGTGCAAGGCGCTGATGCATGCGGACCCGAGCCCTCACCCGGCGCTCTCGGCCGGGGTGCGCCGGTGCCAGTCGGTGGCCTGCTGGTACCGGTGGGCCACGTTGAGCAGGCGCGCCTCCTCGAAGACCCGGCCGATCAGCTGCAGGCCGACCGGCCGGCCGCCGGCGCCGAAACCCACCGGCATCGACAGCCCGGGCAGGCCCGCGAGCGACGCGGGCAGGGTGTAGATGTCGGCGAGATAGTTGCGCACCGGGTCGTCGTCGCGGGCGCCGAGGTCCCAGGCAACGGTGGGCGACACCGGGCCGGCGATCAGGTCGACCGAGGCAAAGGCCGCGGCGAAGTCGTCGGCGATCAGGCGCCGCAACTTCTGCGCCTGCAGATAGTAGGCATCGTAGTAGCCATGCGAGAGCACGTAGGTGCCCACCAGGATGCGACGCTGCACCTCGGGGCCGAAACCCTCGGCGCGGCTGCGGGCGTAGAGGTCGGCCAGGTCGGCCGGGCTGGCCGCGCGATGGCCGTAGCGCACGCCGTCGAAGCGGCTGAGGTTGCTCGAGGCCTCGGCCGGCGCGATCACGTAGTAGGCGGGGATGGCCAGCGCCGTGCGCGGCAGCGACACGGCCACGGTGGTGGCGCCCTGGTCGCGCAGCGCCTGCAGCGCCGCCTCGACGGGGCCGCGCACGTCGTCGGCCAGGCCGTCGCCGAAGAACTCGGCCGGCAGGCCGATGCGCAGGCCGGCCAGTGGCCGCTCGAGCTCGCGGCTGTAGTCCTCGTCGGGCCGCTCGATGCTGGTGGCGTCGCGCTCGTCGAAGCCGGCCATCGCCGAGAGCAGCAGCGCGCACTCGGCTGCCGAACGGGCCATCGCGCCGCCCTGATCGAGGCTGGAGGCGAAGGCGATCATGCCGAAGCGGCTGACCCGGCCGTAGGTGGGCTTGATGCCGGTGATGCCGCACATCGAGGCCGGCTGGCGCACCGAGCCGCCGGTGTCGGTCCCGGTGGCCAGCGGCGCCAGGCCGCCGGCGACCGCCGCCGCCGCGCCGCCCGACGACCCGCCGGGGATCGCCCGCGGATCCCAGGGGTTGCGCACCGCCCCGAACCAGGAGTTCTCGTTCGACGAGCCCATCGCGAACTCGTCGCAGTTGGTCTTGCCCAGGCACACGGCGCCCGCGGCGCGCAGCCGCGCGACCACCGTGGCGTCGAAGGGGCTGACGTACTCGGCGAGCATCCGCGAGCCGGCAGTGGAGCGCCAGCCCTCGGTGACGAAGATGTCCTTGTGGGCGACCGGGATGCCCAGCAGCGGTGCGCGCTCGCCGGCGGCCAGCCTGCGGTCGGCGTCGCGCGCCTGCGCGAGCGTCAGTTCGGGCTGCACGTCGATGAAGGCGTTGAGCGTGCTGGCCGATATGCGCGCGAGGAAGGCCTGCGCGAGCTCGAGCGCGGAAAAGCCGCGCCCGTCGAGGCCGGCGCGCAGCGCCGCCACGGGCAGCATGTGCAGGGGGCCCGACGCGCTCACTCGATCACCCGCGGCACGAGATAAAGACCCTGTTCGACCGCCGGCGCCGCCCGCTGGTAGCGCTCGCGGCCGTCGGGTTCGGTGACCGCGTCGGCGCGCAGGCGCAACGGCATCTCGGTGGGATGGGTCATGGGGGCGATCCCGGTCGTGTCGACCGACTGCAGCTGCTCGATCAGGCCGAGCACCGCATTGAGCTGCGCGATCGTTCGCGGCAACCCGTCGGCCGGCAGGTGCAGACGCGCAAGACGGGCAAGACGCAAGGCGTCGGCTTCGGTGAGCGACATGGCGGGCGGGGCTGGCTGAGCAGATGGCCGAGACAGGCCGAGGGGCGCAAATTATACGGTATGATTTGCGGTTCCTCTGCGCCGGCCAGGGCGTCTCCGGGCCGGCCCGCCACCTCGGAACCGACATGTTCGGGCTCTTTCGCCATTATTTCTCGACCGACCTGGCCATCGACCTGGGTACGGCCAACACGCTCATCTACGTGCGCGGGAAGGGCATCGTGCTCGATGAGCCCTCGGTCGTGGCCATACGCCAGGAGGGCGGGCCCAGCGGCAAGAAGACCATCGCCGCCGTGGGCGGCGAAGCCAAGTCGATGCTCGGCAAGGTGCCGGGCAACATCGAAGCCATCCGCCCGATGAAGGACGGCGTCATCGCCGACTTCACCGTCACCGAGCAGATGCTCAAGCAGTTCATCAAGATGGTCCACGAGACCCGGCTGTTCTCGCCGAGTCCTCGCATCATCATCTGCGTGCCCTGCGGCTCCACGCAGGTCGAGC
>JBILUW010000146.1:0-9553 GCA_044370795.1 Burkholderiaceae bacterium
TCTCGCACGACGGGCTGTCGTTCCGGGTGCGAGTGCCCATCCGGCCGCTGGCCGAATCGGCCACGGTAGCCCGGGTCCGCGAGGCGCTTGCCGCGCATTTCGGCGCGCCGGTCCGGCTGGCGGTCGAGGTGGGCCAGATTGCCGGCGGCACCGCGGCCCAGGCCGCCGTGGCCGAGCGCGAGCGTCGGGTCGACGAGGCCCGCGAGTCACTCGAGGCCGATCCCTTCGTGCGCTCGCTCCTCGACGATCTCGGCGGGCGCATCGTGCCCGATTCCATCCGGCCGGCCGACTGACCCGGCGGGTCCGATCGTCCGATCGTCCGGCCGTCTCCCCTGTCGATTCGCTATCGTTTGCCCCTATCGTTTCCCCCCATCGTTTCCCCCGTTACGCAGCCAAGGACACCGACGCCATGATGAAGGGACAGCTTGCGGGCCTGATGAAGCAGGCCCAGCAGATGCAGGAGAACCTCAAGCGGGTGCAGGAGCAGCTCGCCCAGGTCGAGGTCGAGGGCCAGTCGGGCGCCGGCCTGGTCAAGGCGATCGTCACCTGCCGCAACGAGCTCAAGCGGGTCACCATCGACCCCAGCCTGCTCGCCGATGACCGCGACATGCTCGAGGATCTCGTGGTGGCCGCCGTCAACGACGCGCTGCGGCGCGCCGAGCAGACCGCCCAGGAGCGCATGGGTGGCGTCACCGCCGGGCTGCCGCTGCCGCCCGGCTTCAAGCTGCCTTTCTGAGCGGCTCGACGCGCGTGAAGCCTGCGGGCCTGCTCGAGGCGCTCTCGGCGGCGCTGCGCCGGTTGCCGGGCGTGGGGCCGCGCTCGGCGCAGCGGCACGCCTTCCACCTGCTGCAGCACGATCGCGACGGCGCGCGGCAACTCGTGCAGGCGCTTGGCGCTGCCCTCGACGGCTTGCGCCACTGCCGCCTGTGCAACACCTTCGCCGAGGGCGATCTGTGCGAGACCTGCGCGTCCGATCGCCGTGATCGTTCGCTGCTGTGCGTCGTCGAGACGCCGGCCGACCAGGCCATGGTCGAGCAGACCCTTGCCTTCGAGGGGCTGTACTTCGTGCTGATGGGCCGCCTGTCGCCGCTCGACGGTGTCGGACCGCGCGAGATCGGCCTGCAGCGGCTGCTCGAGAGGGCCACCGACGGACAGGTGTCCGAGGTGGTTCTGGCGACCAACTTCACGCAGGAAGGCGAGGCCACCGCCCACTACCTCGGCGAACTGCTGCGCGCGCGCGGCCTGTCCGTCACGCGGCTGGCTCGCGGCGTGCCGGTGGGCGGCGAACTCGAATACGTCGATCCCTCGACGCTCGCCCAGGCACTGCGCGATCGCCGCTCGGTACGCGGCTGAGCGCCTGCCCCGATGCTATAATCCGGAAGTTTTTCTGCCTGCGGCGGTGGCGTCTTCGCGGGGTTGCGCGCGGCGCGGCTCCCGGTGCCTCGCCCCGCGCCGCGCGGGTCGCCCCGGTGGGTTGCCGGCGCTTCTTGCCTGTTGCCGTCGGCCCGGTCGCCGAAGCGGCCTCGCCGGTGTCGGTTCCGGCTGGCCGACAGGCGCCACGCGCGGCTCCGCCGGCGGACCTGCACCAGGAGCCTTTCCCTTGCGTCCCCCCACCGTTCCTGCCGTCCTCGCGCTCGCCGACGGCAGCGTCTTTCACGGCCACTCGATCGGCGCCCCGGTGCGCTCGGTCGGCGAAGTCGTGTTCAACACGGCGCTCACCGGTTACCAGGAGATCCTCACCGATCCCAGTTACTGCCGGCAGATCGTCACGCTCACCTATCCGCACATCGGCAGCTACGGGGTCAACCCCGAGGACGTCGAGTCGGCGCGCATCCACGCCGCAGGCCTGGTGGTGCGCGACGTGCCCGCGCTCGCCTCCAACTGGCGCAGCACCGGCAGCCTCTCCGATTACCTGCGCGCCGAAGGCGTGCCGGGCATCGCCGGTCTCGACACCCGGCGGCTTACCCGTGTGCTGCGCGAGAAGGGCGCGCAGGCCGGCTGTCTGCTGGCCGCCGACGCCCCGGGCGCCACGCTCGACATCGACGCCGCGCTCGCCGCGGCGCGCGCCTTCCCCGGGCTGGCCGGCATGGATCTCGCCCGCGAGGTGAGCACCGCCACCGCCTATCCGTGGAGCGAAGGCACCTGGGCGCTGGGCGAGGGCTACCGGGCCGGCACGGCCGACCGCTCGCCGCTGCGCGTGGCCGCCTTCGACTTCGGGGTCAAGCGCAACATCCTGCGTCTGCTGGCCGACCGCGGCTGCGAGATCACCGTGCTGCCGGCGCAGGCTGGCGCCGAGCGGGCGCTGGCGATCGCACCCGATGGCGTGTTCCTCTCCAACGGCCCGGGCGACCCCGAGCCCTGCGACTACGCTATTGCCGCCGCCCGCGAGCTCATCGAGCGCGGCATCCCCACCTTCGGCATCTGCCTGGGCCACCAGATCATGGGCCTGGCGTCGGGCGCCCGCACCCTCAAGATGAAGTTCGGCCACCACGGCGCCAACCATCCGGTCAAGGATCTCGACACCGGGCAGGTGCTCATCACCAGCCAGAACCATGGCTTCGCGGTCGATCCCGCCTCGCTGCCGCCCACGCTGCGGGTTACCCACGTGTCGCTGTTCGACGGGTCCATCCAGGGTCTGGCGCGCACCGACAGGCCGGCCTTCTGCTTCCAGGGGCATCCCGAGGCAAGCCCCGGCCCGCGCGACATCGCCTATCTTTTCGACCGTTTCGTCGGGCTGATGCGGCAGGCGCGGGCCTGAGCGCGCCACCCCCGCGCGCCCAGCCCCAGCCCCGCTTCGCCCCAGCCCGCGCCCCGAGCGCCCGACCGACCCGACCGCACCCGCCCGACGGACGCCATGCCCAAGCGCACCGACATCCAGAGCATTCTCATCATCGGCGCCGGCCCGATCGTCATCGGTCAGGCCTGCGAATTCGACTACTCCGGCGCCCAGGCCTGCAAGGCCCTGCGCGAGGAGGGTTACCGCGTGATCCTGGTCAACAGCAATCCGGCCACGATCATGACCGACCCCGGCACCGCCGACGTCACCTACATCGAGCCCATCACCTGGCAGGTGGTCGAGAGCATCATCGCCAAGGAGAAGCCCGACGCCATCCTGCCCACGATGGGCGGCCAGACCGCGCTCAACTGCGCGCTCGACCTGCACCGCCAGGGCGTGCTCGCCCGGTACGGTGTCGAGCTCATCGGCGCGTCGCCCGAAGCCATCGACAAGGCCGAGGATCGCAGCAAGTTCAAGGACGCCATGACCCGCATCGGGCTGGGCTCGGCCCGCTCGGGCATCGCCCACGCGCTCGATCAGGCCTGGGCGGTTCAGCGCGTCATCGCCGAAGCCAACGGCGGGGCCGGCTTTCCCATGATCATCCGCCCGAGCTTCACGCTCGGGGGCACCGGCGGGGGCATCGCCTACAACGCCGAGGAGTTCGAGACCATCTGCAAGCGAGGCCTCGAGGCCTCGCCCACCAGCGAGCTGCTGATCGAGGAGAGCATGATCGGCTGGAAGGAGTTCGAGATGGAGGTGGTCCGCGACCGCGCGGACAACTGCATCATCGTGTGCTCCATCGAGAACCTCGACCCGATGGGCATCCACACCGGCGACTCCATCACCGTGGCGCCGGCGCAGACGCTGACCGACAAGGAATACCAGCTGATGCGCGATGCCTCGATCGCCATCCTGCGCGAGATCGGCGTCGACACCGGTGGCAGCAACGTGCAGTTCGCGATCAACCCGGCCGACGGCCGCATGATCGTCATCGAGATGAACCCGCGGGTGTCGCGCTCGTCGGCGCTCGCCTCCAAGGCCACGGGTTTTCCGATCGCCAAGGTGGCCGCCAAGCTGGCGGTCGGCTACACGCTCGACGAGCTGAAGAACGACATCACCGGCGGCGCCACGCCGGCCTCGTTCGAGCCCAGCATCGACTACGTCGTCACCAAGATCCCGCGCTTCGCGTTCGAGAAGTTCCCGCAGGCCGACAGCCACCTCACCACCCAGATGAAGTCGGTGGGCGAGGTGATGGCGATCGGCCGCACCTTCCAGGAGAGCTTCCAGAAGGCGCTGCGCGGCCTCGAGGTGGGGGTCGATGGCCTGAACCAGAAGACCACCGAGCGCGAGCGCATCGAGGAGGAGCTCGGCGAGCCCGGTCCCGAGCGCATCTGGTACGTGGGCGACGCCTTCGCAGCCGGGTTCACGCTCGAGGAAGTGCACGCGCTCACGCGCATCGATCCGTGGTTCCTGGCGCAGATCAAGGAGATCGTCGACATCGAACTCGAGCTCGACCGGCGCACGCTGGGCGACATCGACCGCGACACCCTGCTGTGGCTCAAGAAGAAGGGCTACTCCGACCGGCGCCTGGGCTACCTGCTCGACAGCACCGAGGCCGAGATCCGCAAGCTGCGCCGCGAATGGGGCGTGCGGCCGGTGTTCAAGCGCGTCGACACCTGCGCGGCCGAGTTCGCCACCACCACCGCCTACCTCTACTCAACCTACGAGGACGAGTGCGAGGCGCAGCCCACCGACCGGCGCAAGATCATGGTGCTCGGCGGCGGGCCCAACCGCATCGGCCAGGGCATCGAGTTCGACTACTGCTGCGTGCACGCGGCGCTCGCGCTGCGCGAGGACGGCTTCGAGACCATCATGGTCAACTGCAACCCCGAGACCGTCTCCACCGACTACGACACCAGCGACCGTCTCTACTTCGAGCCGCTGACCCTCGAGGATGTCCTCGAGATCGTCGATCTCGAGCGCCCGCTCGGGGTCATCGTGCAGTACGGCGGCCAGACCCCGCTGAAGCTCGCCAAGGCGCTCGAGGCCAACGGCGTGCCCATCATCGGCACCTCGCCCGAGAGCATCGACGTTGCCGAGGACCGCGAGCGCTTCCAGAAACTGCTGGTCAAGCTGGGCCTGCGCCAGCCGCCCAACCGCACCGCCCGCACCGAGACCGAGGCGATCGCGATGGCCCAGGAGATCGGCTATCCGCTGGTGGTTCGGCCCAGCTACGTGCTCGGCGGGCGCGCGATGGAGATCGTCCACGAGCAGCGCGACCTCGAGCGCTACATGCGCGAGGCCGTCAAGGTCTCCAATGACAGTCCGGTGCTTCTCGATCGCTTCCTCAACGACGCCATCGAGGTCGATGTCGATTGCCTGTCCGACGGCCAGCGGGTCTTCGTCGGCGGCGTCATGGAGCACATCGAGCAGGCCGGCGTGCACTCCGGCGACTCCGCCTGCTCGCTGCCGCCTTATTCGCTGTCGGCCGACCTGGTCGCCGAACTCAAGCGTCAGACCGAGCAGATGGCGCGCGCGCTGAAGGTCGTCGGGCTCATGAACGTGCAGTTCGCCATCCAGCGCGACGCGGCCGGCGGCGACGGCACGGTTTATGTGCTCGAGGTCAACCCGCGGGCCTCGCGCACCGTTCCCTACGTTTCCAAGGCCACCGGCCTGCCGCTGGCCAAGATCGCCGCGCGCTGCATGGCCGGCGCCAGCCTCGCGCAGCAGGGCGTGGGCGACGAGGTGGTGCCGCCCTACTTCTCGGTGAAGGAGGCGGTGTTCCCCTTCGTGAAGTTTCCTGGCGTCGACACCATCCTGGGCCCCGAGATGAAGTCCACCGGCGAGGTGATGGGCGTGGGCTACAGCTTCGGCGAGGCCTTCGTGAAGTCGCAGCTGGCCGCGGGCGTGCGCCTGCCGGCCTCGGGCACGGCATTCCTGTCTGTGAAGAGCGCCGACAAGCCCGGGGTGGTGCCTGTGGCGCGCGCCCTGCACGATCTGGGCTTCCGGCTGGTGGCCACGCGCGGCACCGCCGCTGCCATCGCGGCGCATGGCATCCCGGTCACACCGGTCAACAAGGTGCAGGAAGGCCGGCCGCACATCGTCGACATGCTCAAGAACGGCGAGGTCGCGCTGGTCGTCAACACCGTCGAGGAAAAGCGCGTGGCGATCGCCGACTCGCGCTCGATCCGCACCACCGCGCTCGCGCAGCGGGTCACCTACTACACCACCCTGGCCGGGGCCCGGGCGGCGGTCGAGGGCATGCGCCACCTGCATGCGCTCGACGTCTATAGTCTGCAGGAACTGCACAAGAGCCTCGCGGCCTGAGCCCAGGCCGCTGGCGGCGCGCCGGCTCAGAACCGGAGACCCACGATGCCGACCATCCCGCTCACCGTGCGCGGCGCCCAGCTGCTCAAGGAAGAGCTGCACCGCCTCAAGACCATCGAGCGGCCGGCGGTGATCACCGCGATCGCCGAGGCGCGCGCCCAGGGCGATCTGTCCGAGAACGCCGAGTACGATGCGGCCCGCGAACGGCAGGGCTTCATCGAGGGGCGCATCGCCGAACTCGAGGGCAAGCTCGCCAATGCCCAGATCATCGACCCGAAGCTGCTCGATGCCGAGGGCAGGGTGGTCTTCGGCGCAACCGTCGATCTCGAGGATCTCGAGAGCGCCGAGAAGGTGACCTACCAGATCGTCGGCGACGACGAGGCCGACATCAAGGCCGGGCGCATCTCGGTGTCGAGCCCGATCGCGCGCGCCCTGATCGGCAAGTACGCCGGTGATGTCGCCGAGGTGCAGGCGCCTGGCGGCCGGCGCGAGTACGAGGTGCTCGACGTTCGGTACACGTGACGAGCGGGCGCGGCGGCTTGGCCGGTGGCTGCTCAGCGCCCGCCGCTGCGCTTCGTGCGCGGCCGGGGCGCCGGGCCCGCGCTTGCGCCCGGTCGTCCCGATCGGCTCGCCGAAGGCCCGGCGCCGCGCCCGGAGCCTGGTGCGCTGGCGCGCCGGCTGGCGGAGCCCCCGTCACGGCTCGAGCCGGTTTCTCCGGGTCGGCGGCTGCTGGCGGCCGCGGCTGGGCGTTTCGCGCCGGGCGCCGCCGCGCGTTTGGCCCCCAAGACGCCAGTGGCCGCGGCGCGCCGGGTGCCCGAGGCGGCAAAGCGCGCGGATCCGCCGCCAGCCGGGCTCTTGGCGCCCGGACCAGCCGCACGTTTGGCGCCTGGGCCAGCCGCACGTTTGGCGCCCGCCACGGCGGATCGTTTCGAGGCCGGCGCATCGGATCGTTTCGCGGTGGGCGCGGCTGCGCTCCTGGCAGCTCCCGACCCGGCGGGCCGGGCAGCCCGGCCCCGACGCGCAGGCGCGGCCTGCCCCGCCCCGGCAGCTTTCTTGCGGTGGTGCGGCGCGCGCGGGTCGCGCCGTGCGCCGGCCTCGGGCTGCGGCGCGGGCGCCGGCCGCCACACCACCAGCAGCTTGCCGATCTGCTGCACCGGTGCGCTGCCGGTGAGGGCGCAGACCTCGGCGAGCAGGGCGGCGCGCACGGTGCGGTCGTCGCCGAACACTCGTATCTTGATGAGCTCGTGACTTGTCAGCGCTCTTTCGATTTCGGCAAGCACCTGCGGCGTGAGCCCGGCCTCGCCGATCATGACCACCGGTTTGAGCGGATGCGCGCGGGCCCTGAGGGCCTGGCGGGCGGCGGCGTCGAGCACCGGAGCGGCTGCTGGCCGTCCGGTGCCTTCGTTGGCGATGGCATCGTTCATCCCCGGATTCTACCGGCCCCCGGCTCGCCGCGTCCGGCGGGCAGCATGGCCGCGTCGCGCCGGCCCCCCCGCGGCGCGCTCGCGCCGCGCCTGGTTGCGCTCATGCAGCCGGCTGCGTCTCGCGCCCTTCACCGTCCCTGATGGCCAAGAACCGATTCAGCAAGGCCTGGCTCGACCAGCACCGCAACGATCCCTACGTCAAGCAGGCGCAGGCGCGCGGCTACCGCTCGCGCGCCGCGTTCAAGCTGAGCGAGATTCTCGACCACGACCGGCTGCTGCGCCCGGGAGCGGTGGTCGTCGACCTGGGCAGCGCGCCGGGAGCGTGGTCGCAGGTGCTGCGCGAACGCATGGCAACCGGTTCCGGCGGCATCCGGGGCCGCATCCTGGCGCTCGACATGCTGCCCATGGAGCCGGTGGCCGACGTCGAGTTCCTGCAGGGCGACTTCCGCGACGAGGCCGTGCTCGCCGAACTCGCCCGCCGGCTCGACGGCGCGCGGGTCGACCTCGTCGTGTCCGACATGGCGCCCAACCTGTCCGGCGTGGCGCTGGCCGATGCTGCCCGCATGGCCGACCTGGTCGAACTCGCGGTCGAGTTCTCGCTCGAACACCTGACCCCCGACGGGGCGCTGCTGGTCAAGTGCTTCCACGGCAGCGGCTACAGCCAGCTCGTCGAGCGCTTCAAGCAGGCCTTCGTGCAGGTGGCCCCACGCAAGCCGAAAGCCTCGCGCGACAAGTCGGCCGAGACCTACCTGCTCGGTCGTCGGCCCAAGCCCGGCGCGCGCCCTTCCTGACGGCGGCGGCGCCCCGGCGGCCGGCAACCGTTCGTCCGACCGCTGTAAGCTCATTACGGATCAACGACTTATAAAGTACTTGTGACTGGCGGGGTCGTCCCAATATGCGTAGAATGTGTTGGCCCCTCGAGGAGTGCCTCTAAGTGAACAACGTCTTCTCCAAGGCTGCGGTCTGGCTGGTGATCGCCCTGGTGCTGTTTACCGTCTTCAAGCAGTTCGACAGCCGGCAGGTGCGCGGCGGAGACATGCCCTATTCGCAGTTCATGGCCGAGGCGCGCGAAGGCCGCATCGACAGCGTCGTCATCGACGGCCGCACGCTGCGTGCCCGCACCAAGGACAGCCGCTCGGTCACGGTGTTCACGCCCAGCGATCCCTGGATGGTCGGCGACCTGATGAAGTACGGCGTGCAGGTCAACGCCAAGCCCGAAGAGGAGCAGTCGCTGCTGCTCAACATCTTCGTGTCCTGGTTCCCCATGCTGCTGCTCATCGGCGTATGGGTGTTCTTCATGCGCCAGATGCAGGGCGGCGGCCGCGGGGGCGCCTTCTCCTTCGGCAAGAGCCGGGCCCGTCTGCTCGACGAGAGCAACAACAGCATCACCTTCGCCGATGTCGCCGGCTGCGACGAGGCCAAGGAAGACGTCCGCGAGCTCGTCGAGTTCCTGCGCGACCCGTCCAAGTTCCAGAAGCTCGGTGGCCGCATCCCGCGCGGCGTGCTCATGGTGGGTTCGCCCGGCACCGGCAAGACCCTTCTCGCCAAGGCGATCGCCGGCGAAGCGAAGGTCCCGTTCTTCTCCATCTCCGGCTCCGATTTCGTCGAGATGTTCGTCGGTGTCGGCGCGGCGCGCGTTCGCGACATGTTCGAGAACGCCAAGAAGCACGCACCCTGCATCCTGTTCATCGACGAGATCGACGCCGTCGGTCGTCAGCGCGGCGCCGGGCTGGGCGGCGGCAACGACGAGCGCGAGCAGACCCTCAACCAGTTGCTCGTCGAGATGGACGGTTTCGAGACCGGCCAGGGCGTGATCGTCATCGCGGCCACCAACCGCCCCGACGTGCTCGATCCGGCGCTGCTGCGTCCGGGCCGCTTCGACCGCCAGGTGGTCGTGCCTCTGCCCGACATCCGCGGCCGTGAGCAGATCCTCAACGTCCATATCCGCAAGGTGCCCATCGGGCCGGATGTCCGCCCCGAGATCATCGCGCGCGGCACCCCGGGTTTCTCGGGTGCCGATCTCGCC
>JBILUW010000147.1:0-9549 GCA_044370795.1 Burkholderiaceae bacterium
GTTAGACCAGGATCGCCACCCGCCGCCCGCCGCCGATCGTTGCGGGCGCAACCGGTGCGATCCGTTGCAGACACCAGAACACGGAGCAACCCATGGCATTGATCGAAGTCAAGGTTCCGCAGCTGTCGGAATCGGTCGCCGAGGCGACACTGCTGCAGTGGCACCTGAAGCCGGGCGAGGCGGTCACTCGCGACCAGAATCTCATCGACATCGAGACCGACAAGGTGGTCCTCGAACTGCCGGCGCCCGAGGCCGGTGTCGTCACCCGGTTGCTCAAGCCCGACGGCGCGACCGTCGTGGCCGGTGAGGTGATCGCCATCATCGACACCGAGGCCGCTGCCGGGGCGGTTGCCGCGCCGGCGGCTGCCCCTGCTGCCGCGCCGCAGCCGGCCATGGCTGCCCCGGGCTCGGGCGCTTCGCATGCACCCGCCACGGGTGGGCTCAAGGGCGACGTCGCCATGCCGGCCGCAGCCAAGCTGATGGCCGAGCACGGGCTCGGCACCGCGCAGGTGCAGGGCACCGGCCGTGACGGTCGCATCACCAAGGGCGATGTGCTTGCCGCGGTTCAGGCGCCGGCCGTGGCCGCGGTGCCCGTACCTGCCCCGGTGGTGGCCGCGCCGCCGGCGGCGGCAGCCCTGCCGCAGGTGCGCGCGCCGCTCGACACCGCCAAGCTGCTCGAGGGCAGACCCGAGCAGCGGGTGGCGATGTCGCGGCTGCGTCAGCGCGTTGCCGAACGTCTGGTCCAGTCGCAATCGACCAATGCCATCCTGACCACGTTCAACGAAGTCAACATGCAGCCGGTCATGGACCTGCGCAAGAAGTACGTCGATCGCTTCGAGAAGGAGCATGGCGCGCGCCTGGGCTTCATGTCGTTCTTCGTCAAGGCGGCGGTGCATGCGCTGAAGAAGTACCCGGTGGTCAACGCGTCTGTCGATGGCACCGACATCGTCTACCACGGCTACTTCGACATCGGCGTGGCCGTGGGTTCGCCGCGCGGGCTCGTCGTGCCGGTGGTGCGCAACGCCGACCAGCTGACGTTCGCCCAGATCGAGAAGCAGATCGCCGACTTCGGCAAGCGCGCGGGCGAGGGCAAGCTCGGCATCGAGGAGCTCACCGGCGGCACCTTCTCGATTTCCAACGGCGGGGTGTTCGGATCGATGCTCTCGACGCCGATCATCAACCCGCCGCAGTCGGCGATTCTCGGTGTGCACGCAACGAAGGACCGTGCAGTTGTCGAGAACGGCCAGGTGGTGGTTCGCCCGATCAACTATCTGGCTCTGTCGTACGACCACCGGATCATCGACGGTCGCGAGGCGGTGCTGTTCCTGGTGTCGATCAAGGAGGCGCTCGAGGATCCGGCGCGCCTTCTGCTCGATCTCTGACCGGAGCCCGGAATGAGCGAACGCTACGACGTCATCGTCATCGGCGCCGGGCCGGCCGGCTATGTGGCGGCCATCCGGGCCGCGCAACTCGGCTTCAAGGTTGCCTGCGTCGAGAAGTGGAAGACCCCCGACGGCAAGCCCGCGCTCGGCGGCACCTGCCTGAACGTCGGCTGCATCCCCTCGAAGGCGCTGCTCGCGTCATCGGAGGAATACGAGAAGGCGCTCGGTCACCTCGGCGAGCACGGCATCGACATCGATGGCGTGCGCCTCGATGTGGGACGCATGCTGGCCCGCAAGGACGGGATCGTCGCCAAGATGACCAAGGGGATCGAGTTCCTGTTCCGCAAGAACAAGATCGCGTGGCTCAAGGGACACGGCCGCTTCGCCGGCCAGGCCGACGGTCACTACCGAATCGAGGTCGTCGGTGACGAGGGGACCGAGGTCAGCGAGGCGCGCAACGTCATCGTTGCCACCGGCTCGCGTGCCCGCCACCTGCCCGGGGTTGCGGTCGACAACGTCGTGGTCTGCGACAACGAGGGTGCGCTGGCCTTTCCCGGCGTACCGCAGCGGCTTGGCGTGATCGGCGCCGGCGTGATCGGGCTCGAGCTCGGTTCGGTCTGGCGGCGGCTGGGCGCCCAGGTGACGGTGCTCGAGGCGATGCCCGGGTTCCTGGCGGCCTGCGACGAGGCTGTCGCCAAGGAATGCTGGCGGCTGTTCACCCGGCAGGGGCTCGACATCAGGCTCGGCGTGCGTATCGGCGAGATCGCGGCGCGGCCCGACGGGGTCAGCGTGCCTTACACCGACGCGCAGGGCCAGTCGCATGTTCTCGAGGTCGATCGGCTCATCGTCTCGGTCGGGCGGGTGCCGAACACCGAAGGTCTCGGGCTCGAGAGCGTGGGTATCGCCCCGGATGCCCGTGGCTTCATCGAGGTCGACGAGCGCTGCCGGACCAGGTTGCCGGGTGTCTACGCGATCGGCGATGTCGTCCGTGGTCCGATGCTCGCGCACAAGGGCGAGGACGAGGGCGTGATGGTGGCCGAACTGATTGCCGGCCAGCAGCCGCACATCGACTACAACTGCATCCCGTGGGTGATCTACACGTCACCCGAGATTGCCTGGGTCGGTCGCACCGAGCAGCAACTGAGGGCCGAGGGCCGGGAGTACCGCGCCGGGCAGTTTCCGTTTGCGGCCAACGGCCGGGCGCTGGGCATGCAGGCGGCCGATGGCTTCGTCAAGATCCTCGCCGACGCGAAGACCGACGAGGTGCTGGGCGTGCACATCATCGCCGCGACCGCCTCCGACCTCATCGCCGAGGCCGCGGTCGCGATGGAGTTCAAGGCCAGCGCCGAGGACATCGCCCGGGTCTGCCACCCGCATCCGTCGATGTCGGAGGTGATTCGAGAGGCAGCGCTGGCGACCGACCGCCGCGCGCTCAACCTTTGATGTCGTGAGCGCGGACCACGCACCGGACGTCCGCACCGCCTACGGGGCGGCACTTGCCGAGCGCGGCTACGTTGCCGACGACGCGCAGCGCGCGGCAGTCGACAGGCTGCAGCGCATGCACGAGGAGCTCGTCGCCTTCAAGGCCGCCCGCGCCAGCCGGCTGCGACGGCTCCTCTCTTCGCCGCAGGTGCCTCGTGGCGTATGGCTGCACGGAGGGGTGGGCCGCGGCAAGAGCTTCCTGATGGACTGCTTCTTCGGCACGGTGCCGGTGGTGCGCAAGCTGCGCGTGCACTTCCACGAGTTCATGCGCGGGGTGCACCGCGAGCTCGACGACCTGAAGGGCGCGGCCAATCCGCTCGACGAGGTCGCGCGGCGCATCGCAAGACGGTATCGGCTGATCTGCTTCGACGAGTTCCACGTCTCCGACATCGCCGACGCGATGATCCTCGAGCGCCTGATGCGCGGCCTGTTCGGGCACGGTGTCACCTTCGTGATCACGTCCAACTATCCCCCATCGGGCCTTTACCCCGACGGGTTGCATCGCGACCGCATGCTGCCTGCGATCGAGTTGCTGCAGCGCGACCTCGATGTCGTGTGCGTCGATGCCGGGATCGACTACCGGCGCCGTTCGCTCGAGCAGGTCCGCGCCTACCACTGCCCGCTGGGCGCCGAGGCCGACGAGGCGCTGCGTGCGGCCTTTGCGGCCCTGGCCGAGGCGCGCGAGGAGGAGCCGCTGCTGCTGGTCGAGAATCGCGAGATCCGCGCGCTGCGGCGCGCGGGTGGCGTCGTGTGGTTCGACTTCCGCACCCTGTGCGGCGGGCCGCGCTCGCAGATGGACTACCTCGAGCTGTCGCAGCGCTTCCATACCGTGATCCTGTCCGGGATTCCGCGCATGAGCGCCGGCATGGCCTCCGAGGCCCGACGTTTCGTCTGGCTGGTCGACGTCTTCTACGATCAGCGCGTGAAGCTGCTGATGTCGGCCGAGTGTGCGCCGGAGGAGCTCTACACCGCCGGTGCGATGGCGCACGAGTTCCACCGCACGGTGAGCCGCATAGTCGAGATGCAGTCGCGCGAGTACCTCGAGACGCCGCGCCGCGGTACGGCCGGGGCGCTGACCTGAGCCCCTGCGGCGCTGTGGCAACCCTGTCGCCATCGGCATCCCCGGGGCGCGCGCTTCGGTCGATCGACTGGCGCCGCGGGGCGCTCGCATGCGTGCTGGCGTTCGTCGCGGCGCTGACGGGCGGCGCGCGCGCGGCCGACGCCGACGCCGAACCTCGTGGGCCCGATCCGGGGCACGCCCAGGCGGGCGCCATTGGCGATCCCGAGCAGGCCGAGCGCGCCCTGCTCGAGGCAGCTGCCTCCCGCGAAGCGGCACTTGCCATGCGCAAGGAGGCGCTCGCCGATTGCGCCCGTCGCGTGTTCTCCAACCGGTGCAGCGCACAGGCCGAGCAGGCCTATCGGGCCACCGATACGCAGTTGCGGCAGATCGAGTCCCGGGCCCGCGAAGTCCTGCGCGAGGCGCGCAATCGCGAGCGCTACGATGCGCTCGCCGCGCGCGAGCGCGAGGCGGCCGACCGCCTGCAGCGGGCTCGCGAGGCCGAGCAGGCGGCTCGCGAGCGCGCCGCGCAGCGCGAAGCGGCGCAGGCGGTGCGCGAGCGCGAAGCCGCCGAGCGCGAGCTTGCCGCCGCGGCGCGAGCTGCCCGCCACGAGGCGCGCCGTCAGGCGCGCGAGCGCGACGACGCCGAGCCCCGGCCGCTCATCCGCTAGGCCGATCGCACCAAAGGACGATGCTCGCGACAGACTATCCCGACGGTGGCCGGGCGACTATCATCGCGGGCGTTGCCAGCATGGGCGCAGGCGCGGCAGCCCGCGCCGACCTTCCGCGAGCATGAAAGATCCCGAATCGATACGCCGGCGCATCGGCGAGCTGCATCTCGAGCACCGCGGCCTCGACGCCATGATCGAGGCGATCGGCCAGCAGGGTCGTTTCGATGAACTGCAGCTGCGGCGCCTCAAGAAGCGCAAGCTCCAGATCAAGGATGCGATCACCCTGCTGCAAATGCAGCTCGTTCCCGACCGACCGGCCTGAATCGTCCTCCGATGCCGATGGCTGACGGCGACCTCGCGCAGGCCAGCGCGCACGCACTGGGCGACGCCGGTCCGTTCGCCAGGGCGGTCGATGCCTACCGGGTCCGGCCCGGACAGATCGAGCTGGCAACCGCCATTGCCCGGGCGATCGAAGCGCGCTCGGCCCTGGTCGCTGAGGCCGGCACCGGCACTGGCAAGACCTTCGCCTACCTGACTCCCGCGCTGCTTGGCGGCGGGCGGGTCATCGTGTCCACGGGCACGCGCACCCTCCAGGACCAGCTCTTCGAGCGTGACCTGCCAGTGGTGATGCGAGCGCTGGGCGTGCGCGCGGAGTGCGCGCTGCTCAAGGGGCGCGCCAACTACGTCTGCCGATACCACCTGCGCCGCAACCTGCTCGAGGGACGTTTCGCGCGCCGCGAGGACATCGTCACGCTGCGTCGCATCGACCGGTACGCATCGGTCTCGCGCACCGGCGACCGATCGGGCGCGCCCGATGTCGGCGAGGATGCGCCGGCCTGGAATCTCGCCACGTCCACCCGCGAGAACTGCCTCGGCCAGGAGTGCCCCGACCACGGCGACTGCTTCGTCAATCACGCCCGGCAGGCGGCGCAGCGCGCCGAGGTGGTCGTGGTCAATCACCACCTGTTCTGCGCCGACCTCGCCCTGCGTGACGAGGGTATCGCCGACCTGCTGCCGACGGCCGATGCCGTGATCTTCGACGAAGCGCATCAACTGCCCGAAATCGCGACGAACTTCTTCGGCTCATCGGTGTCGAGTCGCAAGCTCGCCGAGTTCGGGCGCGACATGCTGCGAGCCGGCCTGGCCGAGGCGCGCGATGCCGCCGACTGGATGGCGCTCGCGCAGTCCGTCGAGCAGGCCGTGCGTGATCTGCGCATGGCCGCGGGCGCGCCGGCGCGGCACGATGCCCAGGCGCTGCGCGCCCTGAACGGATTTCTGCCCGCCGTGGCCGATTGCCGCGAGCTCCTGGCCGGCGTGCGTGAGGTGCTCGATGCAGCCGCGCCGCGCGGCCGCGAGATTGCCCGCGTCGCCGAGCGCGCGCTCGAACTCGACACCACCCTAGAGCGCTGGCTGGCGGCGGTCGTCGACGGACCGTCAGCGGCCGAGGTCACCGAATCGCGCGGGCAATCGCAGGTGTCGGGGCTGCAGGCCGGCGCCACCGATACCGAGCATGCCGCGCCGGCGTCCGCCCACGCATCGACGACGGTAGCCTGGGCCGAGATCGGATCGGCGGGCCTCACGCTGCACGCCACGCCGCTGTCGGTGGCCGGGGTGTTCGCTCGGCACCGCGCGCAGCGTCCGCGCGCCTGGGTGTTCGTGTCGGCGACGCTGTCGATGGGTGGCGACTTCGGCCACTTTTCCCGCGCCATCGGCATGGATGACGCCGCCACGCATCGGTGGGAGAGCCCGTTCGATTACGCCCGGCATGGGCTGCTCTACGTGCCCGCGGGCATTGGAGCGCCCTCGGGGCCCGATTTTGCCGAGCGGATCGACGCCGCGGTGTGGCCGCTGATCGTGGCCAATGGTGGCCGAGCGTTCGTGCTGTGCACCACCCTGCGCATGGTCGATCAGCTCGCGCGCCGCTTCACGGCTCGCCTCGAACAGGCTGGCGGGCCGCAGCTGGAGCTGCTCGTCCAGGGCACCGCGGCGCGCGCGGAGTTGCTCGAGCGCTTTCGCCGCGCGACGGCTCCGGTCCTGCTGGGCAGCGCGAGTTTCTGGGAGGGGGTCGACGTCCGCGGCCGCCAGCTGTCGCTGGTCGTGATCGACAAGCTGCCGTTCGCGCCGCCCGATGATCCGGTGCTGCGGGCGCGCATCGAGGCGCTGCGGCGCACGGGTGGCGACCCGTTCAGGGAGCTCCAGATGCCGGCGGCTGCGCTCGCGCTGCAGCAGGGAGCGGGCCGGATGATCCGGTCGGAGACCGACCGCGGTCTGCTGGTGGTTTGCGATGGCCGTCTTGCCGAGAAAGCCTACGGCCGCTGGCTGCTGCGCAGCCTGCCGCCGTTCGCGCGCACCCGTGCGTCGGAGGAGGCGCTGGATTTCCTCTCGCGCCTGGACGGCGAACAGCCGGCGCTCAGCGCCAGACCTGCCACCAGCGACGATCCACGGTCTTGAAGCCGCGCGCGAGGAATTCGCTGCGCGGGAAGTTGGCCTTGAGCACCTTCTCGGTGTCATTGCGATGGTCCTGCATGCCGAGCTGCTCGTAGGACTGCATCGCGATGAACAGGGCCTCCTCGATGGCCGGCGCGCGCGGGTACTCGGCGATCGCGGCCTGGGCGCGGTTGATGGCAGCAACATAGGCGCCGCGGGTGTAGTAGTAGCGAGCGATGTGAACTTCGCCCGAAGCCATCGCGTTGACGAGGTACTTCATCCGCGCTTCCGCATCGGCGGCGTACTTGCTCTCGGGGAAGCGGGTGACAACCTCGCGGAAGGCGTCGAAGGAATCGCGGGCGGCCCGCAGATCCCGTTCCGACAGATCCTGGCGGCCCAGGGTGGCGAGCCAGCCCTGCTGCTCGTTGAAGTTGATCAGGCCCCGCAGGTAGTAGACGTAATCCAGCGCGTCATGCGAGGGAAACTGCTTGAGGAAACGGTCGGTTGCCGACAGGGCGAGAGCCCGGTCGTTGTCCTTGAAGTGCGCGTACGCGATGTCGATTCGGGCCTGCTGGGCCCACCTCCCGAAGGGGTAGCGCGCTTCGAGGCGTTCGAGCATCTTGATGGCCGCCGCGTAGCGGCCGCTGCGCATCTCGTCACGTGCCTCGGCGTATAATTTCTCGGCGCTCCAGCCTAGGGTGGGGTCGCGCTGGTCGTCGGTGCCGCAGGCGCTCAGCGCGAGGCACAAGGCACCCAGCCAGGCCAGCAAGGCAAGGCGGATGCTGCCCCTCGGGGCTGGGCTGCGTTTCTCGATGGCTCGCATTGCATGGGTCCTTGGACGATCCCGCGACGCGGGCGTGCGCGGCTTGTGTCAGTCCTACGCGGGGATCATGCCCCGGTGTCCGTGACCGTTTCCGATTATAACGAACCCGCCCGGGCACCCGCTGCGCTCGACGAAGCCGAGGCCGACGACGTTCCGGCCCCCGATCTGCTGCGGCTGCCGGCCATCGCGGGCGCTGGCCAGCGCGCCGACCGCTTCCTCGCGAGCGCGCTGGCTCCCCTGATCGAAGGCGTGTCGCGTTCGCGCGTGCAGCGATGGTTCGACCTGGGGGCGGTCTGGAGCGACGACCGGGTGCTGCTCGCCTCGACGCGGCTCGCCGGTTTCGAGACGCTCTGCGTGCAACCCCTGCCGCGCGAAGCCGATGAGGCGTTCGCGCCCGACCCCATCGATCTCGTTGTGGTGCACGAGGACGACGACGTCCTGGTGATTGCCAAGCCGGCCGGACTGGTGGTGCATCCGGCTGCCGGCAACTGGCGCGGCACGCTGCTCAACGGTCTGCTGCACAGGCGTCCGGCGCTTGGGAAGTTGCCGCGTGCAGGGATCGTCCACCGGCTCGACAAGGACACCAGCGGACTGCTCGCGGTCGCGGCCAGCGAGCGGGCGCTCAGTGCGCTCGCCCGGCAGCTTGCCGAGCGCACGATGGCTCGCCGTTATCTGGCGCTGGCCTGGGGGGCGATCGATGCCGCCTTCGAGATCGATGCGCCCATCGGTCGCGACCCACGCCAGCGCACGCGCATGGCGGTCGTCGAACCGCCCGGCGGGCGGCTCGCGCGCACGCGAGTGCGCCCGCTTGCCCAGGGAAGCTGGCAGGGGCGCGCCGTGAGCCTGGTCGAATGCGCGTTGCACACCGGCCGAACCCACCAGATACGGGTGCACATGAGGCACATCGGGCGTCCGTTGCTCGGCGATCCGGTCTACGGGCCGGCCGGCGGTCCCATGGCGCGCCAGGCGCTGCATGCCTGGCGGCTGGGGTTTCTCCATCCCGATGGCCGGGGACCCTGCGACTGGCGCGATCCGCCGCCCGCCGACTTCAGCGCAGCCATGCAGGCCGTCGGGGTGGCCTCGGAGGTGCTTGCTCATGAAGTCGACTGATCCTGCGCCGTCGGCGCGTATCGCCGCCCCGGTCGCCGGCTGGAATCCGATCGACTGGCCGGGCTCGGCTGCCGTTCGCGCGGCGCATACCACCCGCGAAGGTGGCACGAGCGAGGGACCCTGGGGCAATGCGCGCGGCGTCGCGGGCCTGAACCTCGGCGCCCGGTGCGGCGACGACCCGGCCCGAGTGGTCGCCAATCGCGCGCTGCTCGGGTGCATGCTGCCGGGCGAACCCATCTGGCTCGATCAGGTCCACGGCACCGCCGTGCACGTCGCCGCTGGCCTCGGCAGCGGCGAGCCGCGCGCCGATGCGGCGGTCACCCGTCTACCCGGAGTCGTCCTGGCCATCCTGACCGCCGACTGTCTGCCCGTGCTCTTCGCCGATCGTGATGGCGAGGTGGTCGGAGCCGCGCATGCCGGTTGGCGCGGGCTGGCAGCCGGCGTGCTCGAGAACGCCGTGGCCGCGGCCATCGGGCTTGCCCCGCATGCCAGCGGCTGGACGGCCTGGCTGGGGCCTGCCATCGGCCAGTCGGCCTACGAGGTGGGTGACGATGTTCGCGAGGCCTTCGTCGCGAGCGATGCGGGGGCGGCCTCGTG
>JBILUW010000149.1:0-9529 GCA_044370795.1 Burkholderiaceae bacterium
CAATCCCTTCTTCTACATCGTCGACGGCTTCCGGTACGGTTTCTTCGGGCAGTCCGACGTCGCGCCGCTCGCCAGCCTGGCCATCGTCGGCCTCACGCTCGCCGGCGTCTGTGCCGTCGCGCTGCGAATGCTCCAAACCGGCTACCGGCTGCGGCACTGACAACGGCGCCCTCCATGGTCACCCCCGACATCCTCCGCGGCTACATCGCTGCCGGCCTGCCCTGCGAACACCTCGAGGTCGATGGCGACGGCCGCCACTTCGAGGCTCTCATCGTCGCCAGCGCCTTCGAGGGCAAGCGGCCGGTGCAGCGCCACCAGATCGTCTACGCGGTCCTCGGCGATCGCATGCGCGAGGAGATCCACGCGCTCTCCATGAAGACCCTGACCCCGGCCGAGTGGGCCGCCCAACGGGCCTGACATGGACCGACTCCGACTGTTCGGCGGGCAGCGCCTGTCGGGGGAGGTGCCGGTGTCGGGCGCCAAGAACGCCGCGCTGCCCATCCTGTGCGCCAGCCTGCTCTCCGGCGGCGTCCTCGAACTCGAGAACGTGCCGCGCCTGCAGGATGTCGCCACCACGCTGCAGTTGCTCGGCCACATGGGGGTGGTCGGCCGCCACGAGGCCGACCGCGTGTTCCTCGACGCCTCGGCCGTCGGGGCGCCCGACGCTCCCTACGACCTCGTACGCCGGATGCGCGCCTCCATCCTGGTGCTCGGGCCGCTGCTGGCCCGCTTCGGCAGCGCCAGGGTGTCGCTGCCCGGCGGCTGCGCGATCGGCCAGCGCCCCGTCGACCAGCACATCAAGGGCCTGCAGGCGATGGGCGCCACCATCGCCATCGAGCACGGCTACATCGTCGCCAGCGCGCCGCGCCTGCGCGGGGCGCGCATCGTCACCGACATGGTCACGGTCACCGGCACCGAGAATCTCCTGATGGCCGCCACGCTGGCCGACGGCGAGACCGTCATCGAGAACGCCGCCCGCGAGCCCGAGGTCGTCGATCTCGCCGCGGCGCTGGTCGCGATGGGCGCGCGCATTCGCGGCGCCGGCACCGACCGGATCGTCGTCGAGGGCGTGGCCGCGCTGCACGGTGCCCGGCATCGCGTGATGCCCGACCGGATCGAGGCCGGCACCTTCCTGTGCGCGGCCGTCGCCGCCGGCGGCCGCGTCACCCTCACCGGCATTGCCCCCGACAGCATGGACGCCACCCTCGACAAGCTGCG
Organism: Burkholderiaceae bacterium; assembly: GCA_044370795.1. GTDB lineage: Bacteria > Pseudomonadota > Gammaproteobacteria > Burkholderiales > Burkholderiaceae_E > Quisquiliibacterium. The sequence goes on from JBILUW010000149.1 coordinate 1,219, forward strand.
CGAGGCGGGCGCGGTCATCGAGACCGGCCCCGACTGGATCCGTCTGGCCATGAGCGTTCGCCCGCGCGCAGTCAACCTTCGCACCGCGCCCTACCCGGGCCTGGCCACCGACATGCAGGCGCAGTTCATGGCGGTCAACTGCGTGGCGCAGGGCACCGGCGTGGTCACCGAGACCATCTTCGAGAACCGCTTCATGCATGTGCTCGAACTGCAGCGGCTGGGCGCCGACATCACCATCGAAGGCAACACCGCGGTCGTGAGGGGCGTGTCCGCGCTCTCGGGCGCCGCCGTGATGGCCACCGACCTGCGTGCTTCGGCCGGCCTGGTCGTCGCCGGGTTGGTTGCCGAGGGCGAAACCGTCGTCAACCGCATCTATCACCTCGACCGCGGCTACGAACGCATCGAGGCCAAGCTCGCTGCGCTGGGCGCTCGCGTCGAACGGCTGGCCGCCTGAGCCGCCCGTCCGTTTCCCCCGCCGTCCCAAGCCTGCCATTGCCCGAGCGCACCGACCGATGAGCCCCGACGCCCCGATCACCCTGGCGCTCTCGAAGGGGCGCATCTTCGACGACACCGTGCCGCTGCTGGCGGCCGCCGGCATTCCCGTCGACCCCGACGCGACGCGCTCGCGCCGTCTCATCCTGCCCACCGGCGATCCGGGTCTGCGGCTGATCATCGTGCGCGCGAGCGACGTGCCCACCTATGTCCAGTACGGCGCCGCCGACATCGGTGTGGCCGGCAAGGACGTCCTGCTCGAGCATGGTGGCGACGGCCTGTACCAGCCGATCGATCTGGGCATCGGCGTATGCCGGCTGTGCGTGGCCGTGCCCGAGGGCTTCGACTACGCGCAGGCGGTGCGGCGCGGCGCGCGGCTGCGCATCGCCACCAAGTACCTGCACACCGCCCGCCAGCACTTCGCGGCCAAGGGTGTCCACGTCGATCTCATCAAGCTCTACGGGTCCATGGAGCTCGCGCCGCTGGTCGGGTTGGCCGATGCCATCGTCGATGTCGTCAGCACCGGTGGCACCCTGAAGGCCAACCACCTCGTCGAGGTCGAGGAGATCGCGCCCATCTCGGCGCGGCTGGTGGTCAACCAGGCTTCGCTCAAGACCCGCGCCGCGCGGCTCGAGCCGCTGCTCGCGCGGCTGGCGCAGGTGGTCGCGCAGCGCGCGGGCGCCGCGGCGTCGCTGATCCGATCCGGGGCCGCCGCATGATCAGCCTGCTCGACACCCGCGAGCCCGACTTCGATCGGCGTCTGGCCGCGCTGCTCGCCTGGGACCCCGGCCAGGACGAGGCCATCGAGCGCACCGTCGCCGGCATCCTGCGCGACGTCCGCGCCCGCGGCGACGCCGCGCTCCTCGAGCACACCCGGCGCTTCGACCGCCTCGAGGTCGCCGACGCCGCGCGGCTCGAGCTGCCCCGGGCCGAGCTCGAGGCCGCCGCTGCCGGTCTGCCGGCCGTGCAGCGCGACGCGCTCGAGGCGGCCGCCCGCCGGGTACGCGACTACCACCGCCATCAGCTCGCGCAGTCGTGGTCCTATACCGAGGCCGATGGCACCCGCCTCGGCCAGAAGGTCACGCCCATCGACCGCGTCGGCCTGTACGTGCCTGGCGGCAAGGCCGCCTACCCCTCGTCGGTGCTCATGAACGCGCTGCCGGCCAAGGTTGCCGGCGTGCGCGAACTCGTCATGGTCTCGCCCACCCCCGACGGCGTGCGCAACCCCATGGTGCTCGCCGCGGCCGCCATCGCCGGGGTCGACCGGGTGTTCACGATCGGCGGGGCGCAGGCAGTGGCCGCGCTCGCCTGGGGCACGGCCACGGTGCCGGCGGTCGACAAGATCGTCGGCCCGGGCAACGCCTACGTCGCCGAGGCCAAGCGCCGCGTGTTCGGGCAGGTGGGCATCGACATGATCGCCGGCCCCAGCGAGATCCTGGTCCTGTGCGACGGCAGCGTCGATCCCGACTGGATCGCCATGGACCTGTTCTCGCAGGCCGAGCACGACGAGATGGCGCAGGCCATCCTGCTGTGCCCCGATGAAGCCTTCATCGCCCGCGTGCACGAGGCCATCGCCCGCCTGCTGCCCGGCATGCCCCGGCGCGAGGTCATCGCCCGCTCGCTGGCCGACCGCGGGGCCCTCGTGCGCGTGCGCAGCCTCGAGGAGGCCTGCGAACTCGTCGACCGCATCGCCCCCGAGCACCTCGAGATCGCCACCCGCGATCCGGCCATCTGGGCCGAACGCATCCGTCACGCCGGTGCGATGTTTCTCGGCCCCTGGGCCTCCGAGTCGCTGGGCGACTACTGCGCCGGCCCCAACCACGTGCTTCCTACCATGCGCACCGCGCGCTTTTCCTCGCCGCTGGGCGTCTACGACTTCCAGAAGCGCTCGAGCCTCATCGAGGTGTCGGCCGCCGGCGCCGCGACCCTGGGCGGGATCGCCTCGGTGCTGGCGCGCGGCGAGGGCCTGCAGGCGCACGCGCTCAGCGCCGAATACCGTCTGCCCGACGGGCGCCGGCCGGCGCCTGTCGCGCCCGACGCCGACGCCGCCCGCGGTTAGAATGAGTTCCATGAGCCGAGTCGCAGAAGTCGTCCGCAACACTGCCGAGACCCGCGTGCGGGTGCGCGTCGATCTCGACGGCACCGGCGAGCGCACGCTCGCCAGCGGCGTGCCCTTCCTCGACCACATGCTCGACCAGATCGCCCGCCACGGCCTGATCGACCTCGAGGTCGAGGCCCAGGGCGACCTGCACATCGACGCCCACCACACCGTCGAGGACATCGGCATCACGCTGGGCATGGCGATGGCCCAGGCGCTCGCCGACAAGACCGGCATCCGGCGCTACGGCCACGCCTACGTCCCGCTCGACGAGGCCCTGTCGCGCGTGGTCATCGACTTCTCCGGGCGTCCGGGCCTGGTCTGGCACGTGCCTTTCACCCGGGCCATGATCGGCGCCTTCGACGTCGACCTCGCTCACGAGTTCTTCCAGGGCTTCGTCAATCACGCGCTCGTCACGCTGCACGTCGACAACCTGCGCGGCGACAACGCCCACCATCAGTGCGAAACCGTGTTCAAGGCCTTCGCCCGGGCGCTGCGCGCGGCCCTCGAGCCCGATCCCCGCATGGCCGGCCGCCTGCCGTCCACCAAGGAAGCCCTCTGACGGACCCGTGTCCGCAGCCTCCGAGCCTGCCGCTCATCCCGCTCACCGCCCTGCCTGCAGCCCCGCCAGCGTGACCACGATCGCCGTCGTCGACTACGGAATGGGCAATCTGCGCTCGGTGGCCAAGGCGCTCGAGCACGTGGCCCCGCGCGCGCGGGTGGTCGTCTCGTCCGACCCCACCGCCATCGACGCCGCCGACCGCGTGGTTTTCCCCGGTCAGGGGGCAATGCCCGACTGCATGCGCTTCCTCGAGGCGGCCGGTCTGCGCGAGGCGGTGCTGCGCGCCGCCCGCAGCAAGCCGCTGTTCGGCGTGTGCATCGGCGAGCAGATGCTGTTCGAGCACAGCGCCGAGGGCGACTGCGCCGGCCTGGGCGTGCTGCCCGGCGAGGTGGTGCGCTTCGACCCCGCCCGCATGCAGTTGCCCGACGGCGCCCGCCTGAAGGTTCCGCATATGGGCTGGAACCGCGTGATGCAGCGGCACTCGCATCCCCTCTGGGACGGCGTGCCCGACGGCGCCTACTTCTATTTCGTGCACAGCTACCACGTCGTGCCGCGCGACCCGGCCCTCGTGGCCGCCACCACCGAGTACGGGCTTGCCTTTACCTGCGCGGTGGCGAGGGATAATATTTTCGCTACCCAGTTCCATCCCGAAAAGAGCGCCGCCCACGGCCTGCGCCTCTACGAGAACTTCGTGCGCTGGAACCCCTAGCCGCGATCAGCCCTGCCTCGCCTGCCCCCTCCACACCATGCTCCTGATCCCCGCGATCGATCTCAAGGACGGACGTTGCGTGCGCCTGCGACAGGGCGACCTGACCGACGAAACCGTCTTCTCCGAAGACCCGGCCGAAGTCGCGCGGCACTGGCTGGCGCAGGGCGCCCGACGGCTGCATCTGGTCGATCTCAACGGCGCCGTCGCCGGCAAGCAGCGCAACCAGCCCGCCATCAAGGCCATCCTGGCGGCGCTCGGCGGCCGTATCCCGGTGCAGCTCGGCGGCGGTATCCGCGACCTCGACACCATCGAGCGCTGCCTCGACGGCGGCCTGAGCTACGTGATCATCGGCACCGCCGCGGTCAAGAATCCCGGTTTCCTCCAGGATGCCTGCACCGCTTTCCCGGGCCAGATCATCGTCGGACTCGACGCCCGCGACGGCAAGGTCGCCACCGACGGCTGGAGCAAGCTCACCGGTCACGACGTCCTCGACCTCGCCCGCAAGTTCGAGGGCTATGGGGTCGAGGCGGTCATCTACACCGACATCGGACGCGACGGCATGCTCACCGGCTTCAACGTCGAGGCCACGGTGCGGCTGGCCCGCGAGCTGCGGGTGCCGGTCTTTGCCTCGGGCGGCGTGGCCGGCCTCGACGACATCGACCGCCTCTGCGAGATCGAGCACGAGGGCATCGAGGGCGCCATCCTGGGCCGCGCGCTCTACGAAGGCCACCTCGACTTCCGCGCCGCGCAGGCGCGCGCCGACGAGCTCAACGGCGAATCCTGATGCGCGTCACGCCGGCTGGCCATCGTCGTTCGCTGCGCGCATGCTGACCAAGCGCATCATTCCCTGCCTCGACGTCACCGCCGGCCGCGTGGTCAAGGGCGTCAACTTCGTGCAGCTGCGCGACGCCGGCGATCCGGTCGAAATCGCGCGTCGCTACGACGATCAGGGTGCCGACGAACTCACCTTCCTCGACATCACCGCTTCCTCCGACGATCGCGACATCATCCTGCACGTCATCGAGGCGGTGGCCGAGCAGGTCTTCATCCCCCTGACCGTCGGCGGTGGTGTGCGCTCGGTCGACGACGTGCGCAGGCTGCTCAACGCCGGCGCCGACAAGATCTCCATGAACTCCGCGGCGGTGGCCTCGCCCCGGCTGGTTGCCGAGGCCTGCGCCCGCTATGGCTCGCAGTGCATCGTCGTTGCCATCGATGCCAAGGCCGCGGGGCCGGGCCGCTGGGAGGTCTACACCCACGGCGGGCGCCGCGCCACCGGGCTCGACGCCGTCGCCTGGGCGCGCGAGGTCGAGCGGCTGGGCGCTGGCGAGATCCTGCTCACCAGCATGGACCGCGACGGCACCCGCGAGGGCTTCGACCTCGGCCTCACGCGCGCGGTGGCCGACGCGGTCGCGATCCCTGTCATCGCCTCCGGCGGCGTGGGCAACCTGCAGCACCTGGCCGACGGCGTCACGCAGGGCCGGGCCGACGCGGTGCTGGCTGCCAGCATCTTCCACTTCGGCGAGCACACGGTACGCGAGGCCAAGCAGCACATGGCCGGGCAGGGCATCGCCGTGAGGCTGTCGTGAGCGCCCCCCACCAGCCCGAGGCCGGGCCCGGCCTGCTGCGCGGCGACTGGCTCGACGAGGTCCGGTGGGATGCTGCCGGGCTGGTTCCCGCCATCGCCCAGGAGGCCGGCAGCGGTCGCATCCTGATGGTGGCCTGGATGAACCGCGAGGCGCTTCGCGAAACCGCCATCACCGGCCGTGCCGTCTATTTCTCGCGTTCGCGCGGGCGCCTCTGGCGCAAGGGCGAGGAGAGCGGGCACGTGCAGCGCGTGCGCGAGTTGCGCCTCGACTGCGACGCCGATGTCATCCTGCTGACGGTCGAGCAGGAAGGCGGCATCGCCTGCCACACCGGCCGGGTGTCGTGCTTCTTCCACCGCCTCGACGACGGTCGCTGGACCATCACCGACCCGGTGGTGCGCGACCCCGAGGACATCTACAAGTGAGCGGCCCGGCCGCCGGCAGCGCCGACGCCGTCCTCGCCCGCGTTGCCGACGTCATCGAGAGCCGGCGCGGCGCCGATCCCGGCCAGTCGTATGTCGCGAGGCTGCTGGCCCGGGCGCCAGACGCCATCCTCAAGAAGGTCGGCGAGGAGGCCACCGAACTGGTCATGGCCTCCAAGGACGGTGATCCCGCCCGTATCGTCGCCGAGGCCGCCGACCTCTGGTTTCACTGCCTGGTCCTGCTCGTCCACCATGGCCTGCGCCCCGAGGATGTCGCCGCCGAACTCGCCCGCCGCGAAGGCCTGTCGGGGCTGCAGGAAAAGGCCGCGCGCGGCGCCGCAGCCCCGCCCGACGGGCCGCCGGCCGGCGTCTCCCCGACCGATCGAGACTGACATGCACAAGCCCGACTGCCTCTTCTGCCGCATCGCCCGCGGCGAGATCCCCGCGCGCAAGCTCCACGAGGACGACGAGATCGTGGCCTTCCACGACATCCAGCCGCGCGCGCCGGTGCACTTCCTCATCATCCCGAAGATCCATCTCGACAACCTCTACGATGCCGATCTGCGCCACCAGGCGCTGCTGGGTCGGATGTTCGGCATGGCGGGCGCGCTCGCGCGGGCGCAGGGTGCCGATGACGGCTTCAGGGTCATCGTCAACAATGGCAGGGTGGGCCGACAGGAGGTGTATCATCTCCACGTCCATGTGCTCGGCGGCCCCGAACCCCTCGGTTCGGGCATGAACCGGCAGGTCTGAGTCGCTCCACCGGAGTTCGTCCTCCGGCTGGCGCCGAGCACGCAACAGGAGTCACCCATGGGAAGCTTGAGCATCTGGCACTGGCTGATCGTGCTCGTCATCATCATGCTGGTCTTCGGCACGAAGAAGCTGCGCAACATCGGTTCCGACCTCGGCGGCGCGGTCCGCGGTTTCAAGGAAGGCGTCAAGGAAGGCACCGAAAAGGCGTCGACCGAGCCGGCTTCGGCAGCCGCCAAGACCATCGACGTCGACGCCAAGCCCAAGGTCTGAACCGGGCGCACCGGCACGCGCGCGCCGGTTCTTCCGCCGGCTGCCTCCGGCTGGCGCCTGCCGCCGTCCGGCAGGCTTCCGTCGGTTGCGTCCGGCTCCTGCCTCACCCCTGACCCCGCCAGAGCCATGTTCGACATCGGCTTCTCCGAGATGCTGATCATCGCGGTGGTGGCGCTCGTGGTTCTTGGCCCCGACCGCCTGCCTCGCGTCGCCCGGCAGGCCGGCCAGTGGATGGGCAAGTTGCAGCGCTACGTCAGCGACGTGAAGTCCGACATCAACCGTCAGATGGAACTCGACGAACTGCGCCGCCTCAAGACCGAGGTCGCCGACGCCGCCGGCAGCCTGCAGAGTTCGGTGCAGTCGGTGATGTCCGACGCGCAGGGCAGTCTCGATCAGCTCGCCAGCGTCGCCGGCGAAGACAAGCCGCCGACCACCGACTGGGACGCCATCTACAAGCACCGCCGCACGCGCGAGCGCTACAAGGACCGTCGCACCGAACGGGCCCGTGCGCTAGGCCGCAAGCTGCCGCCCAAGCGCCGCTGAGGAAGCCCGCCTTGTCCTTCCTGTCCAAGCTGCGCAAGCCCAAGTCCGACTCCGTCGAGCAGGAGGAAAGCTTCGTCTCGCACCTGGTCGAGCTGCGCGACCGGATGATCAAGGCGCTGCTGGTCGTCATCGCGCTGTTCATCGTCTGCTTCTACTTCAGCGGCGAGATCATGCGTTTCCTGTCGCAGCCGCTCTACGAGGCGCTGCCGCCGGGCACCAAGCCCATCTTCACCGACCAGGCGGGTGCTTTCTTCACCCTCACCAAGGTCTCCTTCCTCACGGCCTTGCTGCTGGCGCTGCCCTGGGTGCTCTACCAGGCGTGGGCCTTCGTCGCGCCCGGTCTGTACGAGCACGAGAAGCGCTTCGCGCTGCCGCTGATCTTCTCCAGCGTGTTCTTTCTCCTCGTGGGCATCAGTTTCGCCTACTACTTCGTGCTGCCGGCGGCCTACAAGTTCTTCATATCGTTCTCGGCCCAGACCGGCGCTGAAACCCTCCAGGACCTGCAGAAGTACTGGGATTTCACCCTCGCGATCTTCTTCGGCTTCGGTCTCACCTTCGAGGTGCCGGTGGTCGAGATGCTGCTGGTCAAGCTGGGCATCGTCACCACCACCCAGCTGCGCGAGGCGCGCCGGTATGTGGTCGTGGGCGCTTTCGTGGTGGCGGCCGTGCTCACGCCGCCCGATGTGCTCTCGCAGTTCATGCTCGCCGTCCCGCTGTGCCTGCTCTACGAGCTGGGCATTTTCCTGGCGGGCTTCGTCACGGCGCACAGCAAGGCGCCGTCCAAGGACGACGACGAGGCCGCGGCCGCTGGCAGCACCGAAGGATCCGGGCCGCCCGCCTCGGGCAGCTGAGCGCCGACCAGGTCTGTCGCGGGCCGCC
>JBILUW010000150.1:0-9499 GCA_044370795.1 Burkholderiaceae bacterium
CGCCGAGCCGATGGCGATAGAAGCTGCGCACCGGGTCGCGCAGGAACTCGATCAGCTCGCGCAGACGCAAGGGTTCGTCGCGCTCGGGCAGCGGCGGCAGTGGCGCCTGCCCGCCGTGGGCTGCGGGCGAGGCGGCATCCGGGCCCGTGCCGGAGGCTGCCGCGTCGCCGGGCCGCCATTCGCCGGCATAGGTGAACCAGACAGGGTCGTGAGGGGTGGCGGGGAAGTAGCGCGGGCTGAAGGGTTGCAGCGCGTGCTCCTGCGTGAGCGCGGCCAGCAGCTGCTCGCCGGCGTCGGGCCGCCCGGTGGCATGCGGCACCGCCGCCGCCAGCCGCCAGCCGGCGGCGATGTGCTCGCGCAGCTGGCCGACCAGCACCGAGGGCGGCCGCTCGCGGTTGTCGCGCGCGCTGCGCCCGACCCATGAGATGTGCAGACGATCGCGGGCTGCGAGCACTGCCTCGAGGAACAGGTAGCGGTCGTCTTCGCGCCGGGAGCGATCGCCCGGCCGATACCGGCCGGCGATGAGGTCGAAGTCGGCCGGCGCGCGGTGGCGCGGATAGGCGTCGTCGTTCATGCCGAGCAGGCACACCACCCGGAACGGGATCGCGCGCATGGGCATGAGCGTGGCGAAGCTGACGGTGCCGGCGAGAAAGCGCTGGCCCAGGCCCGCGGCGTCGAGCTGGGCCAGCCAGTGTTCGGCGGCCACCGACAGCGGCAGTGGATCGGCGAGGCCCGCCTCCTCGCTGTCGCGCAGCCAGGTCTGGAGCCCGGTGCGCAGACGCTCGAGCGTGAGCGTGTCGGGGGTGTCGGCCGGCACGAACCATCGGGCGAGCAGGGTCTCGAAGCGTGCGCACCAGCCCGCGACGGTGGCTGAGTGGGTGAGCTCGTCCCAGGTGAGCTCCAGGGCTTCGACCAGCCGCACCAGCGGCCCCAGCGCCGCGGCTTCGAGGCCGGCCGCCTCGGCGCAGGGCTCGATGCCCTGCCAGGCCGGCGCACTGCCGCTGGCGTAGCCCAGCAGCAGCCGGCGCAGCCCGAAGCGCCAGCTGTTGGGCGGAGCCGGGTCGTCGGGCGCGCCCAGGTCCAGCGCCGCACGCTGGCCGCCGTGCAGCCCCCAGCGGATGTTGGCCTGACGGATCCAGCGCGCCAGTGCGGGCAGTTCGTCGGCGCCGATGCCGAAGCGCTCGCGCACCGCGGGAACCTCGAGCAGGTCGAGCACCTCGCTCACCGGCGTGCGCGAGTGCGGCAGCGCGAGCAGGCGCTCGAGCGCCCGCGCCAGCGGATCGATGCCCCGGCTGGTGCGATCGGCGAGACTGAAGGGGATGCGGCGGGCATCGCCCCTGGGATGCAGGCCGAACACCGCCTCGATCAGCGGCGCGTAGGCGTCGATCTCCGGGACCATCACGACCACGTCGCGCGGCTGCAGGTCGGGCCAGCGCTCGAAGAGATCGAGCAGCTGGTCGTGCAGGATCTCGACCTCGCGCAGCGGGCCGTGCGCCAGGTGGAAGCGGATCGAGCCGTCGTGCGCCGGGTCGACAGCGGGCCACGCCGCGGCTGTTTCAGCCAGCGGCCGCAGCTCGAGGATGTCGTCCTGGAGCTGGCGCAGCAGGGTGTCGGAACCCGGTGACTCGAAGAGGTCGAGGCGCATCCCGCGCCAGCTCGGGGAACGCCCGGCCGCCGCCTCGCCGGCCTGCGCATCGAAGCGATCGAGCAGCTCGATGCAGTCGCGGCCCTGGCGCCCCCAGGCCGCCAGCAGCGGATGGGCGTGCAGGTGCAGCGCATCGTCGGAGATCGGGGTCGGGAAACCCTGGCGGTGGCGCTGGCGATGCTGGCGGGCGCGCAGCAGTTCGCGGCCCTCGACGATGTCGGCCCAGTGGTGCCGGCAGGGGTTGTGGATGGTGAGAATCACCTCGCTCCAGCGCGCGATGGCCGCGAGCGCCTGCATCGACTGCTCGGGCAGGCTGGAGATGCCGAAGACCAGCACCCGCGGCGGCAGACCGGGCGGCGGCGCATGGTTCGCCGGGGCCTGAGCGTGCCGCATGAAGGCCTCGTGGACTGCCGCGCGATGGCTGGCCGCGGCCTGGGGCCCGACGTCGGCGAGCAGCGCCCGCCACAGCGCCGGCTGCCAGCGCTGATCGGCCGGCAGCTCCGCGCGCTGGCCGAGCCCGTCGCGCAGCACGTCGCGGCCGGCGGCCCAGTCGGCCAGCCAGTCGGCCCGGTAGACCTGATACTGATCGTAGAGATCGGCCAGGCGCTGCGCGAGCTGGAAGCGCCTGCGCAGGTCGGTGTCGCCGTGGAGGAAATGGCGCAGCGCGAGAAAGTCGGGCTGCGCGATCCGTTCCGGCAGCAGGCGCATCAGGCGCCAGACCAGCGCCTCGCGATCGAAGGGGGAGCGTTCGGGCACGGCCTGCGCGCCCAGCACCGCGCGGTAGGCCCGCCACAGGAACCGCGCTGGCAGGATGAACTCAAGCCCGGCCGCGATGCCCAGGCCCGGCGCCTCGGGGCCGGCCGGCCGGCGAGGCGCGGCCAGGGCCAGCCGCAGCCACTGGCCGATGCCATTGCTCTGCACCAGGACCACCTCCTGCTGCAGCGGCGCCAGAGGGTGGTCGGCCATGAAGCTCACCAGCAGGTCGCGCAGGGCCTCGGGCCGGTTGCCGTGGACGACGATCAGGCGCGAACCAGGAGTGACGGCTGTGACGGCGGACATGCGGTGGCGTGGGCGGGCTGCGCGGGGACGATGCCCGGAGCATGCCCGCCCGCGGGCTCAGGCGGTGAGCCCCGCGGTCTGCCGGCCAAGAAACTCCGCCAGCGCCCGCCCGGTGTGGCTGTCGGTGCGGCCGGCCAGCGCCCGTGGCGGACCGGCCGCGACGATGCGCCCGCCGCCGGTGCCGCCGCCCGGCCCCAGGTCGATGATCCAGTCGGCCTCGGCCCAGATGTCGAGGTTGTGCTCGACCACCACCAGGGTGTTGCCGGCTTCCACCAGCCGGTGCAGCACGCGGATCAGCTTCTCGACGTCGGCCATGTGCAGCCCCACCGTCGGCTCGTCGAGCACGTAGAGGGTGTGCGGCGCCGCGGGCGGCACGCGTCCCTGCGCGATCGCCTTCTCGCGCGCCTTCAGCACCCGCGGATCGTCCTCGCCGCCCTCGCCGCGCAGCCTGACCTTGGCCAGCTCGGTGACCAGCTTCAGGCGCTGCGCCTCGCCGCCCGACAGGGTGGGGCTGGGCTGGCCGAGGGTGAGGTAGCCCAGCCCGACGTCCTGCAGCAGCCGCAGCGGATGATGGATGCCGGCGTGCGCCGCGAAGAACTCGGCCGCCTCGTCGACGCTCATCGCGAGGACGTCGCCGATGCTGCGGCCGCGCACCCGGATCTCGTCGGTCTCGCGGCTGAACCGCCGCCCGCCGCAGTCCTCGCACAGCACCTTCACGTCGGGCAGGAAGCTCATCTCGATGGTCTGCACGCCCTGGCCGTCGCAGGCCGCGCAGCGCCCGCCGGCGGTGTTGAAGCTGAAGCGCCCCGGGCCGTAGCCGCGCAGCCGCGCCTCGGCGGTATCGGCGAACAGGCGGCGGATCGCATCCCAGAACCCCACGTAGGTGGCCGGGCACGAGCGCGGGGTCTTGCCGATCGGGGTCTGATCGACCTCGAGCACCCGGTTGATCGGCTCCCAGCCGGCAAGCGCCCGGGCGCCGGTGAGCGGCGGGGCCGGCCGGCGCATCTGGCGGGCGCGCACCTGCGCGGCCACCTGCGCGAGCAGCAGGTCGCGCGCGAGCGTGGACTTGCCCGAGCCCGACACACCGGTGATCACGGTCAGCCGGCCCAGCGGCAGCGCCGCATCGATTGCGCGCAGGTTGTGCAGGTCGGCGCCCTCGATGCGCAGCCACGCCGAGCCCTCGGCCACCGGCCCGCGCGGCGCCACCAGCGGATGCGGCAGGGGGTTGGCGAGGAAGCGGCCGGTGAGGCTGTCGGGATGGCGCTGCAGCTCGTCATGGCGGCCGCTGGCGATCACCCGACCGCCCAGGCGGCCCGCGCCCGGGCCGATGTCGATGACGTGGTCGGCGCGCCGGATGGTGTCCTCGTCGTGCTCGACCACGAGCAGCGTGTTGCCCTTGTCGCGCAGGGCCTCGAGCGTGTCGAGCAGCACGCGGTTGTCGTGCGGATGCAGGCCGATGGTTGGCTCGTCGAGCACGTAGCACACGCCCTGCAGGTTGGAGCCGAGCTGCGCGGCCAGCCGGATGCGCTGCGCCTCGCCGCCCGACAGCGTGGGCGCGGCCCGGTCGAGCGACAGGTAGCCCAGACCCACCTCGCCCAGGAAGCGCAGCCGCGAGCCGATCTCGGCGAGCAGGTCGCGCGCGATCTCGGCCTCGCGACCGGTGAAGGACACGTCGCGCAGCCAGGCTGCGCACTCGTCGACCGACAACCCGGTGAGCTGCGCGATCGACAGGCCGCGCAGGCGCACCGCCAGCGCGGTCGGGTTCAGGCGCTGGCCGCCGCAGGGGGAACACGGTTCGGCCGGGGTTTCGGGCAGCGGCTCGCCGCGCTCGTCGGTGGCGCTGGCCGCATCGCGGGCCTGGGTGTCGGCCAGCCGCTCGGCGAGGTGGCCGATCGACTCGCTGGTGAGATCCTCGCCCGAGCGGTTGCGCTCGTCGACCTTGGGCAGATAGGGCAACGTGACGCCGGTGCCCAGGCAGTGCCGGCACCAGCCCAGGCGGGAGTTGAAGGAGAAAAGCCGCGGATCGAGCTCGGCGAAGCTGGTGCCGCACGAGGCACAGGCGCGCTTGGTCGAGTACAGCCGGGTGCGCATCGCGGCGCTGGCCGCCTCGTACGCGACGGCATCGCCCGCGTCGCAGGCGGCCTGCAGGGCATCGAGGGGCTCGGCCACCATCACCAGGCCCTTGCCGGCCTCCAGCGCGGCCGCCAGCGCCGTGCGCAGCGCGGCTTCGTCCTCGGGCAGCACCCGCACCGCGGCCACCGGCAGCTCGATGTCGTGCTCGACGAAGCGATCGATGCGCGGGAAGCGGTCGGTGGGCAGGAAGCGGCCATCGACACGCAGATGGCTGTGGCCGCGGGCCTTGGCCCACTTGGCGAGATCGGTGTAGACGCCCTTGCGGCTGACCACCAGCGGCGCCAGCAGGCCGATGCGTCGGCCCCGGTACTCGGTCAGCAGACGCGCGGCGATCGCGTCGAACGACTGCGGCTCGATCGGCAGCTGGCACTTCGGGCAGTGCTGGGTGGCCAGCTTGACGTAGAGCAGGCGCAGGAAGTGGTAGGTCTCGGTGAGCGTGGCCACGGTGCTCTTGCGCCCGCCGCGGCTGGTGCGCTGCTCGATGGCCACCGTGGGCGGGATGCCGAACACGCCATCGACGTCGGGCCGGGTGGCCGGCTGCACGAACTGTCGGGCGTAGGCGTTGAGCGACTCGAGGTAGCGCCGCTGGCCCTCGCCGAAGACCACGTCGAAGGCGAGCGTGGACTTGCCCGAGCCCGACACGCCGGTGATCACCGTGAGCCGGTCGCGCGGAATCTCGACGTCGATCCCCTTCAGGTTGTGCTCGCGCGCCTTGTGCACGAAGATCGAATGGCGGCCGCGTTCGCGCAGCGCCGAGGCCAGCGGCAGGCCCTGCGGCTCGGCGGCCGGCGCGGGCGCCGCCAGCGCCGATGCTGCCGGCGCCGGTTCGGCCGCGGCCAGCGCGACAGATGCCGGTGCGGCCCGGCGCGCGAGTTCGCGCGCGTAGTCGGCCAGCGCGCGGCCGGTATGCGAGTCGGGGTGGGTGGCCAGCTCGGCCGGCGGCGCGGCAGCCACCACCTGCCCGCCGCGCTCGCCGCCCTCGGGGCCGAGGTCGATCACCCAGTCGGCCGCCCCGATCACATCGAGGTTGTGCTCGACCACCAGCAGCGAGTGGCCGGCCGACAGCAGCTTGCGCAGCGCGCGCAGCAGGCGCGCGACGTCCTCGAAGTGCAGGCCGGTGGTCGGCTCGTCGAACAGGAACAGCGTGCCCTTGCGGCCGGCGCGCGCGAAGCCGCCGCCGCCGGTGTCGCGGGTGAGTCCCTGGCTGGCCGCCTCGGCCAGAAAGCCGGCAAGCTTCAGGCGCTGCGACTCGCCACCCGAGAGCGTGGGCACCGGCTGGCCGAGCCGCAGATAGTCGAGGCCCACGTCGGCCAGCGGCTGCAGCTTGACCCGGATCTCGGCGTCGTCGGCAAAGCGCGCCAGCGCCTGCGCAACCGTGAGGTCGAGCACGTCGGCGATCGACAGCGGCGCCTGGCCGCCGGGGCCGGGCAGCGTGACCTCGAGGGTCTCCGCCCGGTAGCGCCGGCCGTCACAGTCGGGGCAGCGCAGGTACACGTCGGAGAGGAACTGCATCTCGACATGCTCGAAACCGTTGCCCCCGCAACTGGCGCAGCGGCCATCGCCCGAATTGAAGCTGAACGTGCCGGCCGTGTAGCCGCGCTCGCGCGCCAGCGGCGCCGTCGCGTAGCGCTTGCGGATCGCATCGAAGGCGCCGACATAGCTCACCGGATTGGAGCGCGCGGTCTTGCCGATCGGCGACTGGTCGACGAAGACCACGTCGGCGAGCCAGTCGTCGCCGAGCAGCCGCCGGAAGGCGCCGGGCGCCTCGGTGGGCTTGCCCTTGGCGCGCAGCAGCGCCGGCAGCAGCACGTTCTGGACGAGCGTCGACTTGCCGCTGCCCGACACGCCGGTGACGCACACCAGCCGCTGCAGCGGGATCTCGACCGACACGTCGCGCAGGTTGTGCTCGCGCGCGCCCTCGAGGATCAGCCGGGGGGTGGAGGGAACGACCGGCTGCGGGCGCGCCGCATCGACGCGGCGGCGGCCGGCGAGGTACTCGCCGGTGAGGGTGCCCGAGTCGCGCAGCCCCTCCGGCGGCCCCCAGTACCCGATCCGCCCGCCGCGCTCGCCGGGCCCGGGACCGATGTCGAGCATGCGGTCGGCGGCGAACATCACCTGCGGATCGTGCTCGACCACCACCAGCGAGTTGCCGCTGTCGCGCAGCCTGCGCATCACGGCGATGACGCGGTTCATGTCGCGCGGATGCAGCCCGATGCTCGGCTCGTCGAGCACGAACAGCGTGTTGACCAGCGAGGTGCCCAGCGCCGTGGTGAGGTTGATGCGCTGGACCTCGCCGCCCGACAGCGTGCGCGACTGCCGGTCGAGCGTGAGGTAGCCCAGTCCGACCTCGCACAGGTAGTCGAGCCGCGCGCGCAGCTCGACCAGCAGCATGTCGAGCGCCTCCTGGCGCGCGCCCGGGCCGCCGGTGGGCAGCGCCGCGAAGAAGTCGCGCATGGCCTCGATCGGCATCAGCATCAGGTCGTGGATCGAGCGGCCCGGCAGGCTCAGCCGCTGCGCTTCGGTCCAGGACACCGCCTCGGGCTCGAAGGCCGGCGGCAGCATCGGCGCCTGGCCCACCCGCCACAGCAGCGCGTCGGGCTTCAGGCGGGCGCCCCGACAGCGCGGGCAGGGCGTGTAGCTGCGGTAGCGCGACAGCAGCACCCGGATGTGCATCCGGTAGGACTTGCTCTCGAGCCACGCGAAGAAGCGGTTCACGCCGTACCACTGCGTCTGCCACTTGCCGGTCCATTCGGGGCCGCCGTCGATCACCCAGCGACGCTGCGTCTCGGTGAGCTGGCGCCACGGCACGTCCATCGGCACGCCGGCGCGCTCGGCGCAGCGGCGCAGGTCGCGCTGGCACTCCTTGAAGCTTTCGGTCTGCCAGGGCTTGACGGCGCCCTCGGCCAGGGTGCGACCCTCGTCGGGGATCACCAGTCCGAGGTCGATGCCGATCACCCGGCCGAAGCCGCGGCAGCTCTCGCAGGCCCCCAGCGGCGAGTTGAACGAGAACAGGCTGGGCGTCGGGTCGGGGTAGGCGATGTCGCAGTCGGCGCAGTGCAGGCCGCGCGAGTAGCGCCAGATCTCGTGGTCGACGCCTTCGGCGTCGAGCGCGTGCACCGCCATGCGTCCCTGACCGCGGTCGAGCGCGGTCTCGATCGCCTCGGCGAGGCGGCTGCGTTCGGCCCCGCCCGCGCGCAGGCGGTCCTGCACCACCGACAGCACCACCGGGTCGCCGGGCGCGCGAGCGTGCACGCGGGTGTAGCCCTGCGCCTGGAGATGGCGCTCGACTTCGGCCTCGCCGAAACTCGCCGGCACGTTCACGGGGAAGGTGATGACCAGGCGCGGATCGCCAGCCTGGTGTGCCCGGGCGAGCACCGCATCGAGCACCGAGGCGGTGTCGTCGCGCCGCACCGGCCGCGCGCAGCGCCGGCAGTGCAGGTTGGCCGCCCGCGCGAACAGCAGTTTCAGGTGATCGTTGAGCTCGGTCATGGTGCCGACGGTCGAGCGCGAGGTGCGCACCGGATTCGTCTGGTCGATCGCGATCGCCGGCGGCACGCCCTCGATGCGGTCGACCTGCGGCTTGTCCATGCGGTCGAGGAACTGGCGCGCGTAGGCCGAGAAGGTCTCGACGTAGCGCCTTTGCCCCTCGGCGTAGAGCGTGTCGAAGACCAGCGAGCGCTTGCCCGATCCCGACACCCCGGTGACCACCACCAGCTCGTGGGTGGGGATGTCGATGTCGAGGTTCTTCAGGTTGTTCTGGCGCGCGCCCCGGATGCGAATGGCCCCGGAGGCGGCGGTGGCGGCCGGATCGGCGAGGGGCGAGACGGGGGGCGTGGCGGGCGGCTGGGGCATGGCGGCGGCGGTGGCGGGCGACTGACCCGGAGCGTGCCGACCGTTCTATCACAGTCGCCTCAGGTCACCGGTCCTGCCCAGGCGGGGCTGCGCTAGAATCAAAGGGTGTACCTGTGCTCCCGTCCTTACCCTAGGGAAGCCGGTTCCCGAGGAATTTCCTGCCATGCAACGCGAAGCCATCTCCACGCCGGATGCGCCGGCGGCGCTCGGCCCGTACTCCCAGGCCATCCGCGTCGGCAACACCGTCTACCTTTCGGGGCAGATACCCCTCGATCCCGCCACGGGCCAGATCGTCGAGGGCGACTTCGAAGCCCAGGTCGGCCAGGCCTTCCGCAACCTGCGGGCGGTCGCCAAGGAGGCCGGCGGCAGTCTTGCCAAGTGCGTCAAGATGACCCTGTTCCTCACCGACATGAGCCTGTTCCCGGTGGTCAACTCGGTGATGGAACGCTACATCTCCCAGCCCTATCCCGCCCGCTCCACGGTCGCGGTGTCGGCGCTGCCGCGCGGCGCCGCCTTCGAGGTCGAGGCGGTCATGGTCCTCGACTGAGGCTGGCGTGAGCGAACCGGCGCCCGCGCGTTCGGTTCGTGGTGCAGCACCGGCCGGGTCGCCCTCCGGTCCCGCGCGGCCGCGTGCCGCCCCGCTCGCCGCCAGGCTGGCGCGGCTCGGGCTCGTCACCGACCACGACCTCGCGCTGCACCTGCCGCTGCGCCATCTCGACCTCACCCGGCTCACCCCGATCGGGCAGGCCCGCGCCGGCGACGACGTGCTCGTGGAGGGCGTGGTGCGTCGCCAGGACATCACCGGCCGCG
>JBILUW010000012.1:0-30004 GCA_044370795.1 Burkholderiaceae bacterium
AAGCGCGCGTTGTTGACGATGTTGAAGTGCGTGAGCGTGGCCCCCTTGGGCAGGCCGGTGGTGCCGCTGGTGAACTGGATGTTGATGGGGTCGTCGGGGTCGAGCGCGGCCGAGACCGACGCGAGCCGCGCTTGCTGCGCCGGGCCGGCCGCCGCGGCGAAACGCTCGAAAGCCAGCGCACGCGCGGGCAGCGGCCCGTCGCCGATCACGATCACGTGTTTCAGGTGCGGCAGCCGCTCGGCGTGCAGCTCGAGCGCGGCGGCGGCCGGGTCGGGGCGCAGCCCGAGCTCGGGGGCGAGCGACTGCAGCATCGCGAGGTAGTCGCTGCTCTTCAGGCGGCGGGCCGTGATCAGTGCGCGGCAGCGCACGCTGTTGAGCGCGTGCTCGAGTTCGTGCGTGCGGTAGGCCGGGTTGATGTTGACCAGCACGGCGCCGATGCGCGCGGTGCCGAACTGCGCGAGCAGCCACTCGAGCCGGTTGGGGGCCCAGATGCCCACCCGATTGCCGCGCCGGATGCCCAGCGCGAGCAGCCCGGCGGCCACCTCGTCGCTCAGCCGCCGCAGGTCGTGCCAAGACAGCCGGCGGCCCGATTCGACGAATACCGCCGCGTCGCGCCCGCCCCAGCGCTCGCAGGCGCGGTCGAGGAGCTGCGCGATGGTCATGAACTTCAGCGGCTCGGCGGTCGCGCCGGCCACGTACGACATCGCGCCCGGCGGGCGCAGGCCCTCGTCGGCAGGGCCGCGCAGCCAGTCGGAGGCGAAGGGATTGCGGTCGAAGGCGCTCATCGGGCGGGTGCGGGCCCGGGCTCAGCAGCCGCGGGCAACGCGCGAGGCGGCGGGTGCGATCACGGCCGCGCTCAGAGTTCGCGCCAGTCGGCCGACTGCTCGAAGGCGTGCGCCGCGCGGTAGATGGTCGACTCGTTCCAGTGGCGCGCGATCAGCATCAGACCCACCGGCAGCCCCTGGCTCAGACCGCACGGAATGCTCATGCCCGGATGCCCGGTTACGTCGAAGGGGCAGGTGTTGGCGAGCATCTCGAAGCCGCGCTGGCACCACAGCGCGAGCGGCGCGTTGGGCGGGGGCAGCGGCGTGGCCTTCATGGGCAGCGTGGGCATCAGCAGCAGGTCGTAGCGCGACAGCGCCTCGTCGTAGGCCGCGCGCAGCCGGCGCGCGATGTTCTGCGCCTTCGCGTAGAAGTGCCCGCGGTAGTGCTTGATGAAGTATTCGCCGGCGAACATCGACACCTTGAGCGTGCGCGACAGCTCGTTGGCGCGCGAGCGCCAGTTCGCGTGGGCGTCGAGCAGCGAGGTGGTGTACATGCCCTCCCAGCTGAAGCCCATGCCGTTGCCGTGCATCATCTGGGCCATCAGGCCTTCGAGGGCGATCGGCGTCCAGATGGCCGGGCCGTCGAGGTGCATCGGCACCGACACGTCCTCGACGTGCGCGCCCAGATCGCGCAGCCGGCGCGCGCCTTCGCGCACCCTGGCGTCGACGTCGGGTTCGCTGTTGGCATGGCCGAAGCCCTCGACCAGCACGCCGATGCGCAGCCCCGCCACGCCGCGCCCCAGGGCCGCGGTGTAGCGGTCGACCCGCACGTTGTACTGCCGCGGGTCCAGACCGTCGGGGCCGGCGATCACCTCGAGCAGCAGCGCGTTGTCGGCCACCGTGGTGGTCATCGGGCCGGCATGGTCGATGGTGGCCTCGATGGGCATCACGCCGGTGTAGGGCACCAGGCCGTGCGTGGGCTTCATGCCGTAGCAGCCCGACCAGCCGGCGGGCATGCGGATCGAGCCGCCCTGGTCGCCGCCGATGGCCATCTCGACCTCGCCGGCGCCCACCAGCGCGGCCGAACCCGACGAGGAGCCGCCCGCCGAGTAGCCGAACTTCCAGGGGTTGTGGACCGGGCCGAGCTGCGAGGTGTGGCTGCCGCCCGACAGGCAGAACGACTCGCAGTGCGCCTTGCCGACGATGGTGCCGCCGGCATCGAGAATGCGGGTGACCAGCGTGGCGTCGACGTCGGGCACGTAGCCCTCGAGCGTGGTCGCGCCGTTCATCATGGGCACGCCCGCCAGGCAGACGTTGTCCTTGAGGGCGATGCGCTTGCCGGCCAGCGGGCCGTGCGCCGCGCCGCGGACCTCGGACTTCACGGCCCAGGCGTTCATGGGGTTCTCGCTCGCGCCCGGGCGGTAGCCGGGGGTGCGCGGATAGCGCACCGGCGGCAGGTTGTCGGGCATCGAGGCCACGCGGTCGTAGGCCTGGAAGGTGCCCTCGAGCACCTCGAGATACTCGGCGACCTCGCGGTCGGACATGCTCATGTGCAGGTCGCTGACGATGGTCTTGAGCTGTTCGAGCGTCGGGCGCTTGACGGAGGACATCGTGGCTTCCCCGGGGGCCGCGGCGGCGCGCGGCGGATGCTGGGCCGCTACTGCGGCGGAGGTCGGTCGCGCGCCGCCTGGCGGGCGCGGCGAGGAGGCGGTGGCGGGTACGGGCGCGGCTGGCGCGACGATCGGGGGCACCGCGGCGTTCGCGGGCGGCTCGAAGCGCGGCACGCTCGCGGCGGCCGCAGGGGCACGCGCCGGCGCCGGGCTGCCGCGCCGGGTGTCGGTGCGGCCGGCCGAGGCCCAGCGCCTGGCGGCAGGTCCGGGCCCCTCGGGCATCTCGACCCGGGCGCCGGCGGGCTCGGCGCGACCCGCGGCGGGTGCTGCCGCGCCGGTCGCGCCATGCCCGCCGCCGCGGCGCGTCATGCGGGCGGCACCCAACCCGAGCAGTTCGCTCACGGCCGGCCCGCGCAGCGCCGCGCCGTCGAGCGTCTGGGCGATGCGCCCGCGCTCGAGCACCAGCACGCGCTCGGCCACGTCGAGCACCAGATCGAGGTTCTGCTCGACGATCACGATCGACAGGGCGCCGCCGTCGCGCAGCGCGGCCAGCGTCTGGCCGATCTCCTGCACGATGGATGGCTGGATGCCTTCGGAGGGCTCATCGAGCAGCAGCAGCCAGGGCTGCGGCACCAGCGCGCGTGCCAGCGCGAGCAGTTGCTGTTCTCCGCCGGAGAGTGCGCCGCCCTTGCGATCGAGCAGGCGGCGCAGCCGCGGAAAGAGGTCGAGCACCCGCTCGAGCGACTCCTGCTCGGTCTGGCCGATGTCGGCGCTCCAGGCGAGCCGCAGGTTCTCGAGCGCGGTCAGGCCCGGCAGGATGCCGCGGCCCTGCGGCACGTAGCCCACGCCCATGCGGCTGCGCGCATGGGCCGGCGAGCGGGTCACGTCGGTGCCGTCGAGCGCGATGCGCCCGCCACGGGCCGGCAGCAGGCCCATCACGCACTTGAGCAGCGTGCTCTTGCCCATGCCGTTGTGGCCGACGATGCCGATCGCCTCGCCCTCGAGCAGCGAGAACGACACGCCGTGCAGCACCGGCACGTGGCCGTAGCCGGCGTGCAGGCCGGCGACGTCGAGCACCGCGTCGCGGCGAGCGCTCTCGTCGCCGGTGTCGGGCAGCGGGGCGGCGGTGTCGGCGTTCATGCGGCCCGGCTCCCGATATAGACCTCGCGCACCTTGGCGTCGGCGAGCACCAGATCGGCCGGCCCCTCGATGAGGACCGAGCCCTGGTGGAAGACCGTGACCAGGCTGTCGAGCATGCGCACGAAGTGCATGTCGTGGTCGACGACGATCAGCGCCGCCGTCTGGTTGATGCGCTGGATCGCGCCGACCAGGCGCTCGAGCTCGGCGCCGGTGAGCCCCGCGGCCGGTTCGTCGAGCAGCACCAGCCAGGGCCGTTGCGCGAGCACCAGGCCCAGCTCGACCATCTGCCGCTGGCCGTGGCCCAGCTCACCGACCTGCCGGCGCACGATCGGCGCAAGCGCGAGCTCGGCAATGACCTCGTCGACCGCGCCTTCGGCGCCCGCGCTGCCGTGGATGCGGCGCGCCGACAGCCAGAGGTTTTCCATCACGGTGAGGCCGTTCATCACCGAGGGTACCTGGGTCTTGATGCCGACGCCCAGCCGCACGATCTGGAAGGGGCGCCAGCCGGTGACATCCTGCCCGCGCACCAGCACGCGGCCACCGTCGCGGCCCGGGTCGAGCTGGCCCGTCAGGCACTTGAAGAAGGTGCTCTTGCCGGCTCCGTTGGGCCCGATCAGGCAGCGCAGTTCGCGCTCGCGCAGCGTGAAGTTGACGTGGTTGACGGCGACCACGCCGCCGAAGCGCATCGAGAGGTCACGGGTCTCGACGACGGGCTCGCTCATGACGGCGACCCCGTGCCGCCGCGACCCGCCGCCGGGGCGTCGGCCGGCAGCGCGCCCGGCCGGCGTCGACGCGACGAAGCCTGACCGCGGCGGCTGGCCACTGCCCGCTCGCGGCGGCTGCGCCAGCCGACGACCGTGGGCACGATGCCGCGCGGAATCAGGAGCACCACCACGATCATGATGGCGCCGAGCACCAGCGAGTTGTCGATCAGGGTCTGCTGGCCCAGCAGCAGCTTGAGCAGCGTGAGCGCGGCCGCGCCCATCATCGGCCCGATCAGGGTGCCCAGGCCGCCGGCGATCACCCAGACGATCATCTCGGCCGACATGCCCAGCGCGAACACACCAGGGGTGACGATTTCGGCCCACATCGCGAAGAACGCACCCGCCAGCCCGGCCATGGCCGCGCTGATCGTGAATACCGCGGTCTTGTGCGCCGGAACGTGGTAGCCGAGCAGCTCGACCCGCAGCTCGTTCTCGCGGATGCCCACCAGCGTGCGCCCGAAGGAGGTCCCGAGGATCCAGCGGCACAGCAGATAGCACAGCAGCAGGCAGGCGGCGACCACGTAGTAGAAGGGCGTGCCGAAGATCTGCGCCGAGGGGTCGCCGGGCACGTTGAGGACCTGGAAGCCCGGTATGCCGTTGAAGCCGCCCAGCCGCGCATCGCCGATGCGGTAGGCGTCGCCGGCGGTGGCATTGAAGAACTTGAACAGGATGAGGCTGACCACCAGCGTGATGACGCCCAGGTAGACGTCGCCGATGCGCCCCCAGAACATCATCGCGCCGATCACGGCCGCGACTGCCGATGGCACCAGGATGGCGAGCGCCAGCGCCACCGTGCTCTCGCCGAAGTTCACGGCGGCGATCGCGTAGGTGTAGGCGCCCAGACCGTAGTAGGCCGCATGCCCGAAGCTGAGGATGCCAGCGTAGCCCCACATCAGCGACAGCGACAGCGCCGCCAGCGCGGTGATCGCCATCAGCGCGAGGGTGTGGCTGTCGTCGATGACCAGCGGCAGCAGCGCCATCACGACCGCCCAGGCGATGAACCAGCCCCAGCGGATGCGCCCCGAGAACGCGCCCTTGTCGATCATGTGGAGTTGCGGAAGAAGCGACCGGTGATGCCTTGCGGCATCAGGCGCAGCAGCACGATGGCCAGCGCGAGCATCGCGATCTCGCCGATCACGGGCGTGTAGGCGAAGGACACGAACTGGTTGAGCGCGCCGAGCATCACCGAGGCCGACAGCGTGCCCGACAGCACCGCCGCGCCGCCGGTGATGACGGTGATGAAGGTCTTGGCGATGTAGGCGCCGCCCGACGAGGGCAGCAGGCCCGTGAGCGGCGCGAGCGCGCCGCCCGCCAGACCCGCGAGCGCCGCGCCGATCGCGAACGTGGTCATGTAGACCTTCTTCGGGTCGTAGCCCAGCGCCGAGGCGACGTCGGGATTCTGCATCGCGCCGCGCGCGATCAGCCCGAGCCGGGTGTGGCGCAGCACCAGCCACATGCCCAGCACGACAAGGATGGCCAGAGCGATGATGAACAGGTTGTAGCCACCCATCTGGTAGGCGCCGATCGTGTAGCCCGGGATGGGCGTGGGCACGCCGACGGCGGAACTGCCGAAGATGAACGACACCAGCCCCACCAGCAGCAGCGACAGGCCCCAGGTGGCGAGCATCGTGTCGATCATGCGGCCGTACAGGTGCCGGATGATCAGCCGCTCGATGAGCAGACCGATCACGCCGACCACGATCGGCGCGATCACCAGCATCGCGAAGTAGACGTTCACGCCCGCCTGCACGCAGGCGAGCGTGGTGTAGCCGCCGAGCATCACGAACTCGCCGTGGGCGAGATTGATGACCCGCATCATGCCGAACACGACCGCCAGCCCCGCGCTGGCGAGCGCGAGGAAGGCGATCATGTAGAGCACCTCGAGGATGACGACGGCGGCGTAGTCCACGGCCCGTGCTTCCTCAGACCTTGACCTCGAACTGCTTGTTTTCGTTCGGGTTCTTGATCAGGTCGCAAGACTGAGCGGTGTCGGACGGCGGACGCTGCTTCGAGGTCTCGAGGATGGTGAGCTTCTGGCCCTTGACCTCCATCAGGTGGATGTCGAGCGAGGCGTGGTGGGTCTTGGCATCCATCGAGACCCGGCCCGTGGGCCCGTCGATGGCCACGCCCGACTCCAGCGCCTTGAGCAGCGCGTCGCGGTTCAGGGAGCCGGCCTTCTTGACGCCCTCGGCCCACAGCATGATGCCCTGGTACTGCGAGACCGCGATCTCGTGGACGATCTTGGTGTCGCCGAAGCGCTTGGCCCACTTCGACAGGAAGTTCTTGTTCGCCGGCGACGCCGCCTCCTGGCTGTAGTTGCCGGCGATCAGGATGCCGTCGCCCTCGGCCGGCGACAGCGCCAGGTGCTCGTTGCCCACGCCGAAGGTGGTCGAGGCCAGCGGGATCTTGCGGTTCATGCCCGACGAAGCCCACTGCCGGTAGAACGACATGTGCGCGCCGCCCACCAGCGCCGACACCACCCAGTTGGGGCCGGCCTGCTGGATCTTGGCGATCGTCGAGCCGAAGTCGGATACGTCGAGCGGGAAGAAGCCGGTGTCGGCCACCGCGCCGCCACGCTGCTTGACGTAGTGCTGCAGCCACTTCGCCGTGATCTGGCCGTAGTTGTAGTCGGCCGCCAGGATGTAGACCTTCTTGCCCCACTTCTTCATCGCGTGGTCGACGATGGGCTCGACCGCCTGGCCCGGCGTGGTGCCGGTGACGAAGCAGTTGCGGTCGCACACGCCGCCCTCGTAGAGCACGTTGTAGAAGTACAGCGTGTTGCTGCGGCGGAAGGTCTGGCGGATGGCCTCGCGCGAGGCCGAGGTGATGCCGCCGTGGACGACGTCGACCTTGTCGTCGCGCGAGAGCTGCTGGGCGAACTTCGTGTAGAGCGCGATGTCGGACTGCGTGTCGTACTGGATCGCCTGGATCTTGCGGCCGAGCAGCCCGCCGGCCGCGTTGAGCTCCTCGACCGCAAGCGTGGTCGCCATCACCATCGGCTTGCCGTAGATGTCGAGGTTGCCCGAGTTGTCGAGCACCGAGCCGAGCTTGATCGGGCCGGACTGCGAGCGGACGATCGCCGGGGCACCCAGCACGAGGCCGGAGGAGCCGGCGGCAGCGATGAAGTTGCGACGCGAGATAGCCATGGTTTCTCCAGGAAGGCGTTACGAGCGGCGGTAGGAATCGGCCGGGAGCGGCCCGGCGCCGGACGGACGATGGGGGGCCTGGGGGCGCGGGTCTCAGCCCCCGTCGGACGCGGATCCGCCGCGCTGCGCGGCGGGCGGCGAAGTCGAGCCGACCGTGGAGGCGAAGTCAACGCCGATCTGGTCGCCGATGCTCTTGAGGGCGGGCAGCTGCAGCGCCATGCCCAGGATGCTGTCCATCACCTGATTGACCGGTGGCTTGCCGCTGCCGTCGCTGGCGCCGCCGCCGCCCGGCCCGCCGGTGGAGTTGCCGAAGCCGTTGATCTGGTGGATGCGGATGCTGTCGATCTTCTCGGCCGGCTTCATCATCTGGCCGATGATCTCGGGCAGCCGGTCGAGTCGGTGCACCTCGAGCTCGTGCTGCATCAGGGCGTCGCTGCGCGAATTGCGGGCCGCGATCACGGCCCGGGCGCCTTCCGACTCGGCCAGCAGCTTCAGCCGCTCGGCCTCCGCCAGCACCCGCCTGGCCTCGGCCTCGGCCTTGGCCTTGCGCAGCAGCACCGCGGTTTCGGTCTGGGCATTGGCCTCGGCGACTTCGCCGGCTTCGGTCACGCGCTTCATGGCGATCTCGCGCGAGCGCTCGGCGACTGCGCGGTCGCGGTCGGTCTGGACCTTCTCCTGCGCCAGGATGACCTCGGCGCGGGCAAGCTCGGCCATCGCCTGGGCGCGTGCCTCCTCGGCATGCTTGGCGGCCAGCGCGATCGCGCTGTCGGCCTTGCGCACTTCCGAGCCGAGCTGGGCCTCGATCTCGAGGCGGCGCAGCTCGCGGCCCTTGTCGATCTCGGCGGCGCGGGTGTCGCGCTCGCGGGCGATGCGTGCCGCCTCGGCCTCGACGGTGGCGATCTCGCGGGCGCGCGCCGCTTCGGCGTCGCTGGCGGCGCGCACCTTGTCGAGCTCGAGCCGCTGGCGGATCTGGGCCTGCTCCTCCTCCGTGCCGAGCTCGAGGCGCTGTTTGGTGGCGGCGAGCTGGGTCTGGCGCACCGAGATGTCGGCGTCGGCCTCGATCTCGGCGCGCTTTTTCTTGTTGACCGCGATGATCTCGGCGAGCTTGCGCATCCCGACCGCGTTGAACGCGTTGTTCTCGTCGAGCGATGCAAAAGCTGCCTGGTCGAGGCGGGTGAGCGAGACGGAGTCGAGCTGCAGGCCGGCGCGGGCGAGGTTCTCGCCGAGCAGCGCGCTGACCAGGCGGACGAACTCGCCGCGCTTCTCGTGCAGCGAGTCCATGGTCTGCTCGGCGGCCACGGCCTGCACCGCGTCGACGAAGCGGCCTTCGAGGAGGTTGCGGATGCCGTCCGGGGTGAAGGCACGGGCGCCCAGGGCCTGCGCGGCGGTGGCGATGCCCTCGACGCTGGGCTGCACGCGCACGTAGAACTCGAGCTCGGCGTCGACCCGCATGCGGTCTTCGGTGATCAGCGACTTGTCGCCGACCCGCCGCACCTCGATGCGGATGGTGCGCATGTTGATCTCGTCGATCTTGTGCAGGAACGGCAGCGCGAGGCAGCCGCCCGAGATCACGATCTGCTGCCCGCCGAAGCCGGTGCGGATGAGTGCGACGTCGCGCGACGACTTCCGGTAGAAGCTGTTGAGGAAGACGACCGCTATCGCGATCGCTACGACCGCAGCGGCGATGCCCAGCAACCACGCCAGAAAGACCATGCGCCCTCGCCCAGGTTCAACGTGTGGAGCGCCGCAGTATCTTCACCCCCTCTTTCCCGTGTCAAGCACGATGGCGCCCGGCGCAAGCGTGGTGCGGTGCGCGCACCGGGCCCGCACCGCAGCCGGGCGCGGTGCGCGCGGGCGGGGCGCGGCCGGGCTCCGATCTCAGGCCACCTGGCGGTCGCGGCCGGCCCAGTAGGGTTCGCGCAGCACGCGCTTGAGCAGCTTGCCGCTGGGGTTGCGCGGCAGCGTGTCGACGAAGTCGATCGACTTCGGGCATTTGTAGTGGGCCAGGCGGCTGCGGATGAAGTCGATGATCTCCTGCCCGGACGCGGCGGCTCCCGGGCGCAGCACCACGCAGGCCTTGACCGCCTCGCCCCAGCGCTCGTCGGGCACGCCGATGATGGCTCCGTCGGCCACGGCGGGGTGCTGCATCAGCACGTTCTCGACCTCGGCGGGATAGATGTTCTCGCCGCCCGAGATGATCATGTCCTTCACCCGGTCGTGGATGTAGAGATAGCCGTCCTTCAGATAGCCGGCGTCGCCGGTGCGAAACCAGCCGCCGCGTTCGTTGCGGCCCTCGGGGAAGGCATCGGCGCTCGCCTGCGGGTTGCGCCAGTATTCCTTCAGGTTGCGGACGGTCTCGATCCAGATTTCGCCCACGCTGCCCTCGGGCACATCGGCGCGGGTGAGCGGGTCGACGATGCGCACGCGCGCGCCACCGGCGGGCTTGCCGGCCGAGCGCAGCAGGTGCGCGCGCTCGCCGCCGGGCTGGTGGTCGTCGGGCATCAGGAAGGTGCCCGGGCCCGACACTTCGGTCAGGCCGTAGGTCTGCAGGAACCGGCAGCCGAAGGTGCGCATCGCATCGACGAGCACGCGCTCGCTGATCGGCGAGCCGCCGTAGGCGATCAGCTGCATCGAGCCGTAGCTGCCCTGCTCGACGCCGGGCGCCTGCAGCATGAAGAGCAGCATCGCCGGCACGAGGAAGGCGTGGGTGATCCGGTGCGCGCCGATTGCGGCGTTGAAGCCGGAGGGGTCGAACTCTGCGAACAGCACGCTGCGGCAGCCGCTGTGGACGGTCTGCAGCAGCATCGTCATGCCGGCGACGTGGAAGGTGGGCAGCGGGTTGCCGAGCACGCTGTCGGGGGTGAAGCCCCAGCCCTGCTCGACGGTCTGCGCGCTCGAGACGAGGCCGCGGTGCGTGAGCACCACGCCCTTGGGCAGGCCGGTGGTGCCCGAGGAGTAGAGCTGCAGCGCCGCGTCGTCGGGGCTCGCGGCCACATCGTCGGCCGGTGCCAGCGGCGCGGCCGCCGCGTACCAGTCGGCAAAGCCGGGCAGGCCGTCGTGCGCGCGCTCGGTGCATACGATGGCCCGCGGCCCGGCCAGGCCGGCCTGCCGCGCCGTGGCGACGAAGGCCTCATCGACCATCAGAAAGCCCGCCTGGCCGTGGTCGACGATGTAGGCGATCTCGGGTGCGGCCAGCCGCCAGTTGACGGGCATGCACACCGCGCCCACGCGCAGCGCGGCCAGCGTGAGCAGCAGGCACTCGAGGGGCTGCCGCGTGAGGCAGGCCACGCGCTCGCCGGGGCCCACGCCGAGGGCGCGCAGCGCCCCGGCGATGCGCGCGGCGTGGGCATCGACGTCGGCAAAGCTGAGGGTGCGCGCGCCGACCGTGAACGCGGGGGCGTGGGGGCGGATACGCAGCTGCCGGCGCAGGCCGTCGAGCAGGGTGGTGCGCTCGCTCATCGCGCGCTGCCCGCGGTGGTCGAGGCGCTTGCCGCGCCGGCGATGGGGCCGGTGCCGCCGTCGGCGGCCGCGGGCCTGCGCAACAGCTCCTCCTCGACGAAGTCCATGCGGTCCTTGCCCCAGAAGAGCTCGCTGCCGATCGCCATCATCGGCACGCCGAAGACCCCGCGCGCCAGCGCCCGGTCGGTGTGCTCGACGAGCGCCTGGCGGATGTCGGGGCTCTCGCATTCGGCCTCGAATTCACGCGGGTCGACGCCGAGCGCGCGCACGATGGGCGCAAGGCCCGGGTAATCGGCGATGCCGGCGTCGTTGCGCTCCCAGTAGGCGGCCATCAGATCGCGCACGTAGGCGTGCTCCAGGCCGCGGCGGCGCATCGCCAGCGAGCCGCGCAGCGCGCGGCTGGTCTTGATCGGGAACACGTCGGGCATGCGAAAGGGCAGCCGGTGACGAGCTGCCCACCGATGCAGGTCGCGGATGCGGTTGGCGATCTTGGCCGGCGGCTCGTCCATCAGCACGTAGTTGTGCAGCCGGAACACGTGGCCGAGGTTGAACGGATGCAGCGCCAGCGAGGCGCCGGTGCGCGCCAGCACCGGCTCGATCAGCTTGAGCGCGAAGTAGCTGTTGGTGCTGCCCGCGTCCCAGTAGAGGTCGACGTGGCGGGCGCCCGGTGCGGTGGGGGCTTCGAGCATCGTGTGAGGAGGGTCGGGCCGCTACCGCGGCGGTGCCTCCGAGGATGCCACGGGCTGGGCCTCACGGCGAGTCGGTCAGTCCGTCGCCGGCCAGGATGACCTCGGCCGCGCTGCGCAGGTCGTCTTCGAGCGCGTGCCGCGCGGCCTGCGGGTCGCGGGCTTCGAGCGCGGCGACCAGGCGGTCGTGGTGGGTGGCGGCGGTGGCCTCGGCCAGGCGTCGGGAGCCGCTGCGCAGATCGAGGTTGATGACGGGGCCGATCTGCAGCCAGAGCGACTCGATGACCTCGAGCAGCACCCGGTTGCCGGCAGCCTCGTAGACGGTGAAGTGCAGCGCCTTGTTGACCCGGATGAGCTCGCCGATGTCGGGCTCGCTGCTGCGGATCGCCTCGCCGAAGGCATCGCTGAGCCGGCGCGCGCCGGCCAGCTTTGCGGGGTCGATGCGCCGCGCAGCCTGCTCGACGGCCTCGCCCTCGAGCAGCAGGCGCGTGGCCAGCATCTCGCGGAAGCGGGCGCGGCTCATCAGCGGCACCCTCACCGTGCGGTTGGGCAGGATCTCGAGTGCGCGCTCGGCGGCGAGGTGGCGGATGGCCTCGCGCACCGGCATGTGACTGGTGCCCAGCGCCCGGGCCACGGAGTCGAGGGTGAGGCGCTCTCCGGGACGCAACTGACCGGCGATCAGCAGTTCTCGCAGATCGCGGTAGACGCGCTGCGAAAGCGACTCATGGGCAATCGGCCGGGCGAGTTCGAGTAGGGCGGTGCTCATGGACTGCAACCTCGCGGCAGCGGGAAATCGGGCCAACGACCCGTCCGCGGCGATTGACGCCATTGTCCCACGATGCAATATTTGATCAAAGATCAAGAAAGCCCGTTTCAGCGGGTCCGTCCCGTCACCCACCCGAGGAGCGTCCCGATGAGCAACGACCATCCGTCCCCCGTGCGCCGCAAGGTTATTGCGGCCGGCGCAGCCACCGCCATCACCGGTTTTCCCGCGATCGTCCACGCCCAGTCCGACAAGATCCGCATCGGTCACCTGACCCCGCAGACCGGCTTTCTGGGCACGGTCGGCGAGTACGCCGTGCTCGGCGTGAAGATGGCCGTCGAGGAGCTCAACAAGGCGGGCGGGCTGCTCGGCCGCGAGATCGAGCTGCTGTCCGAGGATTCGGTCAATCCGGCCACCGCGTCGAGCAAGGCCCAGCGCCAGCTCGAGCGCGACGGCGCCATCCTGCTGTTCGGCGAGATCTCGTCGGCCTCGTGCATGGCGATCTCGCAGGTCGCCGCGCGCAACCGCAAGATCTTCGTGAACACCGGCGGCAACTCCGACGAGATCCGCGGCAAGAGCTGCAACCGCTACATGTTTCACGTCGAGGCCGCCAACACGATGTACGTGAATGCGGTGGCCACCGCGCTGCTGCGCAACAACATGGTCTCGGGCAAGCGCTGGTTCAGCCTGACGGCCGACTACGCGTTCGGCCATGACCTGCTGCGCGTGGGCCGTCGCTTCCTGGCCGCCAACAAGGGCGACCTGATCGAGAACGTCCTGGTGGCCACCGACGCCACCGACTTCAGCCCCTTCCTGCTGAAGATCCGCCAGGCGCGGCCCGATGTCGTGGTGTCGAACCTGGCCGGGCTGCAGGTGGCCAACTTCATCAAGCAGTATGCCGAGTTCGGCCTGCAGTACCCGCTGGTGGGCTTCGACATGGCGCCGGCGATGGCCTGGGCGGCCGGGGTCGAGAACTTCGCCGGCACGTGGCCGGTGCGCTGGCATCCGGACGTGAACAGCCCGTCGGCCAAGGCCTTCGTGTCGGCCTTCACCGCGAAGCACGGCAAGCCGCCCGAGGACCAGGCCGCTGCCGAGTACTTCACGCTGAAGTTGCTGGTGCAGTCGATGAACGAGATCAAGTCGATCGACTCCGAGCGGCTGATCGCGCATCTCGAGAAGGAGCCGCAGTTCGACATCCTGAAGGGCCGTCGTGGCTACTTCCGCGCCTGGGATCACCAGCTGATGCAGGAGATGTACACGATGACGCCCAAGCCCAAGGGCCGGGCCGCCAACAAGTGGGACTTCATGCAGCTGAGCGCCCCCCTGCCCGGCGACAACGCGAAACTCGAGACGCTCGCGCCCACCCGCGAGGAAAACGACTGCAAGATGGCCTGAGCGGCACGCGGCCGGGCGGCCTGTCCCGCGTCGCGCGCGCTGCGCCGGCGCGCGGCGGCGGCCCGGGCGCCCCGGCCTGATCCCGTCCGCCCGCGGACGTCTTCCATCGCATCGCATGGCTGCCATCTTTCTGCTCGAGCAGATCATCAACGGGCTGCTGGTCGGCGGGTACTACCTGCTGATCGCGCTGGGCCTGTCGATGATCTTCAGCCTGGGCGGCATCGTGAACCTGGCCCACGGCGCGTTCTACGCGCTGGGCGCCTACTTCGCCGTCGAGATCGCCAAGGTCGCTGGTTTCGGTGGCGCGCTCATCGCCTCGCCGGTGCTGGTCGGCCTGCTGGGCATCGCCTTCGAACGCTTCCTGCTGCGCCGCTTCTACACCGCCGACCCGATCATCGGCCTGCTGCTCACGTTCGGTCTGGCGATGGTGGTCGAGCAGCTGATCCGCATGATCTGGGGCGCGGCGCCGCTGCCGGCATCGATGCCGCAGGCGCTGCGCGGCAACATCGCGGTGGGCGAGTTCCTGTACTCGCGCTATCGGCTGGTCATGCTCGGGGTGGTGGTGCTCGCGCTCACCGCCATCTGGCTGCTGCTCAACCGCACCGCCTTCGGTCTGGTGGTGCGCGCCGGCGTGCAGAAGCCCGACATGGTGGCGGCGCTGGGCATCCGGCTGCAGCCCTACATGACCGGCGTGGTGGTGATCGGCGTGGGGCTGGCCGCGCTCGCCGGCGTGCTGTTCTCGCCGATCGCGGGCGTGCATCCGGCGATGGGCTCCGAGATCATGACCGCGGCCTTCGTGGTGGTGGTGATCGGCGGGCTGGGCAGCTTCTGGGGCGTGGTGCTGGCCGCGGTGCTGGTCGGCGTGGTCCGGGGCATCACCATCCACTTCTTTCCGCCCGCGGGCGAGGCTTCGATGTACGTGCTGATGATCCTCGTGCTGCTGTTCAGGCCCCGCGGCCTGCTCGGCGAGCGCATCGAGCGCTTCGACTGAGCCTGCCATGAAGCCGTCCCCCGCCCTCGTTCCGCTCTGGCAGGCAGCGCTCGCCCTGCTGATCGCGCCCTTCGCGCTGCAGGCCATCGGCCTGACGCTTACCTCGGCCACCGATCTGATCATCTACGCGATGGCCGCGATCGGCCTGAACCTGCTGGTCGGGTTCACCGGCCTGACGTCCTTCGGCCACGGCGCCTGGTTCGGCATCGGCGCCTACGCCGCGGCGCTCGCCCACCTGCACCTGTTCAAGGGCTCGTTCGTCGCGCCCATGCTGTTCGCGATCGTGTTCATCGCGCTGCTGGCCACCGTCTTCGGCTTCCTGATCCTGCGCCGGCGCGGCGTCTACTTTTCGCTGCTCACGCTGGCGCTGTCGGCGCTCACCTTCGCGGTCTGCTTTCGCTGGACGGCCCTGACCGGCGGCGAGTCGGGGCTGGGCGGCATCGTGCGCCCGGCGATCGGCCCGGTGAACCTCGACGATCCGGTGGTCTTCCTGGTGCTGGTCAGCCTGATCGGCCTGACGCTGGTGTTCGTGCTGAACCGGCTGCTGCGCTCGCCGATCGGCCACGTGCTGGTCGCGATCCGCGAGAACGAGCAGCGGGCCACTTTCCAGGGCTATGACACCAACCGCTACAAGCTGATCGCCTTCGTGGTCTCGGCCACGGTCACCGGCATGTCGGGGGCGCTGCTCGCCTTCCTGCACCGCTTCACGTCGGCCGAGGTCACCTCGGTGGTGTTCTCGGGCGAGCTGCTGGCGATGGTCGTGATCGGCGGCATGCGCAGCCTGCTCGGCCCGGCGCTGGGCGCGCTCTTCTACCTGCTGTTTCGCGAGTATCTGTCGATCTTCACCTCGAACTGGCTGCTCTGGTTCGGGCTGCTGTTCGTGTCCTTCGTGATGTTCTCGCCCACCGGGCTGGTCGGCGCCTGGGCGCAGCTGCGCCGGCGCTGGCGCCCCGACCCCACGGTCGATGCCGCGATGAGCGGCCGGCGCATCGTCGAGGGCCTGCCGCTGCCTGCCTTCCTGCGCGGCGATCCGCAGCGCGTGCCGGCCGGCACCGAGGTGCTGGCGGCGCAGGGCCTGGCGCGGCAGTTCGGCGGCATTCGCGCGGTGGTCGACACCAGCATCGCGCTGCGCGCCGGCGAGATCCACGCCCTGATCGGCCCCAACGGCGCCGGCAAGACCACCGCCTTCAATCTCATCTCCGGCATGTTCGCCCCGGACCGCGGCAGCATCACGCTGCACGGCCAGCCCATCGCCGGGCTGAGCCCGCACGCGATCTGCCGCATGGGGCTGGCGCGCTCGTTCCAGATCACCAACCTCTTCAAGGGCCTGAGCATCGAGGAGAACCTGCGGCTGTCGGTGCAGGCCAGGCACCCCGGGCGCTTCAACCCCTGGCGCGACGTCGCGTCCTTCGACGCGGTCAACGCACAGACCCGCGAGTTGCTCGAGTTCCTCGGGCTGCTGGGCATCGAGCGCGCCGAGGCCGGGTCGCTGTCGTACGGCGGGCAGCGGCTGGTCGACCTGGGCATCGCGCTCGCGAGCCAGCCCCGGGTGCTGCTGCTCGATGAGCCGCTGGCGGGCCTGGCCGCGGCCGAGCGCGAGCGCGTGTCGCGCCTGGTGCGCAAGGTGGCCGAGGGCGTGCCGGTGCTGATCGTCGAGCACGACATCGACCGCGTGCTGGGCTTCTCGCAACGCGTGACCGTGATGAACCAGGGCGAGGTGCTGATGGCCGGCACGCCCGACGAGGCGCGCGCCGACCGCCGGGTGCAGGAGGTCTACACCGGCACCGGCACCCCGCCCGTGACCGGACGGGTGGCCAACGCCTCGACCGAGGGCGAGGTGCTGCTCGCCTGCGAGGGGGTCGATGCCTACTACGGCAAGAGTCACATCCTGAACAGCGCCACGCTCGAGGTGCGCCGTGGCGAGATCGTGGCGCTGCTCGGGCGCAACGGCGCGGGCAAGTCGACGCTGCTCAAGACGCTGGTCGGGCTGGTCGCGCCGGCCTCGGGCAGCATCACGCTCGAGGGCAAGCCGATCGCGGGGCTCGACGCGCCGGCGATCGCCCGGCTGGGCATTGGTTACGTGCCGCAGGGCCGGGGCCTGTTTGCAGGCATGACGGTGCGCGACAATCTGGCGCTCGGCCGGCTGCGCCGGCGTGATCCGTCGGTGGGCGGCGTGATCTGGGACGAAGCGCGCATCCTCGAGTACTTCCCGCGCCTGCGCGAGCGCATGGACACTGCCGCCGACTACCTGTCGGGTGGCGAGCAGCAGATGGTCGCGGTGGCGCGCGCGCTGTCAGGCAACGTCAAGCTGCTGATGCTCGACGAGCCCTTCGAGGGGCTGGCGCCGGCGGTCGTTCAGGACCTGTTCACCGTATTCGACCGCCTGCGCAGCGAGGTCTCGATCGTCATCGTCGAGCACAATCTCGACCTCGTGCTGGCGCTGGCCGACCGCGTGTTCGCGCTCGAGCGTGGCGCGGTGTTCCATCAGGGGCCGGCGCAGCCGCTGCTCACCGACCTCGACTACCGGAAGAAGATCCTATGGTTGTGAACGCAACGGTCATGCCCGAACGGGTGTCCCCGCATCGATCGGCCGCACGCCGGCGTCTGCTCGGCGGGCTGGCCGCGGGCGCGGCGCTGCTGGCTGGCGGCCCGGCGCGCGCCCAGGCCTGGCCCACCAAGCCTGTCCGGCTGGTCGTGCCCTTCGCGGCCGGCGGCGGCTACGACATCCTGGCGCGCGCGGTCGGCGCGCGCATGCAGACGGCGCTCGGCCAGCCGATCGTCATCGAGAACCGCGGCGGCGCCGCCGGCGCGCTGGGTGCGGCGGTGGTGGCCCGCGCCGCCCCCGACGGCTACACGGTGCTGCTGGGCAGCGCGGGCTCGCAGGTGGTGGTGCCCCTGACCACGCCGGGCCTGAACTACGACCCCGAGCGCGATTTCGTGCCGATCGGCCACGTGGCCACGCAGGACTTCCTGCTGGTGGTGCCGGCCGCGAGCCCCTATCGCACGCTGCGCGAGATCCTCGAGGCGGCGCGCGGCAAGCCCGAGTCGATCTCGTACATGTCGACCGGCGTGCGCGGCGCCATCCATCTGTTCTCGGCCTATCTGCACAAGGTGGCTGGCGGCGTTTCGCTCACCCATGTGCCGTATCCGGGCGAGGGGCCGGCGGTGGCCGACATGCTGCAGGGCCGCGTCGACATGGCCAACATCACGGTCACGCTGGCCATGCCCTTCATTCGCGACGGCCGCATCCGGCCGATCGCCGCCATCGGCACGCAGCGCAGCGAGCTGCTGCCGGACGTACCCACGGTTGCCGAGGCCGGCTACCCGGGCCCGGCGATGGTGAGCTGGGTGGGCCTGTTCGGGCCGGCCGGCACGCCGCCCGAGGCGGTGGCCACGCTGAACCGCACCCTCAACGCGGCGCTCGCCGATCCCGACATCGCCCGGCGGGTGCGCGACAGCGGTGGCCGTTCGATGCCCGGCTCGCCCGAACAGTTCCGTGACTACATCGCGCAGGAGCGCGCCCGCTGGAGCACGATGGTGCGCGAGGTCGGCTCCCTGAAGTGAGCCTCGCCCGTTCCTGGAGTTTCCGATGCTGCCCAAGTCCCCGATCGCGCCGGCCGATTTCATCCACACCGGCTACGCGCTGCACGACCACGTCCTCACGGTCACGCTGAACCGGCCGCAGCGGCGCAATGCGCTGAACTGGCGCGCCTACGATGAGCTCGAGTGGTCGTTTCGCCATGCCCACCTCGACCCCGAGGTGCGCTGCGTGATCGTCACCGGCGCCGACCCGGCCTTCTGCTCGGGCGACGACGTGGCCGAGATCATGGCCGCACCCGGCGGCGGCATCGCCGATCGGGGCGCCGGCGTCGTCCACAACCCGCCCACGCCGGCGGCCATCGCCGCGCTCGAGTGCGGCAAGCCGGTGATCGCCGCGGTCAACGGCGCGGCCATCGGCTGGGGTACGGAGCTTGCCCTGTTTGCCGACTTCCGCATCGCCTCGGAACTGGCGAAGTTCTCGGAGATGTTCGTGCGCCGCGGCCTGTCGTGCGACGTCGGCGGCTTCTACCGGCTGCCGGCGCTGGTCGGGCCCGAGAAGGCGGCCGAGCTGCTCTTCACCGGCGACATCATCGATGCCGCCGAGGCCCTGCGCATCGGGCTGGTCGGGCGCGTGGTGCCGCATGCCGAACTGCTCGCGGCCGCGCAGGCGCTGGCCGCGCGCATCGCCGCCAACCCGCCGCTGGCGGTGCAGGCGCTCAAGCGCGGGCTGCAGCGCAGCGCCTACGGCGATCCGCGCGAGATCGGCGGCTGGGCGATCGACAGCATCCGGCGCCTGGCGCGCACGGAGGATCACAAGGAAGGCGTGGCGAGCTTTCTGGAGAAGCGCGCGCCGGTGTTCAAGGGGCGCTGAGCGGCGGCGGTGCGCGGCCGCCCGGGCCGGCGGCGCTGCCGTGACCGGGTGATCGGCGCTCAGGCGGCAACAGCCTGCCTGTCCTCGGGCATGCGTCCGGGGTTGCGCTGCGCGAGCAGCGGGCGCACCCAGCGGGCGAAGCGGCGGGCCTCGTCGTCGTGCAGATAGCCCGACAGGCAGAACGAGTGGCAGCCGAGGTCGATGAACTGCTGCAGCGTGTCGGCGCACTGCTGCGGATTGCCCACCACCACGATGCCCGCGCCCGGGCGCACCCGGGTGATGCCGGTCCAGAGGTG
The DNA here is from genome assembly GCA_044370795.1 of Burkholderiaceae bacterium. Lineage (GTDB taxonomy): Bacteria > Pseudomonadota > Gammaproteobacteria > Burkholderiales > Burkholderiaceae_E > Quisquiliibacterium. The sequence goes on from JBILUW010000012.1 coordinate 19,426, forward strand.
CGGAGCGATCAGTTCGCCGTGCTCCTGCGCGAGTTGCTGCACCCGGCGGTTGGCGGCCGAACTGCCGTAGTAGCGGCGGATGAAGTCGGTCTGCGATTCGGTGACGCCCTCGAGCAGCGCGTGCGCCGCGGCCCAGGCCTCCTCCTCGGTCTCGCGACAGCACATCTGCAGCCGCATGCCGAAGCCGATCTCGTGGGCGCGGCCATGGCGAGCCGCCATCTCGCGGATGGTGATCATGTTGGCCGCGATGGCCTCGACGGTATCGCCCCAGAACAGGTGCACGTCGGAGTGCTTCGCCGACACCTCCCAGGCTTCCATCGAGCCCCCGCCCAGGTAAAAGCGCGGTGGCCGCGTCGGCCGCGGCGCGATCCGCGCGCCCTGCAGCTTCGTGAAGCGGCCATCGAAGTGGAAGGGCGTGCCGTCGCTCCACAGCCGCTTCATGATGGTGACGTCCTCGTCCATGTGCGCGTAGCGGTCCTCCTTGGCCAGCGTGATGCCATCCTGGAGTGCCTCGGTGTCGCTCTGGCCCGCGATCAGGTTGACCGCCACCCGGCCGCCGCCCGAGAGCTGCTCCATCGCGCCGACCATGCGTGCGAGCAGCACCGGATTGACGTAGCCGGGCCGCGCCGCGACCAGCATCCGGATGCGCTCGGTGCGCGCCAGCACCATCGCCGAGCTGATGTAGGCGTCCCAGCAGGTGGATGACACCGGCACCAGCAGGTACTCGAAGCCCGACTCCTCGGCCGCCCGCGCGATGCGCTCGAACGCCTCCATCGAGGGCGGAAGGTGGCCGTCCTTGCGGCCGTAGCTGACGGTGTCGCCCGAGGTGGGCAGGAACCAGCCGAATTCGAGGGTGCGCATGCTTTCGGTCTCCTGGATTCGGCCGCGAGGCCGACCACCCGCCATGATGCGCCTTGCCCCCGCGCTTGCCGATCGGGCGGCGGCGAAAATCGGTCCGCCGCTCAGGCTGCCGAGTACGCCCGCTCGCCGTCGTCGCCGCGCCACTCGCGCACGGGCACGCCGTAGAGCTCGGCCAGCGCGGCCGCGTCGATGACTCGCGCGGCCGGCCCGAAGGCCAGCGGACGGCCGGCGCGCACCAGCAGCGCATCGTCGGCCGCGCGCAGCGCGTGGTTGGGATCGTGGGTGGTGAACAGCACGCCCAGGCCCAGGTCGGCCAGCCGGCGGATTTCGCGCAGCACGCGCGCCTGGTTGCCGAAATCGAGGCTGGCCGTCGGTTCGTCGAGGAGCACGTAGCGGGCCTGCTGGGCGATAGCGCGCGCGACCAGCGCCAGCTGGCACTCCCCGCCCGACAGCCGCGACAGCGGCCGGTCGGCCAGCGCCGCGATGTCCAGCCGCTCGAGCGCCTCGGCCACTGCCGCTCGGTCGGCCGCCGAGGGCGCGCCCAGCAGCCCCGCGTGCGCGGTGCGCCCCATCATGACCAGATCGCGAACCGGCCAGTCGAAGCTGCCGGCGGCATGCTGCGGCACCCATGCGATTGCCCGCGCGCGCTCGCGCTCGCCCAGCGCCGCCAGCGGCCGGCCTTCGAGCTCGATGCTGCCGCCCAGCGCCGGCAGCAGGCCCAGCAGGGTGCGCACCAGCGTGCTCTTGCCCGCCCCGTTGGGGCCCAGCAGCGCGAGCACCGCGCCCGGACGCAAGGCCAGCGTGTACCCGTCGCCGAGCAGGTGCTCGTGGTGGCCGATGGCGAGGTTGCGCGCCTGCAGCGTCATGGCTGACGTCGGCCCGCCGCCCGCAGCAGCCAGAGAAAGCACGGCGCACCGACCACCGCGGTGAGCACGCCCAGCGGGATCTCGACCTCGGCCAGGGTGCGCGCACCGGTGTCGACCACGAGCAGCAGTCCGGCGCCCAGCAGCGCCGACAGCGGCAGCAGCCGCGCGAACGAGGGGCCGGCGATCAGCCGCGCCAGATGCGGCACCACCAGGCCGATCCAGCCGACGATGCCGGCCGCGCTGACGCATGCCGCCGTGACCAGGGTGGCGCTGGCGATGACGGCCAGCCGCAGGGTGGCCACCGGGGCTCCGAGGGCGCGCGCCTCGTCGGCGGGCAGCGCGAGCACGTCGAGGCGCCAGCGCAGGGCGAACAGCGTGGCGCCGCCTAACGCTACCGCGAGCGCCAGCGGCACGAGGCTGGCGGGGCTCGCGCCCGCCAGGCTGCCGAGCAACCAGAAGGTCATGGCCGGCAGCTGGTCGTGCGGATCGGCGATCGCCTTGAGCAGGCCCACGCCCGCGGCCAGCAGCGCCCCGACCACCAGCCCCGCCAGCAGCAGACCGAGCAGCGGCTCGAGCCCGCGCGCGCCGGCTCCCACCCAGCCCACCAGCGCGACCGCCGCGAGGCCGCCGGCGAAGGCGCACAGCTGGATGCCCGGCCCGCCCAGCGAGACGAAGATGCCGATCATGGCGCCCAGCGCCGCGCCCGACGAGGCGCCCAGGATGTCGGGCGACACCAGGGGATTGCGAAACAGCGCCTGGAAGGCCACGCCGGCCGCGGCCAGCGCCGCGCCCACCATGACCGCCGCCAGCACGCGCGGGCCGCGCACCGCGAACAGGATGCCGTGCGTGGTCTCGTCGACGGGATCGACGCCGGGGATGCCGGCCGCGGCGGCGAGCGCGCGCAGCAGCTCGGCAGGCGATACCGGATAGCGCCCCGCCGCGAAGGCGAGCAGCACGGCGGCCAGCAGCGCCGCCGCGCCCAGGACCATGCCGCGCGCGGCCGGCCCGGGCCCAGCGCGCGGCGCGCTCACCCGAGGGCGCGCAGCCCGCGCAGTCCGCCCGCGAGCGCCTGCTGGAACAGCTGCACGTCGATGCCGCTGGCGAACATCCGGAAACCGTGGGCGTGCAGCCGCCGCGCCCAGGCCTCGTCGGCGGCCATGGTGGCGGCCACCTTGCCGTGGCGCCGGGCGGCCGCGCCGATGGCCTGCAGCGCCTGCTCGAAGCGCGGGTGGTCGAACTCGCCGGGGATGCCGAGGAAGTTGGTGAGGTCGAAGTGACCCAGGAAGAGCACGTCGACCCCGTCGACCGCGGCGATGGCGTCGACGTTGGCGAGGCCGTTCGCGTTCTCGATCATGGCGAGCACCACGGTGCGGGCCTCGGCGGCGGCGATCTTGTCGCGCGGGCGGCCTGCCACGTAGCCGTCGTGGGCCAGTCCGAAGGCCGCGCCGCGCAGCCCGCGCGGCGGGTAGCGGGTGAACGACACCAGCTCGGCCGCCTGGGCTGCGTCGTTCACCATGGGCACCATCACGCCGTGGGCACCGGCGTCGAGCGCGCGCGCGACCTCGCTGTAGCCGTGGTGCGGCACCCGGACCACCGGAGCGATGCCGGCGCCAGCGCATACCGCGCACTGGGTCTTGATGGTTTCGATGTCGGCGCCGCTGTGCTCCATGTCGTAGAGGACGAAGTCGGCGCCCGCCGCGCGCGCGATGCGCGCGATGCCCGGCGAGAAGAACTCGAAGATCATGGGGCCGGCGACGAGCTCGCCGGCACGCAGGCGCTCGCGCAGCGGCGCGGCGTCGGGGGGGGCTGGCAAGGTGGGCGTCATGGCGATTCGGTGGGCGGCGCCGCGTCTCGGGATGCGACGACGAAGGCTTCGTGGGTGCTCAGGAAAGTGCGCCCGCGCAGACGCTGGCCGAGCTCGGTGTCGGTCAGGCGGTCCATGACCGGGCCCTTGACCTCGGAGAGCCAGAGCAGGATGCCGCGCCCGTCGAGCGTGCGCTCGAGCCGGGTGAGCACGCCCAGCGCGGTCGTGTCGATCTGATTGACCGCCGAGCATACCAGCAGCACGCGCCGCACTGCCGGGTCCTGGGCGACCAGCGCCTCGACCCGTTCCTCGAAGGTGCTGGCGTTGGCGAAGTAGAGGCTTTCGTCGACCCGGATCGCGAGCAGCCCGGGCACGGTCTGGACCGCATGACGGCGGACGTTGCGAAAGTGCTCGCTGCCGGGCACGCGGCCGATGACGGCGATGTGCGGATGGCTGCTGCGCCACACCAGCACGCCCAGGGACAGCGCCACGCCCAGCAGGATGCCGGCCTCCACGCCCAGCAGCACCACGCCGCCGGCGGTTGCCAGCAGCGCGAGCGCGTCGGCGCGGTCGTAGTGCCAGGCCTCGCGCAGGGTCTCGGTGTCGATCAGTGCCGTGACCGCGACGATGATGGTGGCGGCCAGCACCGCATGGGGCAGGCTGCTCAGCAGGCCGGTCATGGTGGCGATGACGATGGCCATCAGGGCCGCTGACACGATTCCGGCAAGCGGGGTGCGCGCGCCGGCGGCGAAGTTGACCACCGAGCGCGCGAAGCCGCCCGTCACCGGCATGCCGCCGCAGGCGCCGGCGGTGAGGTTGGCCGCGCCCAGAGCGAGCAGTTCGCGGTCGGGTACGATGCGCTCGGCCTGCGCCCCGCGCCGCAATGCCAGGGCGCGGGCGACCGATACGCTCTCGACGAAGCCCACCAGCGAGATCAGCAGCGCCGGCGTCCAGAGGTCGGCCAGCGTCTGGGCGCCTGGCCAGGGCAGGGACAGCACCGGCAGTCCCTGAGGCACCGTGCCCACCACCGCCACCCCGTGGCTGCGATCGAGGCTCAGCGCCTCGACCAGCACGATGGAGGCGATGACGGCGACCATGGGCGCAAGGCGTGCGAGCAGGTCGGCGCTGGCCCGCGGCATGCCGAGCGCGGCCAGCGCCGTGCCCAGCCAGCGCCGCGCCACCCACAGCAGGGCGAGCGTGCCCAGCCCGATGGCCAGCGTCACGGGGCGGGTCTGGGGCAGCGCGTGCCACAGCGCGATCAGGGTCTGCACGACGCCGGCGCCTTCGGCCCGCACGCCGAGCAGGTGGCGCAGCTGGCCTACGGCGATCAGGACCGCCGAGCCACTGATGAAGCCGCTGACCACCGGATGGCTCAGGAAGTGAGCAAGAAAGCCCAGCCGCAGCGCGCCGAAGGCGGCCAGCATGAGTCCCGAGAGCAGCGCGAGCTGCGCCGCCAGCACGGTGTACTCGGGCGAGCCTGCCGGCGCGAGCGGCTGCAGCAGGCTGGCTGTCATGAGCGAGGCCACGGCGACCGGGCCGACGGCCAGGCTCATGCTGGTGCCAAGCAGCGCGTAGGCCACGATGGGCAGGATGCTGGCGTAGAGGCCGGCCTGTGGCGGCAGCCCGGCGAGCATCGCGTAGGCGAGGCTCTGGGGAATCAGCAGGACCGTGACGATCAGGCCCGCGGTGAGGTCGCCGGCCAGCCAGTCGCGCCGATAGGTGCGCAGCCAGCCGGGCAGCGGCAGTCTCATGCCGGCGCCCGCTGCGGCCGCATCGGGCAGGTCATGCGCGCCGCCCCTCGATGAACTCGAACAGGGCCATGCCGGCGAGCATCGCGATCATGAAGACCACGGCCTTCGGGTGGCCGGTGGCCAGCGCGACGACCGCCGGGCCGGGGCAGAAACCCGCCAGCCCCCAGCCCACGCCGAAGCCCAGGCTGCCGAGCACGAGCCGGCGGTCGATGTCGCGTGCCGTGGGCAGGTGCATCGCGCCGCCCAGGAAGGCGACGGTGCGCCGTCTGGCCAGGGCGAAGGCAAGCGCGCCGACCGCGATCGCGCCGCCCATCACGAACGCGAGCGACGGATCCCAGGAACCGGCCAGGTCGAGAAAGCCGATGACCTTGCCGGGGTTGGTCATGCCGGCGAGCATCAGGCCCAGGCCGAAGACCAGGCCGACGGCGAATTCGGAGAAACGGTGCATGGACACGGACGGCTCCCGGGTCAGGCGAGATGACGTGCGACGAAGACGGTGGCAAAGCCCGCGCCCATGAAGGCCAGCGTGGCCGCCAGCGAACGCGGCGACAGGCGCGACAGGCCGCACACGCCATGGCCGCTGGTGCATCCGGAGGCCCAGCGGGTGCCGGCACCCACCAGCAGGCCGGCGAGCACCAGCGTGCCCCAGCCCGCGTCGATCCGGGCCTCGGGCAGCACGGCGAACAGCTGCCATGCGAAAGGCGCGCTCAGCAGACCCAGCAGGAAGGCGATGCGCCAGGTGGCGTCGCCCGCGCGAGGTCGCAGCAACCCGCCCACGATGCCGCTGATGCCCAGGATGCGGCCATTGACCAGCACGAATGCCGCCGAGGCCAGCCCCAGCAGCAGGCCGCCGGCGAGCGAAGCCCAGGGGGTGAAGTGGTTCCAGTCGATGGTCATGATTGCCTGGTGGTGGTGGGGTGACAGAACTGCTCCTGCAGCACGCGCAGCAGCGCGAGCGCCTGCGGGCTGCGGATGCCGTAGCGCACGTGCCTGCCCTCGCGCGCGGCTTCGACCAGGCCCTCCTCGCGCAGCACGCCGAGCTGCTGCGACAGGGTGGGTTGGACGATTCCCGAAGCGTGCTCGAGCTCGCCGACCCGGCAGTCGCCCTGGGCGAGCTGGCACAGCAGCAGCAGCCGGTCGGGGTTGGCCAGCACGCGCATCAGACGGCAGGCGTCGTCGGCGGCGCGCCGCATGGCGGCCGGATCGACGGGAGGCGTGGCGACGGTGAGCATGGGGCGAGGCTTGCGTTGCGGCAGGCGGAGGGTTGATGCTGATGGAAATACTATCACTATTGATATAATATTGAACACTTATATTCAGTCCGGAATCCTGGCCATGAACCCTCTCGTCCAAGCCTTCTTCGACCCCGCCACCTGGACCTGGAGTTATGTGGTCTACGACCGCCCGGGAGGAGCCGCGATCATCGTCGATCCGGTGCTCGACTACGACCCGAAGTCGGGGCGCACGGGCACCGGCTCGGCCGCCGCGCTCGTCGAGTTCGCCAAGGCGCAGAACCTGCGCGTGCACTGGATCCTCGAAACCCACGCCCACGCCGACCACCTGTCGGCGGCGCCATGGTTGCGCGCGCAACTGGGCGGCCGGGTTGCCATCGGCGAGCGCATCACCCGCGTGCAGGAGGTCTTCAAGGGCATCTTCAACCTCGAGCCCGGATTTCGCACTGACGGCGCGCAGTTCGACCACCTGTTCGCCGACGGCGAGCGCTTCACCGCCGGCGACCTCGCCGGCGAGGCGCTGGCCGTGCCCGGCCACACGCCAGCGTGCATCGCCTACCGGTTCGGCGACGCGGTCTTCGTCGGCGACACCATGTTCCTGCCCGACGTGGGCAGCGCCCGCTGCGACTTCCCCGGGGGCGATGCCCGGCAGTTATACCGGTCGGTGCGCAAGCTGCTCGCGCTGCCGGGCGATACGCGGCTGTTCATGTGCCACGACTATCCGCCGACCGACCGGCCGCCGGCCTGCCAGACCACGGTTGCCGAGCAGCGCGCCGCCAACATCCATGTGCACGACGGCATCTCGGAGGATGCGTTCGTCACGATGCGCACGACGCGCGATGCGACGCTGGCGATGCCCGTGCTGATCCTGCCCTCGGTCCAGGTGAACATCCGCGCCGGGCAGATGCCACCGCCCGAGGGCAATGGCGTTTCCTATCTGAAGATCCCGGTCAATGCGCTCTGAGCGCGCGGCGCGTGCGCCGGGCTAGCGCGGCAGGCGGGGCTCGGTCGGGGCGTGGGCAATCGGCGCTGACGGCGACCCGTTGCGTTCGCGCAGCGACTGCACACTGTCGGCCAGATCGAGCAGCAGCATGCGTGCCTTCTCGAGACCTTGATCGCTGATGCTGAACTTCACCCAGGCCTTGCCGGTCTGCTCGTCGACGCCGCGCTCCATCGACACCACCCCGACGAGCAGGGCGACGATGAACAGGAAGCTGGCAGCCTTCAGAGAGAACATCCGGTTGGCCCTTGTGTCGCGCTCCGCGGTGGTGCGGTTCTGCGCTTGGGGCTAGGTTCCGCGATCCCGCCGCCGATATTGAGGAAATAGTTGGCACTCCCGCCGGCCCGCCGGCCCCTGCAACGCCCGGAAGCGGACTTTATTCACGCTGGCGCGCAATCGGCGCGCAATCGGTCGGCTGCAGGCCGTCCTTCGGCCGTCGGGTGCCGTTCGCCCGGCGCGAGGCCGGCGAGGGCGGCTGCACCCCGCCCGATGATCAGGCAGTCTCGCTCCGGCCGTCGGGCACGCCCATTGCCGTCAGGGCGGCCGCTACCGCATAGAGCATCCTGGCCATGGCGCCAGAGTCGATTGCGCCGATGCAGCCTACCCGGAAGGTCTCGATCTGCGTGAGTTTGCCGGGATAGAGAACGAAGCCACGATCGCGCATCTGCCGGTAGAACTCGCTGAAGCTCCACCCGGGATGCGACGGTGCATGGAAAGTCACGATGATGGGCGCCTGCAACTCGTCGGGTAGCAGCGTCCGGAAACCGAGTCGGCGCATGCCTCGCACCATGACCTGGCAGTTGTCCCGATAGCGCTCGCCCCGAGCAGCGACGCCCCCCTCGGCGTGGTGCTGCCTTATGGCCGCGTGCAGCGCGGCCACCACGTGCGTGGGCGGCGTGTAGCGCCATTGGGCCGTCCGCTCCAGGTAGGCCCACTGGTCGTGCAGATCGAGAGCGAGCGAATGGCAGCGGCCGGCGGCGGCGGCAATCGCATCGCGGCGTGCCAGCACGAAGCCCACCCCTGGCACACCCTCCAGGCACTTGCCCGATGCGGCGACCACCGCCTCGATCGGCGTTTTCCGGAGATCGATCGGCAGCGCGCCGAACGAACTCATCGCATCGACGATCAACCTGCGCCCATGGGCTGCGACCGTGGCTGCCACGCGTTCGAGCGGGTTCAGGATGCCGGTGCCGGTCTCGCAATGCACCAGCACCACGTGGGTGACCATCGGATCGGCCGCGAGCGCGGCGTCGAGTTTGGCGGAGTCGACTGGCTCGTCCTCGGCGAAGCGCAAGGATCCCGCGGGGCGGCCAAGCACCTGCAGGATGCGCAGCGCACGTTGCGCGTAGGCGCCGTTGTCGAGCACCAGCGCGCGCGCGTCGCGTGGCACCAGCGTGCCGAGTGTGGCCTCGACGGCGAAGGTGCCGCTTCCCTGCATCGGCACGCAGGCGTGAGTAGCCTGCCCGTGAGCGATCGCGAGGATGTCGGCGCAGACCTCCGCCGTCAACTTGTGGAAGGCCGAGTCCCAGGAGCCCCAGTCGCGAAGCATGGCCACGCGCGTGGCGTCCGTGGTGGTGAGCGGACCGGGGGTGAGCAGGATCGGATCGGGCATCAAGGTATCCGGGATAGCTGTAGGCGAGAGCGGTGCAGATCGTCAGGGAACGATCGCCGCGCGCAGCACGCGTCGGGCGTCGGCGTCACGCATCGCCCGTTCCACCTCGGCCAGCGGGTAGCGGGCATCGACCAGGCAGGCGAAGGGAAACCGCTCGCGCTGGGCGAGCACGAAGGCGAGCGCCTGCTCGAGGTGCCGGGGGTGATAGTTGTGCACCCCCACCATGCTCAGGCACTTCCGCACAAGGAGATTGGCATCCAAGGAAACGATGGCGCCCGGGCTCACCAGACCCGCGACAACCAGTCGCCCGCCGGTGCGCAGCCAGTCGAAGGCCTGCGGAAGGGCGGCGGGGTCGCCGCAGGCCTCGATCACGACATCGACTCCGCGCGCGGCCTGCCCCGCTGCGTCGGGCGCTAGCGCGAGGTCGACGCCGAAGCGCGCGCTCAGAGTCCGCCGGCCCGGCTCGCCGTCGATGCCGATCACGCGGGAGGCTCCCCGTGTCTTCGCGAGGGCCGCGCCGTACAGACCGAGCAGGCCGAGGCCGACGATGGCTACCGTCTGGCCGATGCGGATGTCGGCGGCTTCGATCACCGCGCACATCGTGGCTACGCCGCAGTTCAGGGGCGTGGCTTCCTCGTCCGACAGACCGTCGGGCAGCTTCAGTATCCAGGAGTCCGGTCGGATGTAGCAGTACTCGGCGAAGCCGCCGTGATGATGGGGCGCCGTGTCGCTCGACATATGACCGTACTTGTCCACGCCCGGTGCCTTGTGAGGCATGTCGAGGATCTCGCGCGCATGGCTGCGGCCGGGCACGAAGTACTCGCTCCAAGTGATGCGGTCGCCGACCATCAGCGGTTCGTCGCGCATGTCGCGCTCGACGCCCGGGCCGAGAGCCACCACCGTGCCGATGATTTCGTGGCCGAGCAGCCCCGGACAAGGCGAAGGCCGATGTCCTCGCCATGAGTGGATATCGGATCGGCAGATCGTCGACATCCTCACCCGAGCCAGCGCTTCGCCCGGGCCCGGCTGCCGCAACGGATAGCTGGCGATGCGGAACGGACCCTGCGGCGCGTCGTAGACGGCCACCCTCGCGGTGGGTGGCAGCGGCGCGGCTGCGTCTGTCACGGTTTCGGCCATGACTTTCAGCGAGTTCCGTTGATTGCGTAGTCGAACACTTCCCAGCTTCGCAGGCCGGCACGGCTGCGCTCGCGATGACGCCCATTGATCGGCACGTTCAGGAGTACCGGCACGCGCGCCTCCGTGGTGCCGCCGTGGCTGCGCAGCCGTTCGCCCCGAAGCTCGTCGAGGTCGTGGTCGGCGCGTGCCGCGCCAAGCACGGCATCGGCGGTTGCGATCACCGCGACGTCGCCTTCCCGGTCGGGCGGCAGGCTGAAACGCGCGCACGCCTGGTCGCGGGTCAGAACCTCGGCGATGCCGGCAACCCCGGTCAGGC
>JBILUW010000151.1:0-9458 GCA_044370795.1 Burkholderiaceae bacterium
CTGCCGCGCTCGCGGATCATCGGCGACGGTCGCGAGTACCTGCTCTACGCCCAGGCCTTCGCGTCCCACCTTTCGCCCGAGATCCGCCCGGCCGACCTCGCCCGCGTGGCCGGCATGCTCGAGCGCTCCGACCCGGGCTTGGGCGAGTTGGCGCTGCGCTTCGGCAACGAGCAGCAGGTGGGCGCACTGCGCTTTGGCGGCGGTTTCGTCACGGCGCCCGACGGGCGCCTGTACAGCTGGCACTTCTGGCTCTACCCGATGCTGGTCGCGCCCTTCCTGCTGCTGGCGCAGGCGATCGGCCAGGCGCCGGCCCTGGCCTTCACGCTGTGCAACGGCGTGTTCGTCGCGGGCGCGCTCGCCTACCTGCTGCTGCGCTGGCAGGCTGCGCCAGCCGCGCGGGCGCTGCTCGCCGGCCTGTTCCTCACCACCGGCACCACCTACTACCTGTGGTGGTCGCATCCCGAGGTGTACACCGCCTCGCTGCTGCTGCTGGCCCTCATGATGGGAAGCGACCGCAGGTATGGCCCGGCGATGCTGGCGAGCGCGTTGGCCGCCACACAGAATCCGCCACTGGTGCTGCTGCTCGGCGGCCTCGCCGTGCTCGGCCTGTGGGAGGCGCGCCGCGCCCGGGCACCGACGCGGCGGGCCGCAGCGGGCGTTGCCGGCCGCCCGGACGGTCGTCACGCGCCGCGCCTGGCGCCGCTGCTGGCGTTCCTGGCCGCGAGTCTGGCCATCGCCGCGCTGCCGGCGCTGTTCTTCGGCGCCACCCTGGGCGTGCTCAATCCGATCGCCGCCGGCGGTGCCGCCGATCCCGGCCTCATCGGCGTGCAGCGGCTGATGTCGATGTACTTCGACCTCAATCTGGGGCTGGTGGTCGCCGCGCCCGGCGTCCTCATCGGCATCGCGCTCACGGCGGCGCTGCTGGCCGTGCCGTGGCTGCGCGGCTTGCGCGTCGCCGCCGGCGCGGCCCCGCGGCCGGGTCCGCACCGGGGCTTCGTCGCGGCCGCGGTCGCGCGCCCGGGTCCGGTGCTGCTTGCCTGCATCGCGATCAGCGTGGCGATGGCCCTGCCGGCGCTGGCCACAACCAACTGGAATCACGGCCACACCGTCTTCAGCCGCTATGCCTACTGGCTGGGCGTGCCGCTTACCTTCGGGCTCGTGGTCTGCCTGCAGGCGCTGGCGCCGCCGATACGCATCGCCTTGGGGCTTTTCGTCATCGGCGCGCAGGTGCTCGTGGTGGCCTACTATGGGCTCTTCGGCAACACCTGGCGCGGCGACTATCTCGCGTTCAAGCCCGTGCCCTCGCACCTGATGCGCCATTTCCCGGCCCTCTACAACCCGGTCCCGGAGATCTTCATCGAGCGGATCTCCGGACGCGAGCTCCCCGCCGGCGCCGGGAGCGCGCCGCGCGAGGCGTACGCGTTTCCGCCCGACGGACCACCGACCAAGCTGCTGGTCGGCGCCCGGCTGGCCGATGCGATGATCGCCGCGTGCGCGCCCGCCTCGGTGGTGCGGGTCGAGGGCGGCTGGCGCTATCTCAACCTGCGGCCGGGCGCCACCTGCCCGCTGCCTGCCGGCTCCTGAGCGCCGTGCCCGCCTCCCGCCCGTCGCCGGCCGCCACGCGCCTGCTCGAGCGCCTGCGCGTGCCGGTGGTGTGCGCGCCGATGTTCCTCGTGTCGGGGCCCGAGCTGGCGCTCGCGGCCTGCCGGGCCGGCATCGTCGGTGCCTTTCCCGCCACCAACGCGCGGCCCATCGAGGTGCTCGACGACTGGATGCGCACGGTCGCCGAGGGCGTGGCGGCCATGCCCGCGGCGGGTCCGGGCGAGCCGGTCGGCACCTGGGCGGTCAACCTGATGAGCCACTCGTCGAATACCCGCCTGCCCGAGGAGCTCGCGCTGGTCGCCCGTTACAGGCCACCGGTGGTGATCACCGCCCTCGGCGGTCCGCGCCCCGTGATCGACGTGGTGCGCGGCTACGGCGGGCTGGTGATCGCCGACGTCGTCAACATCGGCCTGGCGCGCAAGGCGGTCGCCGCGGGCGCCGATGGCCTGGCCTGCATCTGCACGGGCGCGGGCGGCCACACCGGCAGCCTCTCGCCCTTTGCCTTCGTCAGCGCCGTGCGCGAGTTCTTCGACGGGCTGGTCGTGCTCGGCGGCGGCATCAGCGACGGCCGCGGCGTGGCGGGTGCGATCGCCGCCGGCGCCGATCTCGTCTACATGGGCACGAGCTTCATCGCCAGCACCGAGAGCCGCGCCGATCCGGCCTACAAACAAATGGTTGTCGACTGCGACATCGACGATCTCATCGTCAGCGCGAGCATCACGGGCACCGCCGCGAGCTGGCTGCGACCCTCGCTGATCTCGCTGGGGCTCGACCCCGATAACCTGCCGCCGCCGCCGCAGCGCAACTACGACGCCAACCGGCCGATCAGCGCGCGGCGTTGGGTCGACACCTGGAGCGCGGGGCAGGGGTTGGGCGCGGTGCGCCGGATTGCGCCGGCGGGCGAGATCGTCGCAAGCCTGGCCCACGAATACCGCGACGCCCTGGCGCGCTTGCGGCGCATCGGTCCGGCGCTCAAGCCATGAAGGCCTTGAGGCCGGAGTAGAGCGCCATCGCGCCCGACACCACGGGCGCGACGGTCTCGGCGGCACGCTGCGCCTTGTGAGCGAGGGCGCCGAGGCGTACGCGGCCGCTGTGGTCGCGTTCGAGCAGCGCCCCGAGGGCGGTGGCGCCGGCGACAGGTGCGGCGCGTGTCCGTCGTGCGCCGGCGCGGTCACGCAGGTGGAGCAGATGGCCGGTCCAGGCCGACAGCGCGATCGCGGCGGTGTACTCGACGGTCTCGCGCAGGTCGCGCGGCGTCTCGGGCAGCCAGGCCACGTCGTCGATGCGCGCGGTGATGCCCAGCATGACGGCCACCGATGCGATGCCGATGAGCAGCGACAGCGCGGCGTGGGTCTGCCAGCCAAGGCGCAGTCGGGGGGCCATCGCCAGGGCGAGCGCCGCTGGCAGCACCAGCGTGACGATGCGCAGCGACACCGGCGGCGCGTCGTAGACGAAGAGCAGCAGCCAGTGCGCCAGGCCGGTCGCGAACGCGCAGGCGATCAGCAGACCCAGCGCCGCGCCCCAGAGTCGGGCTGCCGACGGCGGTATGGCCGGCTCGACCCCATCGGTCTCATCGGCGCCTGACGGGGTGACATCGACGAGCGCGGCCTGCAGCCTGTCCACCGCGCCGCGCAGCATGCGGAGTTCTCCGGCAAGTTCGTCCACCCGCAGGGCGAGTGGCCGGAAGAGCACGAGGTCGCGCCCGCAGTGGGCGCAGACGCTGGCCAGGACCGGCACCGTGCTGCAGCAGTAGGGGCAGTCGTAGCTCGAGGTGGCCATCACCTGGCCGTCAGGTGGATGAGGGCGCTGCCCTCGCGGCCTTCGGCGTCGCGGATGCTGACGCGCAGCGGATGATGGCCGGCCGGCACGGTGACCTGGGGCAGTTCGATCGCCAGACCCTGCAGGCCGGCGCGCACGCGCGGGGTGAGGTCGACGGGCGGCTGCTTGAGGTACTCCACCCGCAGGCTCTGTGGATCGATGGCCGTGCCGCCACGCGGCTCGAAGGCCAGCTTCAGCGCGAATGACCGGGCGGGCACCTCGGTTGGCGTCAGCAGGCGCACCCCGGGGCCGCGGGTGATGGCGCGGGTGGTGGGCGCCGGCTGGCTCGGCGCCCGGGCCTCCTCGTCGGTGATCAGCCTGACCTGCGCTGCCGCTGCCAGCGGCCCCATCAGCATCGCCGCTGCGATGACCGGCAAGATCCTCGATCCCATGGTCGTACCCCGGAAGGTGGCGCCGCTCCGGACCACCCGGAATGCCGCGCCGACGCGCGCGCCTGACACGAGCGAGCGGCTACCTTCGATGGTAAGACCGCGGCGAAACCCGGCGCTGCCGGCCGGCGGGCGGTGATCGGCCGCTGGTCGGGTCATGGCCACCGCACCCCGGAGCCGATCTGCGTGCCCGGGGCGATCACGGAGCGATCGCCGCGCGGCTGCCGGCGTCAGGTGACCGTGGCTCGCGGCAGCGCCGAGAGTGCCGCCTCCACCTGCTGACCCAGGGCGGGCGGCAGGTGGTGCGCGATGGCGACGTCTTCGAGCCACGCGGCCAGCGCCTCGTCGTGGCCCCGCCGGGCGGCCCAGATGGCGATCAGCAGCCAGCGCCAGGCGTTGTCCGGGACCATGACGGCCACCACGGTGTGGGCTTCGGCCAGCGCCCGCGCTTCGTCGGCGTCGAGCTGCGTCCGGGCCCCGATGGCGGGCAGGCCGGCCAGCGGGTCGGGGTGGCCCTGCTCGATGCTGGCCCGGGCCGTGCGCGCGAAATCGAGCAGGCAGCGTGGCGGCTGCGCGGGCATGGGCATCGGCATCGGCATCGGGGCCGGCGCCGGCCCCGGCGCAGCGTGCAGCTTGCTGGTGATGGCTTGCGCGATCCGGTCGTAGATTCCGCGCGGGCTGGGGGAGGGCGGGGGCGCGCAGGCGGCCGTGGCCGCCGCGGGCCTTGCGCTGCGCCACACGGCAGGGGGGTCGTATGCCGCATAGCCCGGGTGGGCGCCATGAGCCGCCGCGACCGACGTGCCATGCCAGCCAGCCGCCAGCATCGATGCGACCCGGTGCAGCTGTGCCGGATCGGTGGCCCGGTCGGCGTCGGCACGCTGATGCACCAGCACCGCATGGGTCAGGTCGGTTACCAGCCGGTGGCTGAGCGCGAGAGCCTGCGCGGTCTGGTCGTACGCATCTTCGGCCTCGGTGGGCACGCGCTCGCGGCGGGCGTAGCGCTGGCTGCGTTCGGCCTCGAGGGCCTGGATGCGCCGGGCCGCCGCCACCCGGGCGAGCGTGTCGCTGTCGGCACGGCAGGCGATTTCGGTGACCGCGATCGGGTGTTCGTCGCCGCCTTCCTGGCGACCGAGCAGCCGCACACGGGCGTCGTGGGGCAGGGCCTGCGACCCGAAACCGGCGAGGGCGAGCACGGTATCCTGGCCGAAGGCGCCCAGCGGCAAGGGCAGGCTCCAGCGCGGCGTGCCGGCGGCCGCCCCCCAGTCGACCCGCAGGTCGCGCCAGCTGCGCTGGCGTATGCGCCGCAACATGCGGGTGGCGGCGCCGGTCAGGGCCTCGCCCGGTGTGGCGAACTCGCAGGCGCCGCCGGTCGTCTCGACCATGCCGCGCAGCACGGCCTCGGCCGGCGCGGTGCCGACCCCGATCGCGAAGATGCGGTGTCCGCCACGGCGGGCGGCCCGGACCGCGGCATCCAGTGCCCAGACCTGGCCGTCGGTGATGAGCAGCACGTCGACGCAGCGCCCGGCACGCGCGCTGTCGGGCTCCACGGCCTGCCCCTGGGGCGCGAGCGCGAAGGCCGTCTCGAGCGCCTCGGCGATCTCGGTGCCGCCGAGGTCGGCCTGCATCGCGCCGATGGCCAGGCGCAGGGCGCGCCGACCTTCGATGTCGGCAGGCCGTGGGCCGAGCGTCAGCTCCATCCGGGAGCCAAAGCGCAGCAGGCTGATGGTGTCGCGCTCGCCGAGCGCGGGCAGCAGGCCGGTGAGCGCCCGGCGGGCCGAGTCGATGCCCGCGCCCTCCATGGAGCCCGAGCAGTCGACCACCATGACCAGGGCGATCGGATCGTCGGAGGGCGGCGCGGCAGGCATCTCGAACGCGGCAAGCGCGACGTGGCCGGGATCGGCGGCGATCGCGGGCGCCAGCGTCAGCATCGACGTGCGGCCCGGCGGCGGTTCGAACAGCAGCACGAGGTCGCGATCGAGGTGCGCGCCGGGGGCGAGATCGAGTCGCAGGCCCTGCGCCTCGCGGGTGGGATTGAGCGTGTGGGTCGGGCAGATCATCGGGGCCTCGGCCAGTTCGCCGTGCACCGTCAGGGTGAGCGCCAGCGGATGCTCGGCGGCCTGATCGACCACCGGTACCTGCTGGGCCTGCAGGCCGGCCGCGAGGGGGGCGCCGAAACGGGGCGCGATCGTGGTCGGGATGGTCAGGCGCAGCCGTCCGGCCTCGATGGCGAGCAGCTGCGCGAAGCGCAGCTCGAGTTCGATCGATTCGCCAGGCTTCAGGTTGCCGATGTTGGCGGTGTACAGGCCGTCGCCGAGGCTCTCGAGGAGCACCGGCGCGTCACCCTCGGCGAGCGCGTGTTCGTAGCGCTCAACGGCCCGGGCGCGTGGCAGGATCTCGCAGGCGATGCGTCGATCGCCGAGCGTGGCCGAGAGCTCGAGCAGCACCGCGCCCGCGGGCAGCGGGAAGGTGTACACCACCTCGAGATTGCCAGCGCCCTGGTTGCGGTAACCCTGGCGGATGTCCAGGGTGAAGAGCGGCCCGTCGATGCGGCCGCGCGCCCGTACGCCGGTGAAGACCGGCGGGGCGGCGCTGCCGTCCCGGGGGCGCAGGCAGAAGGTGTCGGGCAGGACGGTCATGGCATGGCCTTTCGGGCGGGCTGCGATCCGTCCATCGTCGCAGGCGCCGGGCTCAGGCCGTGAGCCCGACCTACTGCAGGCGCATCGGCAGCCGCAGCAGCGAGCGGTCGACGATGGTCGTGCTCCAGGCGTGCGGGTCGTCCATCAGGCGCATGCGCGGGTCGCGCTCGATCAGCGCGCCGACGGCCGCGCGCGCCTCGGCGCGGGCCAGCGCCGAGCCCAGGCAGAAGTGGATGCCCGAGCCGAAGGCGAGGTGCGGATTGGGGTCGCGGCCGATGTCGAGGCGCTCGGGCTCGGCGAAGACCGCCGGATCCTGGTTGGCGCCGAGGATGCTCAGCCACAGGTGCTGGCCCGCGGCAATCTCGTGGCCGCCGAGCTGCAACGGCGCGGTCGGGACGCGTATGAAGGTCTTCGAGGGCCCGTCGTGGCGCAGAAGCTCCTCGACCGCGGACGGCAGCAGGGCGCGATCGGCGCGCAGCGCCGCGAGGGCCTCGGGATGGAGCAACAGCGCCCGCATGCCCGAGGAGATCAGCGCCGACGTGGTGTCGTGGCCCGCGAACAGCAGCATCGAACAGGCCCCGAGGATTTCCGCTTCGGTCCAGTCACCGTCGCGCGAGCTTCGCACCAGGTGGCCGAGCAGCGTGTCCTCGGGGGCGGTCCGCTGGCGGGCGATGCGCGCGCCGAATCGCTCGTGGAAACGGTTGCCGGCGCGCGCGACCGCGGCGAGATAGTCGCCGTCGCGCGAGGAAGCGCCATAGATCAGCTTGCCGAAATCGCGCGCCCACTCGCGCAGGAACTCCCGCTCGTCGAGGTCGACGCCGAGCAGGTCGCAGATCACCATGGCCGTGAGCGGCTGGGCGAAGTCGGCCACCATGTCGCAGTCATTGCCCAGCCCGTCGAGCAGCGTGGCCACGTGGCCCTCGATGCGCGGCACCAGCCGGTCGACCATCGCCGGCGTGAAGGCGCGGCGCACCGGGTCGCGCAGGCGCGTGTGCTCGGGGGGATCGCGAAACAGCATCCAGCCGTCGAGCAGACTCATCGCATGGTGCAGCAGCTGCGCGTGCTGCTGGTTCATGCGCTGCCGGAAGGTGCCGATGCCTTTCTCGGTCGACATCGTGCGGTCCTGCAGCATGCGTTCGACGTCGGCGTGCGCGGTCAGGATCCAGACCTTGTGGCGCGGGCTCCAGAACACCGGGTCGTGCTCGCGCAGGCGGCGGAAAAAGCCGTGGGGGTCGCGCACGGCGTCGGCACTGAGCAGGTCGTCGGGGGGTGAAGATGACATCGGTGCGGGTCCTCGGGTTCGACGTTCCGCAAGATAGCAGCGCCCGGCGCGCGCCGTGGTGGCGGCGCGCCGGATCCGTGCCGCGAGGCGTGCCTACAGCGCCGGATGCCGCCGGTGCCAGTCGGTTTCGCGCTGGAAGGCGCGGCCGGCGCGCACCAGAAGGTCTTCGCGAAGATGGCCGGCCACCAGCTGAACCGCGACCGGCAGACCGGCGGCGGTGCAACCCGCGGGCAGCGTGATGGTGGGGTGGCCCGACATGTCGAAGGGCGCGGTGTAGCGCACCAGCGCGGCCAGCTGTTCGGGCACCTGCCCGAGCGTGGCCATCGTGGCCACCGTGGGCGCGGCGAAGGGCTGACCGGGGATCAGCATCAGGTCGACGTCGGCGAACACCGCGTGCACGCGGCCGCTAAAGGCCGCGCGGCGCAGCAGGATGCGCTGGTAGTCCATGCCGGGCAGCGCCCGGCCCGCGTCGATGAAGCCGGCCAGCCCCGGGCCGTACTCGGTCTTGCGCGACGGGTAGGTGGCGGCATGCGCGACCGCGGTCTCGACCGCGCAGTTCGGCCCCCAGTCGGCCACCGCCTGCTCGACCGACGGGAAGGCGATGGGTCGGACCGCCGCGCCCAGCCCGCGCAGCACCTCGAGCGCGGCCCGCCAGGCCGCGGCCACCGGTGCCTCGACGCCTTCGGTGCACCAGCGCTCGTCCACGCCCACCACGAGATCGGCGAGCGAGTGCTCATCGCCGGCCAGGTAGTCGGGCACCGGCGCCTGGCGTGCGGTGGGATCGCGCGGATCGGGGCCGGCGATCGCGCCCAGCATCAGGCCGCAGTCGGCCGCGCTGCGGCACATCGGCCCGAGGTGGTCGAGCGACGCCGCGAGCTCGAAGGCGCCGTGACGCGACACCCGTCCCCAGGTGGGCTTCAGGCCGGTGACCCCGTTGGCGATCGAGGGAAAGCGGATCGAGCCGCCGGTGTCGGAGCCGATCGAGCCGAAGCACAGGCCGGCCGCGGTGGCCACGCCCGATCCGCTCGAAGAAGCGCCCGACCAGTGGTCGCGATGCCAGGGGTTGAGCGGCACCCTGACCGAGGGATGATGGTCGGCGAAGGCGCCTTCGGTGAGCTGCAGCTTGCCCAGCAGCACGCTGCCGGCCACGCGCAGGCGCTCGACGACCGTGCCGTCTTCGGCAGGCAGGAAGCCGTCGTGCAGGGGCATGCCGGCCATCGTGCGCACGCCCTTGGTCCAGCACAGGTCCTTGAGCGCGATCGGCACGCCGTGCAGCCCGCCGAGGTATTCGCGGCGCATGATCCGCTGCTCGGCGTTGCGCGCCTGCGCGAGCGCCAGCTCCGGCGTGACGGTCGCGTACGAATGCAGCCGCGCATCAACGCGCTCGATCCGGCGCAGCATCGCCTCGGTGACCTCGACCGGCGACAGGCGCCGGGCCTGGATCAGGCGGGCGAGCTCGGTGATCTCGAGCCAGTGCAGCTCGTCGCCGTTCATGCGGTCCTGGCCACCGTCAGACCGAGCTCGCGGATCATGGCGTCGCGCATCGCGAACTTCTGCGGCTTGCCGGTGGCGGTCAGCGGAAACTCGCCAACCACGCGCACGTGCCGCGGCACCTTGTAGTGCGCGATGCGGCCCTGGCAGAACGCGCGGATCTCGTCGGCCGTGAGGGTTTCGCCGGCGCGCGGCACCACCCATGCGCAGACGTCCTCGCCGAGCCGCGGGTCGGGCACG
>JBILUW010000152.1:0-9423 GCA_044370795.1 Burkholderiaceae bacterium
GCTCGAGTCGGTGCTTGCGCTGCTGCCGCGGGCCACCGTGGTGCACCGGCTGCGGGCCGGCCTGGCGCACGCACTCTAGACCCGAGCGCGTGCGCTCGCGCGGCCTCGCGTCCGCAGGCTGCGCGCCCGCGGGCCGCGCGGGCGCGAGCGAGGCCGCGTTGCTCAGTCGAGCGTGAGCTTCTGCGCTGCGACCACCTGCTTGTAGACCTCGAGTTCGGCGGCGATCTGCCTGGCGAAATCCTCGGGCGAGTTGCCGATGATCAGCGAACCGGTGTCGGCGATACGCTTGGCGACGGCCGCGTCGGCCAGCGTCTTGCGCGCGGCCTCGTTGACACGGTCGACCACCGGCCGCGGCAGGCCCTTGGGCCCGACCAGCCCGTAATAGGCCATGCGGTTCACGGGCTCGAAGCCCACTTCCTTGAACGTGGGCACGTTGGGCAGCACCGGCAGGCGCTCGGGCGCCGCGACCACGATGGCGATCAGCTTGCCGTCGCGGATGAAGGGCAGCGCCGACGGGAGGTTGTCGAAGATCACCGGGACCTGGCCCGCGACGGTGTCGGCGAGGGCCGGGCCCGCTCCTCGGTACGGGATGTGGGTCATGAAGACCTTGGCGAGCGACTTGAACAGCTCCGTCTGGAGGTGGCCGATGCCGCCGGTGCCCGAACTCGAGTAGGAATAGCGCCCGGGGCTGGAGCGCAGCGTCTGCAGGAAGCCCTTGAAGTCGCGCGCTGGAAACGACGGATGCACCGCGATCACGTTGGGGGTGGCCGCGATGTTGGTGATCGGGGTGAAGTCGACCAGCGGGTTGTACGGGATCTTGGGGTTGATCGCCGGGTTGGCCGCTGTCGTGGACACGGTGCCCATGCCCAGCGTGTAGCCGTCCGGAGCGGCCCGCACGAGCTCGACCGCGCCGACCACGCCGCCGCCGCCGGCCTTGTTCTCGACGACCACCGGCTGGCCGAGGTTGTCGCGCATCCGGTCGGAGATGACCCGCGCGATGATGTCGGTCGTTCCTCCGGGCGCGAAGGGAACGATCAGGCGAACCGGACGGGTGGGGTAGGGCGCCTGGGCGCGGGCGGCGCCGGGCAGCCAGGCGGCGGTGGCTGCGCCCAGGCCGGCAACGAGCCGACGGCGCACGATATGGTGGGAAGACATGGATACCTCGCGGGGTGAGCGGCTGCGGGCCGCAGGGTCGAAAAGTCCGCGAGCATAGAATGGCGGGCATCGCCTCGGGGCTTTCGGTTCACTGCCATGTCGGGAAATGCCATCGGCCTGCTCTTCTGCGTCACCACCTTCGGCGAGTCGCACGGTCCGGCCATCGGCTGCGTGGTCGACGGCTGCCCGCCCGGGCTGGCGCTGTCCGAGGCCGACATCCAGCCCGAGCTCGATCGCCGTCGCCCCGGCACGTCGCGCCACGTCACCCAGCGCCAGGAGGCCGACCAGGTCGAGATCCTGTCGGGCGTGTTCGAGGGGCACACCACCGGCACGCCGATCGCGCTGCTGATCCGCAACCAGGACGCTCGCAGCAAGGACTACGGCAACATCGCCGCCACCTTCCGGCCGGGCCACGCCGACTACACCTACCTCCACAAGTACGGCCTGCGTGACCACCGCGGCGGCGGGCGCTCGTCGGCCAGGCTCACCGCGCCGGTGGTCGCGGCCGCGGCGGTCGCGCGCAAGTGGCTCGCGCAGCGCCACGGCGTGCGCATCCGCGGCTGCATGACGCAGCTGGGCGAGCTGCCCATTCCTTTCGAGAGCTGGGACGAGGTCGATCGCAATCCGTTCTTCGCGCCCAACGCCACCATCGTGCCCTCCCTCGAGGCCTACATGGACGAGTTGCGGCGCAGCGGCGACTCGTGCGGCGCCCGCATCGAGGTGGTTGCGCAGGGGCTGCCGGCAGGCTGGGGCGAGCCGGTCTTCGACCGGCTCGACGCCGACATCGCGCACGCCATGATGGGCATCAATGCGGTCAAGGGGGTCGAGATCGGCGCGGGCTTTGCCAGCGTGGCGCAGCGCGGCAGCGTTCACGGTGACGAGCTGACGCCGGAGGGTTTCCGCACCAACCACGCCGGCGGGGTGCTCGGCGGGATATCCACCGGGCAGCCGCTGCGGGTGGCCATTGCCATCAAGCCGACCTCGAGCATCCGCACCGAGCGCCAGTCCATCGATATCGATGGCCGGCCCACTTCCGTGCAGACCCTCGGTCGGCACGACCCCTGCGTCGGCATCCGCGCCACCCCGATCGCGGAGGCCATGGTCGCCCTGGTGCTCATGGATCATGCGCTGCGCCACCGCGCCCAGAATGCCGACGTCCGCGTGACCACGCCGGCCATTCCCGGGGCGCTGCCCTGACCGGCACGGCGCCGCGCCCCGCGCTTGCGCCTGCGGGCGGCATCAGCCCGATCGGCACGCTGTTCCTGGCCCACTTCGCGCTGGTCGGCGCGATGTCACCCTACCTGAGCCTGTATTTCGAGGCCTGGGGCCTGTCCGTCGCCCAGATCGGCCTGCTGCTCGCGGTGCCGCAGGTGGTGCGGCTGTTCGCGCCTGTGCTGTGGGGGCGCTGGGCCGATCGGCCAGCCGGGCGCGGCCGGATGCTGCGCCTGAGCAGCGCCGGGACGCTGGTCGCCATGCTGCTCGTGCTCGCCGCGCAAGGGCGCTTCGAGGCGCTGCTCGTCGGGCTGGCCGTGCTGCATTTCTTCATGGCGGCGCAGTCGCCGATCGCCGAATCGCTGGCCCTGGGCGCCGCGCGCGGGCAGGCAGGCGCCTACGGGCGCATGCGGCAGTGGGGCTCGATAGGCTTCATCGCTGCGGTCGCGGGCGTGGGGCCGCTGCTCGATGTGCTGGGCGCCCGCTGGCTGGGGCTGCCGCTGGCCGTGCTCGCCATGGCGCTGCTGTTCGTGTCCTGGCGCGTGGCCACGGGCGCCGATCCGGGCGGCCGCATTGCGGGCGCGGCTGCCGCGCCGGTCTGGCGCCGGCTGCGCGAGCCGCGGCTGGCCCTGTTCTTCGCCTCCTGCGCTCTGATGATGTTCGCGCATGCCGCGCTCTACGGCTTTCACTCGCTGCTGCTCGACCGCCAGGGCTACAGCAAGACGGCGATCGGCATGGTCTGGGCGTTGGGCGTGCTCGCCGAGATCGCGCTCTTTCGCTGGCAGCACCGCCTCTTCGTCCGCCTCGACGCGCTGGTGCTGCTCGGCCTGAGCATGGCGGTGGCCGCCCTGCGTTTTGCCATCATCGGTCTGACCGACGGACAGTGGACCTGGGTGCTGGCCAGCCAGCTGATGCACGCCATCACGTTCGGGGTGCATCACAGCGCCGCGATGGCGCTGCTCCACCGGTGGTTCGAGCCCGACGCCCAGGCGCGCGCGCAGGGGCTCTACGCGACGCTGGGCTACGGGATCGGCGGCGCGGCGGGCACCCTGGCCGCCGGCTGGTTGTGGTCGGCTGTCTCGCCGCAGGCGGCGTTCCTCATGGCCACCGCCGCGGCTTTGTTTGGTGGCCTCGCCGTGGTCGC
Organism: Burkholderiaceae bacterium; assembly: GCA_044370795.1. Classification (GTDB taxonomy): domain Bacteria; phylum Pseudomonadota; class Gammaproteobacteria; order Burkholderiales; family Burkholderiaceae_E; genus Quisquiliibacterium. The sequence continues at coordinate 3,512 of JBILUW010000152.1, forward strand.
GTGCCGGCGATTCGCGTACGCTGGCGCCCCGTGAATGCCTGCTCGCACCCCCTCGTGCGTCCACCGGTGCGTCGTCTTGCGCGCGTCGCGACCACCCTCGCGATCGCGCTGACGGCTGGCGCCTGCGCCACCTCGCCCGGATCCTCGCCGGGGCCGTCGCCGCTCGATCCGGCGGTGGTGTTGCCCACGAGCGCGGCGCGGCTGTCGGCAACCGAGATCGACGCCGCGCTCGACGCGGCCTGGGCCGATCTCACCCGCCGGGCCTCCGACCACGATCCGGTTGCCGCCGTGCGGGTGGCTGCGGTGCTGGCGCGGCTGGTGGCCGCCGCTCCCGTGGCCGGGCGCGCCAGCGCGGCCACGCAGGTCGACGCGCGCATCCTCGACGATACGGCGCTCGACGCCTGGTGCCTGGCGCTCGGGCGCTGTGCGATCACCCGGGGCATGCTCGAACTGGTCGGAGACGACGATGCCGTGCTCGCAGCGCTGCTCGCCCACGAGATCGCCCACGGGCTGCTCGGCCATCCGGGCGAGCGTCTCGCGCTCGCGCGCCAGACGCCGGCGGTCGCGGTGCTCCTCGGGCAGCCGCATCATCAGGTGCACGAGCATGAGGCGATGGGCCTGAGCCTCGAGCTGCTCGCGCGCGCCGGATTCGAGCCGCGCGCCGCCATCCTGCTCTGGTCGGCGCTGGCGCCGGCGCCGGGCGAGCCGCCGGCGGCGCTCGGGGCGCGAGCCCGCGCGCCGGCATCCGGTGGGCCCGCAGGCTACGCCCGACGGCATCCGCAGGCCGTCGGCTGGGCCGAGACGCTGCTGCGTCAGGCGCGGCGTTTTCCGTCTCATGCGCTCGAGTCTCCCTCCACGACGCGTGGCATAATCGAAGGTTCCGCAAAACCCTGAGCGGCGCCTTGCGCCGCGCTGCTGCGATGACGCTTACCCCCCGCACGCTCTACGACAAGCTCTGGGATGAGCACGTCGTCCATCGGGAAGACGACGGCACCTGCCTGCTCTACATCGATCGCCATCTGGTGCACGAGGTCACGAGCCCGCAGGCCTTCGAGGGACTGCGCACAGCCGGCCGCCAGCCCTGGCGCACGTCGTCGGTGGTGGCCACGGCCGACCACAACACGCCCACCACGGGCTGGGAACGCGGCATCGACGGCATCGAGGACCTCACCTCGCGCGAGCAGGTGGTCACGCTCGATCGCAACATCCGCGAGTTCGCCATCCCCACCTACTTCCCGTTTCTCGATCAGCGTCAGGGCATCGTGCACGTGATCGGCCCCGAGCAGGGGGCCACGCTGCCCGGCATGACGGTCGTCTGCGGCGATTCCCACACCAGCACTCACGGCGCGCTGGCCTGTCTGGCCTTCGGCATCGGCACCTCCGAGGTCGAGCACGTGCTGGCCACGCAGTGCCTGGTCGCCCGCAAGATGAAGAACATGCTGGTGCAGGTCGACGGGCAGCTGCCGCGGGGCGTCACCGCCAAGGATCTCGTGCTGGCGGTCATCGGGCGCATCGGCACCGCGGGCGGCACCGGCTACGCGATCGAGTTCGGTGGCTCGGCGGTGCGCTCGCTGTCGGTCGAGGGCCGCATGACGGTCTGCAACATGGCCATCGAGGCAGGCGCCCGCTCGGGCCTGGTGGCGGTCGACGACATCACGCTGGCCTACCTGAAGGGCCGGCCGCTGGCGCCGTCGGGCCCGGCCTGGGACGCCGCGCAGGCCTACTGGAGCACGCTGCAGTCCGACCCGGGCGCGCGCTTCGACCTCGTCGTTCGCCTCGATGCCGCCCAGATCCAGCCGCAGGTCACCTGGGGCACCTCGCCCGAGATGGTCGCGCCGATCGACGATCGCGTACCCGATCCCGACAAGGAAAAGGATCCCGTCCGGCGCGAGGGCATGGAGCGGGCGCTGCAGTACATGGGCCTGCAGCCGGGCACGCCCATCGATGCGATCCGCATCGACAAGGTCTTCATCGGCTCGTGCACCAACTCTCGCATCGAGGATCTCCGGGCCGCGGCAGCGGTGGTGAAGGGGCGCCGCAAGGCCGATTCCGTCCGTCTGGCCATGGTCGTCCCCGGCTCCGGCCAGGTGAAGCGGCAGGCCGAGGCCGAGGGCCTCGACCGGGTCTTCACGGCAGCCGGCTTCGAGTGGCGCGAACCCGGCTGCTCGATGTGCCTGGCCATGAATGCCGACCGGCTCGAGCCCGGCGAGCGCTGCGCCTCCACCTCCAACCGCAATTTCGAGGGGCGGCAGGGTGCAGGCGGTCGCACGCACCTCGTGAGCCCGGCGATGGCGGCGGCGGCGGCGCTTGCCGGCCGCTTCGTCGACGTGCGCAAACTCTGACTCCGGGGCCGACGACGATGCAAGCTCTGACCATCCACCGCGGCCTGGTCGCGCCCCTCGATCGCGCCAACGTCGACACCGACGCGATCATCCCCAAGCAGTTCCTGAAGTCGATCAAGCGCACCGGGTTCGGCCCCAACCTCTTCGACGAGTGGCGCTACCTCGATCGCGGCGAGCCCGGCATGGACAACAGCCGCCGGCCGCTGAACCCCGACTTCTCCCTCAATCAGCCGCGCTACCGCGGAGCGTCCATCCTGCTCGCGCGCAAGAACTTCGGCTGCGGCTCCTCGCGCGAGCACGCGCCCTGGGCGCTCGAGGACTACGGTTTTCGCGTGATCGTCGCGCCGTCGTTCGCCGACATCTTCTTCAACAACTGCTTCAAGAATGGCGTGCTGCCCATCGCGCTGCCCGAGTCCGACGTCGACTGGTTGTTCCACGAGGTGCAGGCCTTTCCGGGCTTCGAGCTCGTCGTCGATCTGCCCGGCCAGGCGCTCACCACCGCCGACGGCGCGCGGCGTTTCGCCTTCGAGGTCGATGCCTTCCGCAAGTACTGCCTGGTCAACGGTTTCGACGAGATCGGCCTCACGCTGCGCCACGCCGACCGCATCCGCGCCTTCGAGGCCGAGCGGCTTGCCGCCAAGCCCTGGCTTGCCCAAACGCTGGCGCGCTGAGCGCGCAGGGCTGGCGCGCCCCGCGACGCCGCGCACCCACCCGATAAACGAGAGGTCCTGTCGATGAAGATTGCAGTGCTCGCCGGCGACGGCATCGGTCCCGAGATCACCGAGCAGGCGGTTCGCGTCCTGCGAGCCCTCGCGCGCGACGGCCTTGCCCTCGAACTCGAGACCGCGCTGGTCGGCGGCGCGGCCGTCGATGCAACCGGCGATCCACTGCCCGCCGAAACCGTGCGTGTGTGCGAGTCGGCCGATGCCATCCTGTTCGGCGCGGTGGGTGGTCCCCGCTACGACACCTTGCCGCGCCCACAGCGCCCCGAGCAGGGCCTGTTGCGGCTGCGCAAGCACTTCGACCTCTACGCCAACCTGCGCCCCGCCGTCGTGTACCCCGAGCTGGCGCATGCGTCCACGCTGCGGCCCGAGGTGGTGGCCGGGCTCGACCTGCTCATCCTGCGCGAGCTCACGGGCGACATCTATTTCGGCCAGCCACGGGGCGTGCGCACCACCGAGAGCGGCGAGCGCGAGGGCTTCGACACCATGCGCTACACCGAAAGCGAGATCCGGCGCATCGCGCACACCGCCTTCCAGGCAGCGCGCAAGCGCTCGCGCCGCGTGTGCTCGGTCGACAAGGCCAATGTGCTCGAGACCACGCAGTTCTGGCGCGATGTCGTCACCGAGGTACACCGCGAGTACCCCGACGTCGAGCTGTCGCACATGTACGTCGACAACGCAGCCATGCAGCTGGTGCGCAACCCGCGACAGTTCGACGTCATCGTCACGGGCAACATGTTCGGCGACATCCTGTCCGACGAAGCCTCGATGCTCACCGGCTCGATCGGCATGCTGCCTTCGGCCTCGCTCAACGCGAAGGGGTTCGGTCTCTACGAACCCATCCACGGGTCGGCTCCCGACATCGCCGGACGCGACATCGCCAACCCGCTGGCCACCATCCTGTCGGCCGCGATGCTGTTGCGCTACTCGCTCGACAAGACCGCCGCCGCCGACCGGATCGAGGCGGCGGTTCGCAAGGTGCTGGCGCAGGGCTTGCGCACGGCCGATATCGCCGACCCCGGCGGACCCGTCGTGGGTACCCGGGCCATGGGTGATGCCGTGCTCGCGGCGCTGGGTTGAATTTGGCAGGCAGCAACGGGAGAAGACGATGGCGATGCGGGTAGGGCTGGTGGGTTGGCGGGGCATGGTCGGGTCGGTGCTGATGCAGCGCATGACCCAGGAACAAGACTTTGCCCTGATCGAGCCGGTGTTCTTCAGCACCTCCAACGTGGGCGGCGCGGCTCCGCTGGGCAGTGGCGAGTTGCGCGACGCCACCGCCATCGATGAGCTCGCCCGCATGGACACCATCCTCACCTGCCAGGGCGGCGACTACACCACCGAGGTCCACGCTCGGCTGCGGGCCGCAGGCTGGCGCGGCTACTGGATCGACGCGGCCTCCACCCTGCGCATGAAGGACGACGCCATCATCGTCCTCGACCCGCTCAACGAGCATGTCATTCGCGACGGTCTGGCGCGGGGCGTGCGCGACTACATCGGCGGCAACTGCACCGTCAGCCTCATGATGATGGGGCTCAATGGCCTGTTCCGGGCGGGCCTGGTCGAATGGATCACCGCCATGACCTACCAGGCGGCCTCGGGGGCGGGTGCCCAGAACATGCGCGAGCTGATCGCCCAGATGGGCGCCATTCACGCGGCCAGCGCCGGCCTGCTCGCCGACCCCGGGTCGGCCATCCTCGACATCGATCGGCAGGTTGCCGACACCCTGCGCGGGTCCGAGCTGCCCGTCGAGCACTTCGGCGTTCCCCTGGCGGGCAGCCTCATTCCCTGGATCGACAAGGACCTGGGCAATGGCATGTCGCGCGAGGAGTGGAAGGGCGATGCCGAGTGCAACAAGATCCTGGGGCTGCCGGCGTCCGGATCCGGACACATCCCGGTAGAAAGTGTCTGCGTGCGCATCGGCGCGATGCGCTGCCACAGTCAGGCCCTGACCATCAAGCTGCGCCGCGACCTTCCTCTCGAGGAAGTCGAGTCGCTGGTGGCCGGCGCCAACCCCTGGGTGCGTCTGGTGCCCAACACCCGCGAGGCGAGCATCCGCGAACTCACCCCGGCGGCCGTGACCGGCCGACTCGACATCGCGATAGGGCGGCTGCGCCGTCTCACGATAGGCGAGGGGTTCTACAGCGCATTCACCGTCGGCGACCAGCTGCTGTGGGGCGCGGCCGAGCCGCTGCGCCGCATGTTGCGCATCGTCGTCGGGCACTGAGGGGCCGCCCGCCAGCAAGCAAGCATTGCCCGTGGCCGGGGCGCGACGCTGATGCCCGCCGCGCCCGGCAGGCGGGCCTGATCGCCCGCCTGTCGCCAGCGGCTGGCCTCGAACAGGCGTGTGGCGCAACCTGCCACATTGAGTGAACTTGCTAGCATAAGTACTTGATGCTAGCCTCGAAATCCATCGTTCCGCGATGCCGGGGAACCCCGTGGCCGAACATCCAATCTCTCATTTCGGCTCTGCGCCAGCAGTGTCGCGTCGTCTGGCTGCCGCAGTCGCCGCCGCGCTCCTGACCGTTGCCGGATCCGCCTGGTCCGCCGGGCTCGGTCGCCTGACGGTCCAGTCAGCGCTTGGTCAGCCGCTACGCGCTGAAGTCGAGATCACCTCGATGTCCCGCGATGAAGCAGCGACCATCAGCGCTCGCCTGGCCTCGCCCGAGGCCTTCCGGCTTGCCGGACTCGAGTACAACGCGGCGCTGGCCAATCTGCGTTTCGTGATCGAGCGACGCGACGACAACCGGGCGGTCATCCGAGTCACGTCCACCCAGCCGATCAACGAGCCCTTCATCGACATGCTCGTCGAGCTGAGCTGGGCGTCGGGGCGCTTCGTTCGCGAGTACAC
>JBILUW010000153.1:0-9407 GCA_044370795.1 Burkholderiaceae bacterium
TCGCCCATCGAGGGCGTGTAGGCGTTCAGGCGGTCGGGCCGGTTCATGGTGATGGTCGCGATACGGTCGGACACGTCGTAGAGGATCTCGTCGGCGCTCATGGCGGTCTCCTGGGAAGAGGGTCGGGGCAGGGGCTATGCAGGGGGCGTGCGGTCGGTGGGAAGCGGCGCGGGGGACAGCGGCGCGGCGCGGCGGATGCCTCGGCTCACCAGGTGTCGACGCTGCGCTTGCGCGTCGTGCGCGGCGCCGGCCGCGGCAGCGAGCGCAGGCCGCGCACGATCCAGCGGCGGGTGTCGGCGGGGTCGATCACGTCGTCGATCTCGAGGTGCGCGGCCATGTTCAGGGCCTTGCCCTCGCGATAGGCCTCGTCGACCTTGGCCTGGAAGAAGGCCTCGCGCTCGGCCGGATCGGCGATCGCCTCCATCTCCTTGCGAAAGCCCAGCCGCACCGCGCCCTCGATGCCCATCGCGCCGAACTCGCCGCTGGGCCAGGCCACCGTGAAGAAGGGCGCGGTGAAGCCGCCGCCGGCCATCGCCTGCGAGCCCAGGCCGTAGCCCTTGCGCAGCACGACGGTGAAGAGCGGTACCGACATGCTTGCGGCCGCAACGAACATCCGCGACACGCGCCGCACCGCGGCCTCGCGTTCGGACTGCGGGCCGACCATGAAGCCGGGCGTGTCGCACAGCGAGATCACCGGCAGGTCGAAGGCGTCGGCCAGCTGCAGGAAGCGGCCGGCCTTCTCGGCGGCGGCCGCGTCGATCGCGCCGCCCAGGTGGCGCGGGTCGTTGGCGATCAGCGCGAAGGGTTCGCCCTCGATGCGCACCAGCGCGGTGACGATGCCCACGCCGTAGCCGGCGCGCAGCTCGAGCACCGAGTCCTCGTCGCACAGCAGCCCGATGACGCGGCGGATGTCGTAGACGCGCAGCCGGTTCTCGGGAATCGCGTGGCGCAGCTCGCGCGGGTCGGCGGCGCGCCAGTCGGCGCGCGGACCCTGGAAGTAGGACAGGTAGCGGCGCGCGACGGCGACCGCCTCGGCTTCGTCGGCCACCGCGATGTCGACCACGCCGTTGGGCACCTGCACCGACATCGGGCCCACCTCCTGCGGCGTGTAGCGGCCCAGGCCGCCGCCCTCGATCATCGCCGGCCCGCCCATGCCGATCGAGCTGTTGGCGGTGGCGATGATCACGTCGCAGCAGCCGAGCAGCGCGGCGTTGCCGGCGAAGCAGTAGCCCGAGGTGATGCCCACGCGCGGCACCAGCCCCGACATGCGCCCGAAGTGGTGGAAGGTGGTGAGGTCGAGCCAGGCCACGCCCGGCCAGTCGACGTCGCCGGGGCGCCCGCCGCCGCCTTCGGCGAACAGCACGATGGGCAGGCGCCACTGCTCGGCGAGCTGCAGCATGCGATCGGTCTTCTTGTGGTTGTAGGCGCCCTGCGTGCCGGCCATCACGGTGTAGTCGTAGGCGAGCACCATGCAGCGGGCGCGCTCGGCATCGCAGTGCGCGGCGTTGACCGTGCCGATGCCGGTCACGATGCCGTCGGCCGGCGCGTTGCGCTGCAGATCGTCCATCGAGCGCCGGCTCCACTGCGCGGCGATCGCCAGCGCGCCGTACTCGACGAAGCTGTCGGCATCGACGAGGTCGGCGATGTTCTCGCGCGCGGTGCGCGAGCCGGTGGCGCGGCGCTTCGCCACGGCGGCCGGGCGGTTCTGGTCCAGGCCCAGCGCGTGCCGGGCGATGGACTCGGCGAGGTCGGGGCGGATGCGGTCGGGGTCGCGGGTTGCATCGGTGCCGGCGTCGGCGGCAGCCACGTCGGTCGGCTCGATCAGCGCGAGCACCTCGCCGTCGGCCACCGTGGTGCCCACCGCGGTGAGCACGTCGACCAGCCGGCCACCGACCGGCGCCTCGACCACGTGCTGCATCTTCATGGCCTCGAGCACGATCACCGTCGCGCCCGGCGCCAGCAGGCTGCCCGGCGCGGCCTCGATCGCGACCACCGTGCCGTGCAGCGGCGCGGTGACCACGGCGCGGCCCTCGGTGTCGGCGGCCGACACGGGGGCGGCCGCGGGCTGCGCCGGCGCGAGCGCCGCGGCGTGCGCCTCGATGTAGCGGGTGTGGATGTCGCCGTTGGCGAGTTCGGGCCGCGCGAGCAGCGCGCGCAGCAGCGGCAGCGAGGTGGCCACGCCCTCGGCGACGAACTCGTCGGCGGCCCGGCGCGCGCGGCGCAGCAGCGCCTCGAAGCCGCCCGCCGGCGCATGCACGATCAGCTTGGCGATCAACGAGTCGTAGGCCGCGCCGATCGCCGCCCCGCCGAAGGCGCAGCCATCGACCCGCACGCCCGGGCCGGCGGGGGGCTCCCAGCGGGTGAGCGTGCCCACCGCCGGGCGCGCGCTGCCGTCGGGCTGCAGCTGCTCGGCGTTGACGCGCAGCTGCACCGCGAAGCCGCGCGGTGCCGCAATGCGGTCCTGGGTCAGGCCCAGGGCCTGCAGGCTCGCGCCCTGCGCGATGCGCAGCTGCGCCTGCACGAGGTCGATGCCGGTGACCATCTCGGTCACGGTGTGCTCGACCTGCAGCCGCGGATTGGCCTCGATGAAGCAGGCGTTGCCGGCGTCATCGAGCAGGAACTCGAAGGTGGCCAGGCCGCGCAGCTGCGCAGCCGCGGCCATCGCGCAGGCTTGGGCGAGCAGCGGCTCGCGCTGCGCGTTCGCGAGCCACGGGCTGGGCGCGAATTCGATCAGCTTCTGATGGCTGCGCTGCAGGCTGCAGTCGCGCTCCCACAGGTGCGCAACCGCGCCGCTGCCGTCGCCCACCACCTGCACCTCGATGTGGCGCGCCCGCTCGATCAGCGCCTCCAGATAGAGCGATCCGTCGCCGAAGGCGGCCTGCGCCTCGGCCGCGCAACGCGCGTGGGCCGCGGGCAGCGCCTGGGCCTCGCGCACGATGCGCATGCCCCGGCCGCCGCCGCCGGCGACCGCCTTGATCATCACCGGCCGACCGCCCAGGCCGGCGAGAAAGGCGTGGGCATCGTCGAGCGTGGCCGCGGCCGCGGTGCCGGGCAGCACCGGCACGCCCAGGCTCGCCGCGTGGGCCCGGGCGCGCAGCTTGTCGCCGAAGAGCGCCAGGCCCTGCGGGCTGGGCCCGACGAAGACCAGGCCCGCTGCCTCGCAGGCAGCGGCGAAGGCGGCGTTCTCGGCCAGAAAACCGTAGCCCGGGTGCACCCAGCGGCAGCCGGTCTCGCGCGCGACCGCGAGCAGCGCCGCGATGTCGAGGTAGGCCGGCACGCCGCGTCCGGGCAGCTCGCGCGCGAGCGTGGCGCGGCGGGCATGCAGGGCGTCGCGCTCATCGGCCGCGTGCACCGCCACGCTTTCCAGGCCGAGGTCGTCGGCGGCGCGCGCGATCCGGATCGCGATCTCGCCGCGGTTGGCGATCAGCAGCCGGCCGACACCGGCCGTCGATGCGGTCGCTGTGCCGCGCGTGCCTTCGGGAGCGATAGGGCGGGGTTCCGAGGAGGGGACGGGGCCGGGTGCTGGCATCGGGGCGGAGCGGTTTTCGAGTCGCTGCATTCTACGAGCGGGCCTACAATCGCCGGCTTCAATGCGAGAGGAAACGGATGGACGCGACGGCGAACGAAGACTTCGATGCGAAGGTGCGCAGCGGGCGTGCGCTGATGGAGGCGATGGGCGACTTCCACGTGCTGTCGTGGGATCCGCAGACGCGCAGCCTGCGGGCCGGCTTCACGGTGCGCCGCGAGTTCTGCCACACCAACGGCACCACCGCGCAGGGCGGCTTCGTCACCGCCTGGCTCGATGCCGGCATGGCGCACGCCGTGATGCACGACAGCGGCCATCAGCTCAATGTCGCGAGCCTCGAGATCAAGGTGAGCTTCCTGCAGCGCATGGGCCCGGGGCCCGGCACGGTGGAGGCGCGGGTGGTTCGTCGTGGCAAGCGGGTGGCCTTCATGGAGGCCGAGCTCTTCGACAGCGAGGGCCGCATGACGGCCCGCGCGAGCTCCACCGGGCTGATGACCGAACTGATCCGCTGAGCCCGGTCCTGCGGGTCCGATCGGCCGGGCCGCGCCGCACCGCCTGAGCCTCGTGCCGTGCGCCCGATCCTGCGGGCGAGGAGCCGTTCAGGGATCGATCGCCAGCTCGAGTGGCGCGAAGCCCTCGAGGTCGAAGCGCCAGCGTTCGCCGGCCTTCGGAAAGCGCGAGGTGACCATGCTGCCCAGGATGGCCACCTCGCCGCGGCGCATCGTGTGGCCGCGCGCCCCTGCGCAACCGGCCAGCCACGCCAGCGCATCGAGCGGATGGCCCATCAGGTCGCGGCCATGGCCCGCGCCCACCGGAGTGTCGTTGCAGCAGACCTCGCCGCGCACCGCGCCGAGGTCGAGCGCGTGCCAGTCGGCGCGCCGCTCGCCGAGCACCGCGCCCTGATTCCAGGCGTTGTCGGCAATCATCTGCAGCGCGTAGCTGCCCAGCGCCGCGTAGTCGGCCTGCTCGTCGTCGACGAGCTCGAAGGCCGGGCGCACGGCCGCCACCGCCGCGGCGGCCTGCTCGCGGCTGCAATGGCCGTCGGGCGCGGGCAGATCGGCGCCGAGCTCGATGGCGATCTCGAACTCGATTGCCAGCCGGGTGTAGGCCGACACGCTGACCCGCGCCGGTCCGCCCACGATCTGTCGGCGCAGCAGGCGCCCGGCGATCGGCGCCGGCAGGCCCACCATGGCCTGCATCGCGGGGTTGGAGAGTGCGATCTTCCAGCCGGCGGGCGCGCCGCAGCCGCGCGCTTTCAGCGCGACGAAGGCATCCTGGATCGCGTAAGCGGCGCCCAGATCGGCGGGCGCGAGCGCCGCGGGCAGCGGCGAGAGCGGCGCGCGCGCGCGGTACTGCGCGGCGAGCCAGCGGGCGCTGGCGGCCGGGGTTGCGGCTGCTCGTTTCGTGGCGGTGGCGTTCATCGGCGGGCTCCGTTCAGGCGCGGTCACGCTAGCAGCGCGGCTCGGCGCGCGTCAACGGCGCGCCTGCGTCCGCGCAAGCCTTCCGCGGCGATGTCCGGCCGAAGGCGCGCGAATCGAACCCACGGACGCGGCCGGCTTCGGTACGATGGCCGAAAGCCCAGGAGACGAAGCATGGATGCCGCCACCCGCCACGCCCTGCGCCGCGAGGCCATCGCCGACACCGTCGCGCAGGTGCGGCGCATCGAAGCCGAGCACGGCGTCACGCGCGAGAGCCTCGCGCGCATCCGCGAGGCGCTGCTCGCGCTGGGCGAGCGCCGCGAGCTCTTCCCCGTTGCGGACTTCCCGCTGCCGCCCGAGGGCGCGCCGCGCAACAACGCGCTCTACCGGCTCTCCGAGGATGCCGACCACCGCTTCGCGCTCTATGCGCACGTCTCGCGCGGCGGCACCAACTCGCCGGCGCACGATCACAGCACCTGGGCGGTCATCGCCGGCCTGCAGGGCGCGGAGGTCAATCGCCTCTACGATCACGACGGCCAGGGGGGCGTTGCGCAGCGGGGCAGCTACACCGTGGGCTCGGGCACCGGCATCGCCTTCATGCCCGACGACCTGCATTCGATCCACACCGAGCCCGGCGAGCTGGTGCTCAACTTCCACATGTACGGGCTGGCGCTCGAGCAGCTGCACCGGCGCCGCTACTACAAGGCGCACACCGGCGAGTGGGCGCACTTCCCGGCGAGCGAAGGCATCCGCAACCTGCCGCAGCCGGCCTGAGATCGGGTCCGGGTAGGCGCTGGCTCGGGGCGCTCCCGGCTCGAGGTGTGGCCGGTCAGCGCGGGCCCCGGGGAGCGCAGCGCTGCCGGCCTACACCGCGCCGCGGTGCCGCGCCAGAAAGTCGCGCAGCAGCGCGTTCACCGCCTCCGGCTGTTCCTGCTGCACCCAGTGGCCGGCCCCCGGCACGAGGTGCACGCCCTCGAACCGGGTGCAGGCCCGCTCGGCCATGCGGCGCAGCTCGCCGGGTTTCTGGTGGATGCCCCAGTCGGCGGCGCCGGCGATGAACATGGCCGGCACGTCGATCGTGCGCCCTGCGAAGGTCTGCTGCTCGGCGAGCTGGATGCCGGTGGTGCCGCAGCGATACCACTGCAGCCCGCCCTGGAAGCCGGTGCGCGCGTACTCGTCGGCGTAGATCCGCAGGTCGGGGTCGGGCAGCCAGGCGCAGGCCGCGATCGCCTGCGCCGAGGGCATGTGCGGCGCCACCGTGGCCGGCATGTCGAGCGCGCGCGGCATGATGTAGTACGTGGGCATCTTCGCGAGCTCGGTTGCATCCCACGAGGCAAGCTCATGCGGCTCGTTGGCCTCCCAGTCGGCGCTCTTGTGATGGTAGTAGGCGCGCAGGAAGGCGTGGATGCCCTGCGGGCAGGTGCGCATGTCGTGGTCGGCGCGCCGATTCGAGTAGTACCACTGGTAGTGCTTGCGCGGCGGCGTCAGGGCGGCGAGGGCCTCGTCGAGTGCGGCGGCACCCGGCGCGCCGCCCTTTGGTGCCAGCGCCGGCGGCCCGCCGAAGGGTGCGCTCATCAGCACCACCGCCCGAAACACGTCCGGGCGCACCAGCGCGCACCAGGCGGCCAGTGGCGAGCCGAAGTCGTGGCCCACCACCACGGTGCGCGCCACGCCCATTGCCTCGAGCAGCGCCATGCAGTCGCGCAGCAGGTTCAGGAAGCGGAAGGACGGCAGGTCGCCTTCGTAGCGGCGGTCCCAGCCGGTGGTGCGGCCGTAGCCGCGCAGATCGGGCGCCAGCACCCGCCAGCCCGCCTGCGCGAGCGCCGGCATCACGCGGCGCCAGCTGTAGGCAAGCTCGGGAAAGCCGTGCAGCAGCAGCACGCAGGGGCGGTTCGGGCTCTCGTGACCGGCCTCGAGCACGTGCATGCGCAGGCCGTTGACGCCATCGACGAAGCGGCTGCGGATGCCGGCGGGCAGCGGCAGCGGGGGAAGATCGGCGGCGTCGGGCGGCGAGGGCGGGGGCGTGCGGTTCATGCTGGGGCGAGGCGGGGCGTTGCGGACCTCGAAGTATCGCCGAATCGCAGTGGCGCCTAGAATCGCGGCCTGTCGAAACTGCGCCCCCTCACCGACATGGCTGCCCATCCCGATTCCGACCGCACCTCCCGCGTCGACGACGAGCGCGTGCTCGCGGTCGACGTGCTGCCGCCGCCCGAGCAGCTGATCCGCTTCTTCCCGATCGCGGGGAGCCCGCTCGAGGGCTTCGTGGCCGCCAGCCGTGCGCGGGTGCGCGACATCGTCCATGGTCGCGATCGGCGGCTGCTGGTGGTCATCGGCCCGTGCTCGGTGCACGATCCGAAGGCGGCGCTCGAGTACGGCGAGCGGCTTGCCGCGCTGCGCACCGAGCTGGCCGATGCGCTCGAGATCGTGATGCGGGTGTACTTCGAGAAGCCGCGCACCACGGTGGGCTGGAAGGGCCTGATCAACGACCCCGGGCTCGACGGCAGCTTCCGCATCCACGAGGGGCTGCGCATCGCGCGCCATCTGCTGATCGACATCAACCGGCTGGGGCTGCCCGCGGGCGGCGAGCTGCTCGACACGCTGTCGCCGCAGTACATGGCCGATCTGCTTTCCTGGGGCGCGATTGGCGCGCGCACCACCGAGAGCCAGGTGCATCGCGAGCTTGCTTCCGGGTTTTCGGCGGCGGTGGGCTTCAAGAACAGCACCGAGGGCAACGTGCAGGTGGCGGTTGATGCGGTGCTGGCGTCGGCCCAGCCGCACCGCTTCCTGGGCATCCACAAGCGCGGCGAGGTTGCGGTCGTGCGCACCGCCGGCAACCCCGACGGCCATGTGATCCTGCGCGGCGGCGCACGCCCCAACCACGACGCGGCCAGCGTCGCGGCCGCCTGCGAGCGGCTGACCGCTGCGGGTCTGCGGCCCGCGCTCATGGTCGACTGCTCGCATGGCAACAGCGGCAAGCAGGCGCGCCGGCAGATCGACGTGGTGCGCGATCTCGCCGCGCAGATCGCGGGTGGCAGCCGGCAGGTCTTCGGCGCCATGATCGAGAGTCATCTCGTGGAGGGCGCGCAGGCCTTCAAGCCGGGCGCCGGCGATGCGGCCACGCTGCGCTATGGCCAGAGCATCACCGACGCATGTCTGGGCTGGGACGACTCGGAGGCCTGCCTGCGCGAGCTGGCGCAGGCGGTGCGCACGCGGGGCTGAGGGCGCTCCAGGCCGAGGGCACGTCGAGAGCTTGGCGCTCGAGGCCAGGCGCTCGCTGGCGAGACCCAAAAGAAAAGCCCGCCGAAGCGGGCCGTGCATCGCGGCCGGCAGCCGGCATCCCGGGGGGATGCCCGCCGCCGTGCGGGATCACATGTCCATGCCGCCCATGCCACCCATGCCGCCCATGCCGCCGGGCATGCCACCGGCGGCCGGCTTGTCTTCCGGCAGCTCGGCAACCATGGCATCGGTAGTCAGCATCAGACCGGCAACCGACGCGGCGTTCTGCAGCGCGGTGCGGGTGACCTTGGTGGGATCGACCACGCCCATGTCGACCAGATCGCCGTAGGTGGCGTTGGCCGCGTTGTAGCCGAAGTTGCCCTTGCCCTCGAGGACCTTGGCAACGACCACGCTCGGCTCGTCGCCGGCGTTGGCCACGATGGCGCGCAGCGGCTCCTCGATCGCGCGCAGCACGATCTTGACGCCGGCATCCTGGTCGGCGTTGTCGCCCACCACCTTGACCACCGCGCGCGCACGCAGCAGTGCCACGCCGCCGCCGGCGACGATGCCTTCCTCGACGGCCGCACGGGTCGCGTGCAGGGCGTCTTCGACGCGGGCCTTCTTCTCCTTCATCTCGACCTCGGTGGCCGCGCCCACGCGGATGACGGCGACGCCGCCAGCCAGCTTGGCCACGCGCTCCTGCAGCTTCTCGCGGTCGTAGTCGCTGGTGGCTTCCTCGATCTGGACGCGGATCTGCTTGACGCGCGCCTCGATGTCGGCGGCCTTGCCGGCGCCGTCGATGATCGTGGTGTTCTCCTTGCCGATCTCGACGCGCTTGGCCTTGCCCAGGTCGGCCAGCGTGGCCTTCTCCAGGGTCATGCCGGTTTCCTCGGCGATCACCTGGCCACCGGTCAGGATGGCCATGTCCTCGAGCATCGCCTTGCGACGGTCACCGAAGCCCGGGGCCTTGACGGCGACGGTCTTCAGGATGCCGCGGATGTTGTTGACCACCAGCGTGGCGAGCGCCTCGCCTTCGACTTCCTCGGCCACGATCAGCAGCGGGCGGCCGGCCTTGGCCACCTGCTCGAGCACCGGCAGCAGGTCGCGGATGTTCGAGATCTTCTTGTCGTGCAGCAGCACGAACGGATCGTCGAGGACGGCGATCTGCTTGTCGGGGTTGTTGATGAAGTAGGGCGACAGGTAGCCGCGGTCGAACTGCATGCCCTCGACGACGTCGAGTTCGTTGT
>JBILUW010000013.1:0-29972 GCA_044370795.1 Burkholderiaceae bacterium
GATTCGTCGTGGTCGAGCGGGGGCAGCAGCCCCGCGAGGCACCCGGCGAGCATGCTCTTGCCGCTGCCCGGTGGCCCGACCATCAGGAGCGAGTGCCCGCCCGCGGCGGCGATCTCGAGGGCACGCCGCGGCAGTGCCTGCCCGCGCACGGCGGCGAGGTCGGGCAGGAGGTCGGGTGTGGGCGGCGGTGCCTTGTGGTCGATCCTCACCAGACTGGCCTCACCGCGAAGGTGAGCGCAGACTTCGGAAAGGTGCGCGGCCGCAAGTGCGCTGCCATCGGGAGCGAGCGCGGCCTCGGCGGCGCAGGCCGCCGGCACGACGAGCCGACGCCGCGGTTCGTGGGCCTGCAGGGCGAGCAGCATGGCCAGCACGCCGCGCACCGGCCTGATCTCGCCGGTGAGCGAGAGTTCGCCCACGAAGGCGAGCTCGGCGAGGGCCTCGCCGGATACCTGACCGCTGGCCGCCAGGATGCCGATGGCGATGGGCAGATCGAAGCGGCCGCTGTCCTTGGGGAGATCGGCCGGCGCGAGATTGACCGTGATGCGCTGGCTGGGCATGGCATAGCCCGCGTGCTGCAGCGCAGCCCTGACCCGGTCGGTGCTCTCGCGCACGGCGGCCTGGGCCAGCCCGACCAGATGCAGGCCCGGCAGGCCGTTGGCGAGGTGAACCTCGACCAGGACTTCGGGCGACTGCACCCCGGCAAGGGCGCGTGAGCGGACGACGGCGAGCGGCACGGTGGGGGTCACCGGCCTTGCGGCCGGGCGAGGAGGCGACCGAGCCAGTCTAGGGGCTGGCTGGCGCGCCCGGCATCGACCGCACCGGTCGGCCCGATGGGTCGGCCGAGCGATCGCTCGGGCCGCGGCCCCGCGCGTACGCCGAAAGGCCGGGGGCGCGCGCCGCGCCGTTCAGATCTTGAGCCCGAGCTCCTTGATCATCCTGCCCCACACCTGGACCTGATCGCGCTGATAGCGCAAGGCCTCGTCGCGGGTCGAGGGCGTGGGCACCAGCCCGGCGCGGTTGAGCGCCGCGCGCACCTCGGCGTTGTTCAGGGCGGCCGTCATCTCGGCGTTCAGGCGGTCGAGGATCTCGGCGGGCGTGCCGGCCGGGGCGGTGAGCATCCACCAGCCGGAAAAATCGGGCGGCTGCGCCAGACCCTGCTCGGCGAATGTGGGCACCTCGGGCAGCAGCGGATGACGCTGCGGCTGCGGTACCGCCACCACCTGGAAGCGACCGCTGCGGATCAGGGCCATGGCCGCCGGCACGTCGCTCACCATCAGGTGGACGTGACCTGCCGCCAGATCGACGAGCGCAGGCGGTGTGGACTTGTACTGGATGTGGGCGATGTCCAGGCCGTACTGCCGGGCGATGTAGCCGCCGTAGGAGATGCCGCCGGTGTTGCCGCTGGCGTAGCTGAACTTGCCGGGGTTGGCCTTCACGTGGTCGATGAGCTCGCGCGCCGTTCGCGCCGGCAGGCCGGGTGCTGCGAGCAGCACGTAGTGCACCGACGCCACCAGCGAGGCGAAGACCAGTTCGCGGGCGACGTCGTAGCCGGGGTTGTCCATCAGCCCCCCCGGGTTGGCAGCCAGCCCGGAGTTGGTGAGCAACCCCAGCGTGTAGCCATCGGGCGCCGCCTTGGCGACCATCGAGCAGGCGATGGCAGTGTTCGCGCCGGGGCGATGCTCGATCACGAAGTTCTGTTTCAGAGCGCGGCCCAGTGGCTCGACCAGCGTGCGTGCGAGGGTGTCGGTGCCCGAGCCCGGGCCGAAAGGCAGGATGAGGCGGATCGGCTTGTTGGGCCAGGCCTGGGCGAAGGCGGGGGCCGACAGGCTCTGGCCCAGACCGGCGGCGGCCCCGGCCATCAGCAGCTTGCCGAAGCGGCGGCGTTGCGTCTTCATGGTGTCTCCTTGGCGCGTTGTTGCCGTGGTGGTGCGAGCGCCGGCGTCTTGCGCGGCTGCCGGGCTGCCCGTGCGATCTGCGTGGCCGACTATAGCGACACGGCGCCGCGATGGCGTGCCGGGTGCGGCTATGCTTGCGGCAAAGCGAAACCTTGCCGGGCCGCGCCGGCCCGGCCCTCGGGAGATGGCATGACCGACGTCTACGTCGTCGGAGTGGGCATGACCCCCTTCGGCAAGTTCCTCGACCGGTCCGTCAAGGACCTCACCCGCGATGCCGTGCTCGCGGCCCTGGCCGACGCCGGCATCGGGCGCGAGCGCATCGACGCGGCCTTCTTCGCCAACGCGGCGCAGCCGGTGCTCGACGGTCAGTTCATGATCGGCGGCGAGATCGCGCTGCGCGGCTGCGGCTTCTCGGGCATCCCGATCGTCAATGTCGAGAACGCCTGCGCGAGCGCGAGCACCGCCTTCCACCTGGCCGTGGGGCAGCTGAAGGCCGGCATGGCCGACGTGGTGCTCGCAGTGGGCGCCGAGAAGATGTACGACGCCGACAAGGCGCGCAGCTTTGCGATCTTCGACGGCGCCTGGGACGTGCATCAGGTGGCCGCCAGCACGCAGGCCCTGCTGGCGCTGGGCGAGGGCGTGCAGCCGCCGCCCGGCCGGCCCGAAGGCAGCAGCCCGCGCAGCGTGTTCATGGACATCTACGCGGCGCTGGCGAAGTTCCACATGAAGACCTACGGCTCGACCGAACGGCAGCTGGCCGCGGTCGCCGCGAAGAACCACTTCCACGCGACCATGAATCCGCTGTCGCAGTTCCGCAACCCGATGACCATCGACGAGGTGCTCGCGGCCCGCATGATCTGCTGGCCGCTCACGCTGCCGATGTGCTCGCCCATCAGCGATGGCGCGGCCGCCGCAGTGCTCGTGACCGCCGAGGGGCTGCGGCACTTCGGCCGCGCGCGGGCCGTGAAGGTGCGCGCCAGCGTGCTGGCCAGCGGTCAGGACCGCTCGGCCGCCGAGGTGGAGCGCCACATCACGCACCTGGCGGCGCGGCGCGCCTACGAGCGCGCCGGCGTCGGCCCCGAGGACATGTCGGTGGCCGAGGTCCACGATGCGACCGCCTTCGCCGAGATCGTGCAGACCGAGAACCTGGGTTTCTGCGCCTTCGGCGAGGGCGGCATGATCGCCGAGCGCGGCGACACCCGGCTGGGCGGCCGCATCCCGGTCAATCCTTCGGGCGGCCTCGGGTGCAAGGGTCACCCCATCGGCGCCACCGGTCTGGCCCAGATCCACGAACTGGTCGTGCAGCTGCGCGGCGAGGCCGGCGCCCGCCAGGTGCAGGGCGCGCGCATGGGCATCGCCGAGAACGGCGGCGGCTTCATGGGCGTCGAGGAGGCCGCGGCCTGCATCACCATCCTTGCGCGGGAGGCGGCATGAACACCGCGGCGCTGCTCGCGGCCACCGCGCGAACCTTCGGGCAGGCGCGCGCGGTCTCGGTGGGTGATCGGCCGGTCTGGACCTACGCGCAGCTGCACGAGCGGGTGGCCCGGCTGGCGGGCGGTTTGCGGCGCCTTCCGGGCGTCGCCGCGGGCGATCGTATCGCCCTCGTCATGAAGAACGGCCCGGCCTACTTCGAGCTGCTGTGGGCGGCGTGGCACGCCGGCCTGTGCGCGGTGCCGGTGAACGCCAAGCTGCATCCGAAGGAGGTGGCCTACATTGCCGAGAACAGCGGCGCGAAGGTGTGCTTCGTCTCCTCGGGGCTCGGCATCGACGCGGCCTCGATGGGCTGGCCCCCGGCCGACGACGCCCGCGTGATCGCGATCGACGACGATGCCTACGCGGCGCTTGGCCGCGCCGAGCCGCTGCCGATGCAGCCGGTGGACCCGGCGCAGCCCGCGTGGCTCTTCTACACCAGCGGCACCACCGGCCGGCCCAAGGGCGCCACGCTCACGCACCGCAACCTGCAGGCGATGGTGTGGCGCTACTACGCCGACATCGATCCGGTCTGCACCGAAGACACGATGGTGCACGCCGCGCCGATGTCGCATGCCAGTGGCCTGTATTCGCTGCCGCAGATCGCCCGCGGCGGCCATCAGGTGGTGCCCGAGTCGCAGGGCTTCGAGCCAGCCGAGATGGTTGATCTCATCAACCATTATCGGGAAGTGTCGTTCTTCGGCGCGCCCACCATCGTGATGCGCATCGTCAACGATCCGGCGGCCGCGCGGCTGCGCGCCGGGCACATGAAGACGCTCTATTACGGCGGCGCGCCGATGTACCTCGAGGATCTGCGGCGCGCGATGGACGTCTTTCCGGGTGCGCTGCTGCAGATCTACGGCCAGGGCGAAACGCCCAACACCATCACCTCGGTGTCGAAGGCGATGCATGCCGATCGCGATCACCCCCGCTACGAGGAACGCCTGGCGTCGGTGGGCATCGCCCGCACCGGGGTCGAGGTGCGGGTGGTCGATGCCGACGATCGCGATCTGCCGCCCGGCGAGATCGGCGAGGTGATCGTGCGCTCCGACATCGTGATGGCCGGCTACTGGAACAACCCGCAGGCCAATGCCGCGGCGCTGCGCGGCGGCTGGCTGCACACCGGCGATCTCGGCACGCTCGATGCCGAGGGCTTCCTCACGCTCAAGGATCGCGCCAAGGACCTCATCATCTCCGGCGGCACCAACATTTATCCGCGCGAGGTCGAGGAAGCGCTGCTGCTGCATCCCGCGGTCGACGAGGTGTCGGTGATCGGCCGCCGGCATGCCGACTGGGGCGAGGAAGTGGTGGCCTTCGTGGTGCTGCGTCCCGGCCAGACAGCGAGTGACGACGATCTCGACCGGGTGGTCGTCGAGAACATCGCGCGCTTCAAGCGGCCCAAGGCCTACTTCCGGGTTCCGGCCCTGCCCAAGAACAACTACGGCAAGGTGCTCAAGACCGAACTGCGGGCGCGGCTCGCCGCCGGCGGCGGCTAGCGCGACAAGATCTGCGCGGCGGCCGCCAGGCCGCGAGCCAGCCGCCGCGGCCTCTAACGGTAGGCGGCGTCGCGCGGCGGGGTGTGCAGGGCCACGATCTGCGCCCCGCCTTCGCCGGCGCGCAGCGCGGGCGGCCCGCCGGCGCTGTCGGCGAACAGGTTCTCCCACAGCCCGAGGCTGCGGCCCTCGTGCAGCAGGCTGCCCGCCAGCACGAAGACGAACTGGCCCTGGCTGCCCGAGACGTGCGCCGAGACGTGTTCGGCGCCGGGCGGCAGGCAGGAAACGATCGCGGCCAGACCGTCGGGCGCCGGGGCGATCAGCGTGTCGTGGGCGGGCTGACGCAGCGCGGCCAGTTCGGCGGCGGCCAGCGTGACGATCGGGCCGGCCTGGGCATGGCGCTTGGGGCCGCGGATCATGCGCTCGCCCGCGCCCTCGACCGGTACGAAGCCGCTCTCGCAGACCGGGCGGATGGTGAAATAGGTGATGCCCTGCGGCCCTGACACCAGCGGCCCGTAGCCCGTGTAGGCGCCGGCGTAGTGAATGGTGACCGGGCCCAGCGGGTTGCGGCCGATGGTGCCGCCACCGGCCACGAACAGCTGAAACTGGTTCTGCCGGTGGAAGTGCGGCACGAGCACGGTGTCGGGCGGCTGCTCGACCAGGAACACCGTGGGCGAGAGCACCGGATCGTCGCCGGCCTCCATCCACTCCGACTTGTGAAAGGTGTCCTGCATGACCGGCACCGGCCGGCGGCGCCGGGTGCCGTGTTCGCGGGTGCCGATGACGATCATGGCGTGTCCTGCCTGGCGTTTGCCTCGAGCCGCGCGATGCGCGCCTCGAGCTGGTCGATGCGTTGCCGCGCGGCGGCGGCCCATTGCACGTAGGCCTCGAGTTCCGAGCGGGTGGCGAGGTCGAGCTGCTGGACGCCTTGCTCGAGCACGATGCGCAGCCGGCGCGGCAGCTCGGCCGCAGGGGTGCTGTCGAGCACGCGCGTGACGCGTGCGAGCAGTTCGTCGACCGGATCGGGGCTCGGCGTGGTCATGGATATCGGGGTTGGATCCGCCTGCGGGCGGATTCCGGCAAACCCAGTCTAGCACTGCGCCTGGTTGGTCGGCCTGCCGGGGCGGGGGGCGAGGCTTGCCGGCCATTCGAGGCGGGCGCTGCGGTGAGGCCATCCGAAGGCACTGTTTCGGTGCAAACTGCTTGTCGCGCATCGTTGTGGTGCATTTCCGGGCAGGATCGGTACCGGGCAAGGTTCGCAGCCTGCCCGCCCAGGCGGCGTAGCGGTCCGCATGGGCCGCCGCGCGGGCTTGGCACGGTAAATGCAAAGGTTCTCGCAGAGGCCTCGCGTCCAGCGGGGCCGAACGACCCATCAAGACCGAAGGAGAGATCCCCATGAAGAAGATCGCCGCCGCAGCCGCGCTCGCCGCTCTCAGCGTCACCGCCCCCTCGATCGGCGTTGCCCAGGACAAGAAGCAGGCTTCGCCGCACACCTTCACCGGCAATCTCAGCTTCGTCTCCGAGTACCGCTACCGCGGCATCGCGCAGACCAATGCCAAGCCCGCGGTGCAGGGCGGCTTCGACTACGGCCATGCCAGCGGCGTATACCTTGGCACCTGGGCAAGCAACGTCAGCTGGCTGTCCGACCAGGGCGGCGGCGTGAGCAACAGCCTCGAGGTCGATGTCTACGGCGGCTACAAGGGCACGCTGGGCGATTTCGGCTACGACGTGGGCCTGCTCCAGTACATCTATCCCGGCAGCTATCCGCGCGGCTTCGTCAAGCCCGACACCCTCGAGGCCTACGTGGCCGGCAGCTGGAAGATGCTGACGCTGAAGTACTCGCACTCGATGTCCAACACCTTCGGGTATGCCGACAGCAAGGGTTCCAACTACCTCGACCTCACCGGCAACTTCGAGCTGCCCGGCGGATTCACGCTGGTCGCGCACTGGGGCCGCCAGACGATTGCGTCGAGCACCACCGCCGGCCGCTCGCGCGCCGACTGCTCGTACGACGACTGGAAGGTCGGCCTGACCAAGGACGTCATGGGCATGACGGTCGGGCTGTCGTACATCGATACCAACGCCAAGGCCGGTGTCGGCCAGTGCTACCGCAACGCGTTCGGCCGCGACCTCGGCAAGGGCACCGCGCTGCTGTCGGTCACCAAGACTTTCTGAGCGTCGCGACGCTCGCATGACGGCCGGCCTTGGCCGGCCGGCCCGGGAGACACCATGAAGCTCATCACTGCAATCATCAAGCCCTTCAAGCTCGACGAAGTCCGCGAGGCGCTCTCCGGCATCGGCGTCCAGGGCATCACCGTCACCGAGGTCAAGGGCTTCGGTCGCCAGAAGGGGCACACCGAGCTCTATCGCGGCGCCGAGTACGTCGTCGACTTCCTGCCCAAGGTGAAGATCGAGGCGGCCGTTGCCGAACCCCTGGTCGAGCGCGCGATCGAGGCCATCGAGGCCGCCGCCCGCACCGGCAAGATCGGCGACGGCAAGATCTTCGTCTACGACCTCGAGCAGGTTGTCCGGATCCGTACCGGCGAGACGGGCAACGAAGCCCTCTGATCAGCCCACACGACAACGTTTAGCGGAATACGGAGAACACCATGAATACCATTCTGAGGGCGCTGGCCCTCGCTCTGGCCCTGGCGCTCGCCTCGATAGGCGGCGCGCATGCCCAGGACAAGGCGGCCGAGGCGCCCAAGGCGGAGGCCAAGGCCGACGACAAGAAGGCCGATGCCGCGCCGGCCGACGCCAAGAAGGCCGACGAACCGGCCAAGGCCGAAGAGAAGGCTCCCGATGCGGCCAAGCCGCCCGTGCCGGAGAAAGGCGACACCGCCTGGATTTCCATCGCGACCGTCCTGGTCGTGATGATGGCCGTGCCTGGCCTGGCGCTGTTCTATGGCGGTCTGGTCCGCAGCAAGAACATGCTGTCGGTGCTGATGCAGGTCTTCGTCGTCTTCTCGCTCGTGGTCGTGCTGTGGGCCATCTATGGCTACACGCTGGCCTTCGGCGGCGGGGGCAGCTTCTACGGCAACTTCGACAAGCTCTTCCTGAAGGGCATCACCATCGAATCGGTGGCGGCCACGTTCAGCAAGGGCGTCTATCTGTATGAACTCAGCTTCGTGGCCTTCCAGGCGACGTTCGCGGGCATCACCTGCGCGCTGATCGTCGGGGCGTTCGCCGAGCGCGCGCGCTTCTCCGCGGTGCTGCTCTTCACGGTGCTCTGGTTCACGTTCGCCTACATCCCGATGGCCCACATGGTGTGGTTCTGGGACGGTCCCGACGCGTTCACGTCGGCCGATGTCGTCGAGAAGGTCACGGCCAACGCCGGTCTGCTGTGGCAGTGGGGCGCGCTCGACTTCGCCGGCGGCACGGTCGTGCACATCAACGCCGGGGTCGCCGGCCTGGTGGGCGCCTACGTGATCGGCAAGCGGATCGGCTACGGCCGTGAGGCCATGGCGCCGCACTCGCTGACGCTCACCATGGTCGGTGCGTCGCTGCTATGGGCCGGCTGGTTCGGCTTCAATGCCGGCTCCAACCTCGAGGCCTCCGGCGGCGCGGCGCTCGCCTTCATCAACACCCTGATCGCCACGGCAGCCGCCACGGTGTCCTGGGTTCTCGGCGAGTGGATGTCCAAGGGCAAGCCCTCGATGCTCGGCGCGGCCTCGGGCGCGATCGGCGGCCTGGTTGCCATCACTCCGGCCTGCGGTTTCGTCGGTCCGATGGGCGGCCTGATCATCGGCCTGGTCGCGGGCGTTGTCTGCCTGTGGGGCGTCAACGGTCTCAAGCGCATGCTCGGCGCCGATGACTCGCTCGACGTGTTCGGCGTCCACGGCGTGGGCGGCATTCTCGGTGCGATCCTCACTGGCGTCTTCGCGGCGCCCGCGCTCGGCGGCATCGGCTTCCCCGACTGGGTGACCATGCAGACGGCCGACTACTCGATCGGCGCCCAGGTCTGGACCCAGATCAAGGCCGTGGTCGTGGCCGTCGTCTGGTCGGGCGTGGTCGCCTTCATCTCCTTCAAGATCGCCGACATGGCGATCGGCCTGCGCGTTCCTGAGGACGAGGAGCGCGAGGGTCTGGATATCGCGTCGCACGGCGAATCGGCCTACCACGGCTGACCCCTCGCGATGCCGTCCCGGTGGCCAGCAGGCCGGCCACCGGGACGCAGCGCTCTCCTCCTCGGTGTGGCCCGAAGCGGGCCGACGGACCCGGTGCCGTCCCTCAGCGGCGATCGGGTGGCGGGCTCCCCTCAGGGGAGCCCGTCTTTTTTTGCGGCAACCGGCGGGGACGTCGTTCCGAGCCATTGGCTACAATGGATGTCCGCGTGGCCAGCGCGAGTCCCGTTCCCGCGCCCGGCCGTGCGCCGGATTGCCTGCGCCCATGGTTCCCCATCTGCTCACCGCCCTCAAGGGCCCGCTGCTGGATCTCGAGCGCCGGCTGCTCGAAGCCATGCCCCAGATCGAGCGCTGGCTGCGTCTCGAGTGGCAGGAGCACACGCCGCCGTTCTACTGCGCGGTCGATCTGCGCAACGCCGGATTCAAGCTGGCTCCTGTCGACACGGGCCTGTTTCCTGGCGGCTTCGACAACCTCTCCGAGACCACCCTGCCGCTGGCCGTCCAGGCCGCCATGGCCGCGATCGAAAAGTACTGTCCCGACGCGCGCAATCTGCTGCTGCTGCCCGACGCCAGCCGCCGGGCGCCGGCCTACCTCGCCAGCGTCCAGCGTCTGGCCGCGATCCTGCGCCAGACTGGCCTGAACGTGCGTTTCGGCTGCGCCGAGCCGGCGCTCTCGGCGCCGCTGCGCCTCGATCTGCCCGATGGCTCGGCGATCACGCTCGAGCCGCTGCGCCGCCAGGGGCGTCGCGTCGGTCTGGCCGACTTCGACCCGTGCTCCATCCTGCTCAACGACGAGCTCCCCGGCGGCACTCCCGAGATTCTCGAAGGGCTGCACGAGCAGGTGCTGCTGCCGCCGCTGCATGCCGGCTGGGGCGTGCGGCGCAAGTCGCAGCACGCCGCCGCCTACCGCGACGTCGCCCGCCGCTTCGCCAAGCTGCTCGACGTCGATCCCTGGCTGATCACCCCGCTGCACTCGGGCGGGCTGCAGGCGGCGTTCGGCACGCGCGAAGGCGAGGACAGCCTTGCCGGCGCCGTCGATGCGCTGCTGCGGCAGATGCGGACCAAGTACCGCGAATACGGCGTGCGCAGCGCGCCTTTCGTTGTCGTCAAGCCCGACGCCGGACCCAGTGGCGGTGGCGTGGTGACGGTGCGCGATGCCGCCGAGCTGCGACGGCTCGGCCTGCGCGAGCGCGACCGGCTCGCCGGCGCCGGCGAAGGGCGCGTGCTGGTCCAGGAAGGCGTGCCCACCGTCGAGTCGGTCGATGAGGCGGTCGCCGAGCCGGTCGTCTATCTCATCGACCGTTACGTCGTCGGCGGCTTCTACCGGATGCACGCGGCGCGTGCCACCGACGAGGCCCTCGATGCTCCCGGCTCGCAGTTCGTGCCCCTGCCGTTTGCCACCAGCTGCAACCTCCCCGACGCCAGCGCCGACCCCGACCTGGCGCGCAACCGTTTCTACGCCTACGGCGTGGTCGCCCGGCTCGCTCTGCTCGCCGCCTCCGTCGAGCTCGAGAAGACCGATCCCGACCCCTCGCTCTACGGCTGAGGAGAACCTCAGATGCGCATCGCGATCGTCCTCGATCCCCTCGACACCCTCAAGACCTACAAGGACTCCACCTACGCGATGATGGTCGCGGCCGCGGCGCGCGGCCACGAACTGCACGTGTGCGAACAGGGCGAACTGTCGCTGCTCGGCGGCCGCGTGATCGCGCGCATCCGCCGGCTGCATCTGACCGACACGACGGGCACCCAGGCCGCATGGTTTCGACTCGAGGCCGAGCGCGACGAGCCGCTCGCCGCCTTCGACGCGGTGCTGATGCGCAAGGATCCGCCGTTCGACATGGAGTACGTCTACTCCACCTACCTGCTCGAGCACGCGCAGCGCGAGGGTGCGCGGGTCTTCAACGAGCCGCGAGCGGTACGCGATCACAACGAGAAATTCAGCATCGCGCAGTTCCCGCAGTTCACGGCGCCCACGATCGTCACTCGCGACCCCGACCGTCTGCGCGCCTTCGCGGTCGAGCACGGCGAGGCGGTCTTCAAGCTGCTCGATGGGATGGGCGGCGCCTCGATCTTCCGGGCGCGCGCCGACGATCCGAACCTGTCGGTGATCATCGAGACCATGAACCGCTTCGGCGAGCGCAGCGTGATGGCTCAGCGCTACCTGCCGCAGATCGTCGATGGCGACAAGCGCGTGCTGCTGATCGGCGGCAAGGTCGTGCCCTTCTGCCTGGCTCGGATCCCGAAGCAGGGCGAGTCTCGCGGCAATCTGGCCGCTGGCGGCACCGGCGTGGCCCGCGAACTGACCGCGGCCGACCGGCGCATCGGCGAGGCTCTCGCGCCCGTGCTCGCGGCCCGCGGCCTGCTGCTGGTCGGCCTCGATGTCATCGGCGAGTGCCTGACCGAGGTCAACGTGACCAGCCCCACCTGCTTTCGCGAGATCGCCGACCAGACCGGCTTCGACGTCGCCGGCATGTTCGTCGAGGCGCTCGAGAGCGCGGTCGCCGGCGGCTGACGCGCAGCGCTGTCGATGCGCCCGGCCCGCTCGCCACCGGCGCACCGTATCATCGGATCATGATCGGCATCCTCATCGTGTCCCACGAGCCTCTGGGCACGGCACTGCTCAACTGCACGCGCCACATCTTCGGCCGGCTGCCGGTGCAGCTGGCTGCGCTCGACGTGATTCCCGACGAGGATCCGGCGGTTGCCATCCGCGCGGCAGGCGATCTGATGTCGCGCATCAACGACGGCAGCGGCGTGGTCGTGTTCACCGACATCTTCGGCGCCACGCCGTCGCGCATCGCGATGGGCCTGGCCGACCCCGGGCGCGTCGTCGTGATTGCCGGCGTCAATCTGCCGATGCTGCTGAAGGCGCTCGGCAACCGGCGCGCGCCGCTCGAGGACTTCGCCGGGCTCCTGATCGACAGCGCCAAGCGCGGCATCGTCGAGGTCCTCCCCGAGATAGCCCGCGGCGCTGATCCCGAGTCGGCATCGGCCCCTGCCGATATCGCCCGCCGTTGAGTTCCCTCACAGTCATGCGTACCCTCGAAGCCGTCATCGTCAACAAGCTCGGTCTGCACGCGCGTCCGGCAGCCAAGGTCTCGCAGC
The DNA here is from genome assembly GCA_044370795.1 of Burkholderiaceae bacterium. Lineage (GTDB taxonomy): Bacteria > Pseudomonadota > Gammaproteobacteria > Burkholderiales > Burkholderiaceae_E > Quisquiliibacterium. The sequence continues at coordinate 12,091 of JBILUW010000013.1, forward strand.
TCGCCGGCCGGTTCAAGGCCGAGGTCTGGATCAGCAAAGCGAGCCGGCGCATCAATGCCAAGAGCATCATGGGCGTCATGATGCTGGCCGCGGCGCGTGGCACCACGCTGATCATCGAGGCCAACGGCCCCGACGAGGACGAGGCCGTCAAGGCCCTGGCCGACCTGATCGGTGGCGGGTTCGGCGAGGAAATCTGATGTTCATGCTGAGCGGCACCGGCATCGGCGGCGGCATCGTGATTGGCCGCGCGCGGGTGCTCGAGTCGCGCCGCTTCGACATCGTCCGCTACCGCCTGACCGACGATCAGCGCGAGCCCGAGCAGGCCCGGTTGCTGCGTGCGCTGGGTGACGTCAAGGCCGATCTCGCCGCACTCGCCGATGAATTGCCGGCCGACGCACCCGCCGAGGCCCGGGCTCTGCTCGAGGTCCACTCGATGATCCTCGATGACCCGACGCTGGTCGAGGCTTCGATCGAGATCGTCCGCGGTCAGGGCTGGAACGCCGAGTGGGCGCTGTCGCACGAGGCCGACCGCCTTGCCGAGCAGTTCGCCGCCTTCGACGACCCCTACCTGCGCGAGCGCGGGCGCGACGTGCAGCAGGTCACCGATCGCGTGCTCAAGTCGCTGGCCGGCATGTCGGTGCGCCCGGCCTCGGGCGAGCCTGCAATCTACGTGGCTTCCGACATCGCGCCCGGCGACATGCTCGCGCTGAAGAACGCGCTTGGCTTCGCGATCGACCTGGGGGGCACCACTTCGCACACCGCGATCCTCGCGCGCAGCATGAACCTGCCAGCCGTCGTCGGCCTGGGCAGCGCCAGCGCCCTGATCGAGGATGACGAGTGGCTGATCCTCGACGGCGATGCCGGCGTGCTCATCGTGGCGCCCGACGAGCCGCTGCTCGCCGAGTATCGGCAACGCCAGACGGTGGTCCTGGCCGAGCGCGTGAAGCTGCTGCAGCTGGTGCAGGTGCGTGGCTGCACGCGCGACGGCGTCGAGGTCTCGCTGATGGCCAACATCGAGCTTCCCGAGGAGGCGCAGCAGGCGCGCGATCTCGGCGCCGACGGCGTCGGGCTGTTCCGCTCCGAATTCCTGTTCCTGAATCGGCGCGAGCTGCCCTCGGAGGACGAGCAGTACGAGGCCTATCGCGCCAGCGTGCTGGCGATGCGCGGTCGACCGGTCACCATCCGCACGCTCGATATCGGCGCCGACAAGACCCTCGACACCCAGCCTGCCGCGGTTGCCACCAACCCGGCGCTCGGGCAGCGGGCCATCCGGCTGTGTCTGGCCGAGCCGGCGATGTTTCTCGCGCAACTGCGGGCCATTTTGCGCGCGTCCGCGCACGGGCCGGTGCGCATCCTGATCCCGATGCTCGCGCATCGGCACGAGATCGAGCAGTCGCTGCAGCTGATCGCCCAGGCGCGCGAACAGCTGCGCGCCAGTGGCGCCCACGACGGGCCCGGTGTGGCGGTCGGCGGCATGATCGAGGTGCCGGCCGCGGCGCTTTCCGTCGGCATGTTCCTGCGCCGGCTCGATTTCGTCTCGATCGGCACCAACGACCTCATCCAGTACACGCTGGCGATCGACCGCGCCGACCACGCGGTCGCACCCCTCTACGATCCCTACCACCCGGCGGTGCTCAAGCTGATCGCAACCACCATTCGCGCGGCGCGGCGGGTGGGCAAGCCGGTGTCGGTCTGTGGCGAGATGGCGGGCGAGGTCGATGCAACGCGCCTGCTGCTCGGCATGGGTCTGCAGGAGTTCTCGATGCACACCGCGAGCCTGCTGCCCGTCAAGCGCGAGGTTCTCGGCGCCGATGCGGGGCGAATCGCAGCGCGCGTCAGCCGCCTGCTGCGCAGCGACGACCCGCAGCGGGTCACCGCGGGCATCCGCCAGCTGCGCGAACTCTGATGGTGGCCGCGGGCGAGGGTGGCCCCGGTGGCCGCGCTCAGACCCGGGCGAGTCCGAGCAGGTGCGCCATGTCCTTGAGGAAGATGCGCACGTGCGCCATCGGTTTGCGGCGCACCAGTTCCTTGTTCATGTACGACTCGAAGGTGAGCTGCTGCACGTCCTTGTCGCGGCAGATGCTCACGAAGCGCTCGCGCCGGCGATCGCTCGAATACCAGAAGCGCTGCATGATGCCGAGCACCCAGAAGACCTTGCCGTGCGCGCGCATGAAGCGCTTGCGGGCGTGGGCCAGCGCGCGCGCATCGCCCGTGCGCAGCAGCTCCTCGACCGACTCGGCCGCCAGCGTGCCGCCGACCATCGCGTAGTAGATGCCTTCGCCCGAGGCGGGGGCAACCACCCCCGCGGCATCGCCCGCGAGCACCACGTCACGGCCGTTGTCCCAGCGTCGCAGCGGCTTCATCGGCAGCGGCGCGCCTTCGCGGCGCAGGGTGGGCGCGTCGGCCAGCCCCGTCGCTTCACGCAGTTGCCCCACGGCGTTGCGCAGCGAGAACCCCTTGTCGGCGCTGCCAGTGCCCACCGACAGCGTGTCGCCATGCGGAAACACCCAGCCGTAGAAGTCGGGCGACAGCCGGCCCTGGTACCAGACGTCGCAGCGCGAGCCGTCGTAGCCCGGCGGCCGAACCTTCGGGGCGGCGATGATCTCGTGGTAGGCGAACACGTAGCGGGTGTCTTCGGCGCCTGGCACGGCCTGCCGCGCAACCGCCGATTTCGCGCCGTCGGCGCCAATGACGGTACGCGCGCGCACGCGCATCGGCGTGCCGTCGTCGCCGGGGCGGGCGCGGTCGCGCTGCCGGTAGTGGACGACCGCCACGCCGTCGGGGTCGCGCTCGATGCGGTCGAAGACGCCGGTGCGTCGCTCGGCGCCCGCGTCGGCGGCGCGCACGCGCAGCCACTCGTCGAACACGTCGCGATCGACCATGCCGACGAAGCCGCCCTCGATCGGGATATCGACCCGGGCAGCCGCCGGTGAGACCATGCGGGCAGAGGTTGCGCGCGCAACCAGCAGCGCGTCGGGGATCGCGTAGTCGCGGATCAGGCGCGGCGGAATCGCGCCCCCGCAGGGCTTGATCCGGCCGGCGCGATCGAGCAGCAGCACGCGACGGCCGCCGCGCGCAAGCGTTTCGGCGGCCGTGGCGCCGGCGGGGCCGCCGCCAACCACGACCGCGTCGTAGGTTTCGATCGAGGTCATCGTATTCATCCTCTCTCGGCCGGCACAACCCGCAGTTCGCCCACCAGGGGGGCGCTGGCGGGTGCGGGGTCGGTCGTGTCGATGTGGAACTCTCCGCTGCGTGCCCGGCCTATCCGGGTGGCCAGCATCGCCGAGGCGATGAAGAGCAGCGCTTCGGTGCCGAAGACCACGGCGTAGGCCGAGCCGATGTCGGTGATCAGCCAGCGAGCAACGTCGCTTGCAGCGGCCCCGGCGAGTCCGCCCAGGCCGAAGGCGATCGCCTGGGCGGCGCCCCACATGCCCATGCGCACGCCCTCGCGCGAGGCGCGGCCTTCGCCGGCCAGTCGCATCATCGAGGCGATCGCGGCGATCGCGAAGGCGCCATTGGCCACGCCCAGCAGGAACACGTTGGCCTTGAGCGGCCACGATTCGCCCGTCAGACCGGCAGCGGTCAGGCCCGCCAGCGCCAGCGCCGAGGCCAGGCAACCGCCTATGGTCCAGCTGCGCAGGCTGCCCAGGTGCCGTCCGGCGAACCGGCTGCCGGCGAAGGCTGCCAGCACCATGCCGGCGAATGCGCCGCCGTGCTGCACCCCCGCAAGCTGGGTCGATTCGCCGGGCGTGTAGCCGAAGACCGCGCCGGCGAAGGGCTCGAGGATGAGATCCTGCGCGCTGTAGGCGAGCATCGAGACGAAGACGAAGACCGTGAAGCGGCGCGCCTGTGGCTCGGCCCAGACCTGGGCCAGCGCTTCGCGAAAGCGCGGCTTCGGCTCCCCGGGGCTGGCCGCGCCGTGGCTACCGCCGCGGCCTTCCAGACCCAGAAGGGCGAGTGCGGTGATCACCACCGCCACCAGGGCCACCGTCGCGGTCACGGCGATCAGCCGCTGCGGCGTGTAGGGATCGAGCAGCTTGCCGGCGATGCCGGCGGTCAGGGCGAAGCCCATGATCATCATCAGCCAGACGATGGTCGCCGCGGCTGCCCGTCGCGACTCGGCCACACGCTTGGCGAGCAGCACGAGCAGCGAGGTGCCGCAGGCGCTCACGCCGATGCCGATGGCGGCGAACGCGAGCACCGCGCAGGCGATTCCAGCGGCCTCGTGGGTGCCCATCAGGGCCGTTGCGCCCGCCGCCGCAACGCCGCCGGCGGCCAGGGTGATCATGCCGCCGAGTATCCAGGGTGTGCGCCGCCCGCCGACATCGGAGCCGTAGCCCATGCGCGGCCTCAGGCCCTGCATCGCGTAGTGCACGCCGACCAGCAGCCCGGGCAGCAGCGCGGGCAGGGCCAGTTCGACGACCATCACGCGGTTGAGGGTGGAGGTCGTGAGAACGACGATCGCCCCCAGAGCCATCTGCACCAGGCCGAGCCGGGCGACGGCAAGCCAGCCGAAGGAGGCGCTGCCGTTCATCTCAGGAACCTCCGAGGGAGCGCAGCGCGAAGGCGCTGACCATCATGCCGGCCACGAAGAGCGGCACGCCGAAGCCGCTGTACGCCAGGGCGCGCTGGGTGGGCGAGGCGATGAACCAGCGCATCAGAACCGCCTGCGCGAGCAGCAGCGCAGCCACGCCAGCGGCATGCCCGGGGCGCTCCCAGCCCAGCAGCAGCGCGATCACGCCGATCTGCGGCAAGGCCATCGTCCAGGCGGCCACCCGCGCGGCCCGCCCGACCCCGAGCCGCACCGGCAGCGAGCCCACGCCCATGCGTCGGTCGCCATCGACCGACTTGAAGTCGTTGAGAGTCATGATGCCGTGCGCGCCCAGGCTGTAGAGGGCGGCCAGGCCCAGCGAGCGGGCGTCGGGAATCGCCCCGCCGGCCATGACCGCGGCGCCGGTCACCCAGGCGAGCCCTTCGTAGCACAGGCCGCAGGCGGCATTGCCCAGCCAGCCGTTGGTCTTCAGGCGCAGCGGCGGCGCGCTGTACGCCCAGGCTAGGGCCAGGCCGGCGATGGCTGCGCCGAAGCCCCACGGGCCCAGCATGCTTGCCACCAGCAGCGACAGCACCGTCCAGGCGATCGCGATGTAAAGGCCCCAGCGGCCGGGCATGCGGCCCGACGGGATGGGCCGCTGCGGCTCGTTGATCGCATCGACGTGGCGGTCGAACCAGTCGTTGACCGCCTGACTGGTGGCGCACACGAGCGGCCCGGCCAGCAGAATGCCCACCAGCACGATGGGCCAGCGCTCGGCCGGCGAGGCACCCGAGGCGACCACGCCGCAGGCGAATGCCCACATCGGCGGGAACCAGGTGATTGGTTTGAGCAGCTCGGTGACCGTGGAAAGCGCAGGCCGGGGCATGAGGCTAGTCTGCCCGCGACACTTAAGAACGTCAATCTTACTTTACACATTGCCGACGTCGGCAGTGCGAGGTCACGGTCCGTTCAGTGGCGCGCTCCGATGGAGCCGATGAGCGCGCGTGCCGCCTGCCTGCCGGAAAGCGTCGCCATCGGCACGCCGGGCCCGGGGTGGACGCTGCCGCCGGCGAGCCAGAGGCCGGGCAGCGCGCTGGCCGCGCCGTGGCGCACGAACGGAACGTTCCAGCCGTGCGATGCCCGCCCGTAGAGCGCGCCGCCGGTGGCCGGGAAAAGGCGCTCGAAATCGGCCGGGGTGGTTGGCACCGTGGCAGCCGGTTCGCGACGCACCTCCAGGCCGCAGCGTTGAAGCAGACCGAATGCGCGCTCGGCGCAGGCTTCGATCTCGGCGCTGCCGAAGGCATGGCGATCGCCGGTGGGCGGCGCATTGACGAGCAGCAGCAGGCGCTCGGCGTCGGGTGCGCTGGCGTCGTCGAGCCGGTCCTGGGCACAGACGTAGACCGTGGGGCGCACCGGCAGGCGGCCATGGCGAAACACGTCCTCGAACTCGCTCGCGTAGTCCTGGTCGAAGAAGACGTTGTGATGCAGCAGCGGAAAGCCCCGCGTGGACGCCAGGACCGACCAGGTCAGCGCCGAGAGGGAGCGCGCGCTCGCCGGCACGGCCCGGGTTGCCCGGCGCGTGCCCTCGCCCAGCAGGCCGTTGGCGAGCGCACCCACATCGCCGTTGAAGACCACCGACTCGGCGGCGATGTGCTCGCCGCCCGCGAGATCGACGCCGCGGGCCCGTCCGCCGTCGATCACGACGCGCTCGACGTTCGTGCCGCAGCGGATCGAGACGCCGAGTCGTCGGGCGAGGTCGGCCATCGTGCGCGACAGCTCGCTCATGCCGCCGTCGATCGCCCAGACGCCGTCCATCTCGACCTGGGCGACCAGCATCAGCGTAGCCGGCGCCTGGAACGGCGAGCCCCCGCAATAGGTGGCGTAGCGACCGAAGAGCTGGCGCAGCCGCGGGTCGGTGAAATGGCGACCCAGGGCGCGCCAGAGGTCGCTGAACAGGCCCAGCCGCCAGAGCACGGCCAGCCCCCGCGGTCCGAGGTCGCGCGACAGGCCCCAGGGTGTGGGCCGCGGCGAGCGGATGTAGGGTCCTTCGAGCGTCCGGTAGACCTCCCGCGCCTGAGCGCAGAAGCGCAGGAAGCGCTCGGCCTCCCGCGGCCCGCTGAACTCGCCGATGGCCTGCGCCGAGCGCGCAGGATCGGCGTAGAGGTCGAGTTGCCCGCCCGCGCCCCAGGCGTGGCGCGCGAGCACCGAGAGCGGCTTCAGGCGCAGGCTGGCCTCCAGGCTGGCGCCGGCGTCAGCGAAGAGCTCCTCGAAGACCCAGCGCATCGTGAACACCGTCGGACCGCTGTCGATCGGGGCGCCGCCAGCCTCCACCTGGCGCAGCTTGCCGCCGGGCACGGCTGCCTTCTCGAGCACGGTGACCTGGAGCCCCGCGCGGGCGAGATCGATCGCCGCAGCGAGCCCGCCGACGCCTGCGCCAATCACGACGACCCTGTGCTCAGCCAAGCCTGTGGCCCCGCCAGGAGCCCTCGGTGCGTTGCGGCACGAAGCGAACGAACATCGACTCGCTGAAGAAACCGCGTTCGGCCGCAGCCCGTATCGCAGCCAGGTGCGCGCCCCGCCGTGCATAGGCGTCCATCGCGGCGACGCTCTCCCACAGCGTGAAGGTTGCCTGACGCAGCAGCGGCGCCTCGCCGACGCCCACCGCGAGCAGACAGCCCGAGGCTTCGGTGAGCGAGCGCTCGGCAGCCGGCTCCATCCGCCAGAAGGCGGCGGCACGACCAGGCCGGATCGAGGCGCGGGTCAGCGAGGCTATCGGCCCCTGGGCAGGCAGTGCCGCGGTGACCGGAAGTGGAATCCCGGACCAGCTGCCCCTGCTCGAGCAGGCGCGCAGCCGCAGGCAGAAGTGCTCGCGAGCGCGCGAGCGCCACGTCTGCAGCAGGCCGCCGTCCTGGGTGAAGGCGTCGGCCGATGCGTCATCGTCGAAGATGCAGAAGACGCCCTGGATGGATGCGCTCGGCTTCAGGCCGAAACGGCCTTCATGGCCGCTTCCGAGCAGCTTGGCGAAGCGCAGGCCGGGTACCGATCGCAATCGGCGGCGCCCGACGACGAACTGCCACCAGCCCCACGCGCGGTGCGCCGGCGCGATGTCGAAAAGCGCGAAGATGACGACCGCGTCGCGGCCGAGGTCTGGCGCTGGGGATGCCGCCATCGGCAGTCAGGCGTGGGTCGACCGGCCCGGCAACCGGGCCGTTGTCAGGCCTCGGGAGCCTGCGCCGCGTCGCCCGCCGCAGCGGGGTCGCCAAGCCCGTAGCGGCGCAGCTTCACGTACAGGCTCTGCCTCGACAGACCGAGCATCTCGGCTGCGGCCGCGCGGTTGTCGCGCGTGAGCTGCAGGGCACTCTCGATGCACATCCGCTCGATCAGATCGGTGGTCTCGCCGACGATGTCGCGCAAAGGCACCTGACCGACGAGTTCGGCGAGCTGCCCCACCGAGCGGCTCATCCTCGGGTGGGAGGGGCTGTCGGCGCCGAGCCGGCGGCTGACGTCGCGGATCGCAAAACCGAGGCACGAGTGCTTGCCGTCGGCCGTGGCCGCCGCCGAAATCTCGACCGAGGTCTCGACCCCGAAGCGGCTGCGGATCACCGATGGGAACAGCCGGACCGCCTCATGGCGACGCAGGTTGGCCATCAGCACGCCAAGATCGACACCCGATCGGCCGAGCCAGCGCTCGAGCGACTCGCCGACCAGTTGCTCATTGGAATCCATCTGGGCCATCTCGGCGAAGCTTGCGTTGGCATAGAGGATTTCGCCGGTGGCATCGGTGACGACCAGGCCGTCGGGCGCTGTTTCGATCGCTTCGAGGACGGCGCCCTGTGCCGGGGAGCCTTCGCGGCTTTCCGATGACAACCCGTGAGGCTGGCTCAGTCGCACGAGGAACAGCACCCCGGTGTCGGGGCGGAACACCGAGGCGTAGGCCTCGGTGCGCGCGCCATCGGGTTGGGCGAGGGCCAGGGTGACCGGTTCGGCGGCTTTGCCGCTACGCACCGTCTCGAGCATCGAGAGCAGCGCGGGCCGCTGTGCCGCCTCGAAACAGTCGGCAAGCGTGCGGCCCTGCAGACGCCGCGCGTTTTCGCCGAACAGCCGCGCAGCCGCCGGGTTGGCTTCGGCTATCTTGAGCGTGGCCCCATCGACGATCAGGATGGGTTCGGAAACCACATCGAAAAGCGCCCGGTAGCGCATCTCGATCTGCCGCAAGCGGGCGTAGTCGCGCTGCATCGACTGTTGCGCGCTCACCAGCCGTTGCTGGATGGCGGTGAACTGGCGCAGGTCGCGACCTATCGCGAGCACCTGGCCGGACTGACCGGTCGGCACGGTGGCGTAAAGCACCGGAACCGAGCTGCCGCGGCGATCGGCGTGGTTGATGTGCCGCCACCTGGCGCCCGATTCGGAGCCGGGGTTGCGCAGCAGGGCCTCCACCTTGGGCCGGCTCTCGATCGTGACGATGTCGGCCCAGGTACGGCCAATCCAGTCGTGATGTCCGAGCCCGTCGAATTCCTGGCTGGCCACGCTGACGTCGCGGATCACGCCTTGTTCGTCGAGGAGCAGAGCGACATCAGCCGCCGCCGCGATCAGGCTGGCGGTATCGGTGGTGCGCAGAGTCGCGAAGGAGTTCTCGCGGGGACGCGCGGCGTTCACGACACGTTCCGGCGGCGGGCGTGGGTATCGACGAATGCCTGGGCGGCGACGACCGCCGACGCAGCATCGGGTGCTTCGAAGTCAGCTCCGACGGCCGACCACAGATGCGGATACCGAAGAAAGAGAGGACCGCCCACCATGATGCCCAGAACCGGATTCAGTGAAGCATTGCGAAGGGAAATGATAACTGATGCGACCTGCTCGGCCTGATCGTCGAGGCTGGCCGACAGGCCGATGATGTCGTAGCGCTCGGCGCCGGCTGCCTTCGTGAGCCCGCCATCGGGCAGGCAGGGGTCGAAGCTCACATGCCAGCCCGCGCGCAGGAAGGCGCCATGCACCATGGTCAGCCCGAGGGTGTGATCGGAGTCGGGCATGGCGGACAGGAGCACGCAACCGGCCCGGCGCGCGGACGACCTGCCGGCGCGGCCGGCGGCCGGCGGCTCGAGGCAATTGATGTCCATGGCCAGACGCTGCAGGCGCCAGGTGGCGATGGTCACGAGCGTGAAGTCGCAGGTGTCGGAAACCCAGTGCTCGCCCAGGCGCCGGGCGGCTCTCGCGACGATGGCCTCGCAGGCCTGATCGATGCCGATTTCGCCGCTGCGGACCGCGCGCTCGACCCGCTCGCAGGCGACGTCGTCATCGCGCAGCAGGAGGTCGAGGAACTGGTCGGTGTCGAGCAATGCCTCGAGCGACCCGCCGGGCTCGGCAAGCGTCTGGGGATGCAGTCGGTGCGCCATCATGAGGCGGGGTACGACCTCGGTGCGGATGGTGTGCTCGAGGTTCGTCTGGCGAACGTCGGTGTGACTGCCAGTGGATTCCCGGACATGGCGATCCTGATCATCCTGTGATCGGGACGACCAATCGGGGGCTTCGGGGTTGTCCCGCCCGGACCGTTCCATGCTTGCCTCCTTGACCGGATCCCGCTTTCGGGTGTCCGGCGTCCGCCCTGGCTCTCGGGGCGCCCAGGCAACCTTCCAGCAAGGAAGGATCAGCCGCTTGCGCGCTGACTCGACCTGGGTTGATCGGTTCCTTGACGAGTGTGGTCCAGTGTCGCGGTTGACCTTCTCAGGTGTCAAGTCCCTGAGCACGTGTCGAGATTAATGTCCACCATTTATTACGTCAAGTCAGATTGACATTCTTGGGGGTGGAGTCTAGATTGCTCCCATGGACAGCCATTCCCGAAGGGCCGGCCAGGCCGGCGAGCCCCCGTCTGCACCCCAGGTGCGGGCGCAGCTCTATACCGAGGTCGAGCGGCGGCGGCGCGATGCCTCCCGGTGGACGATCGTCCAGGGCGTGCTGGCCCCGCTCCAGTTCCTGGTCTTCGTCGCCAGCGTCGTGCTGATCCTGCGTTTTCTGATCACTGGCGAAGGCGAGGGCGCGGCCACCGCCTCGGTCGTGATCAAGACCGCGGCGCTCTACGCCATCATGTTCACCGGCTGCTTGTGGGAGAAGGACGTCTTCGGCGTCTACCTCTTCGCGCCGGCGTTCTACTGGGAAGACGTCGTCAGCATGGCCGTGATGGCCCTGCACACCGCCTATCTGGTGGCGCTCGTCACGGGTTGGCTGGCGGTGCGTGACCAGATGGCGCTCGCCCTGGCCGCCTACTTCACCTATGTCGTCAATGCCGCGCAGTTTTTGCTGAAGCTGCGCGCGGCCCGGCTGCAGGCCAGCCCGCCTGCGCATGGCCAGCCCAGCGGGAGCGCTGCATGAGCGCGGTCATCCCCATTCGAGCGGCGGCCGCCGACTGCGGCGAGCAGCCGGTGCTGCGCGAACGCGGCCAGCGCGAGGTCTTCTGCGGTCTCACCGGGATCATCTGGCTGCACCGCAAGATCCAGGACGCCTTCTTCCTGGTGGTCGGTTCGCGCACCTGCGCCCACCTCATCCAGTCGGCCGCCGGGGTCATGATCTTCGCCGAGCCCCGGTTCGCCACCGCGATCATCGACGACCGCGACCTGGCCGGGCTGGCCGATGCCAACGACGAGCTCGATCGCGTCGTCACGCGCCTGCTCGACCGTCGCCCCGATATCCGCATGCTCTTCCTGGTCGGCTCCTGCCCGTCGGAAGTCATCAAGCTCGATCTCGGCAGGGCGGCACTGCGCCTGTCGCAGCGCTTCTCGCCCGACGTGCACGTGCTCAGCTACTCCGGCAGCGGCATCGAGACCACGTTCACCCAGGGTGAGGACGCCTGCCTGGCTTCCCTGGTCCCGACCATGCCGCGCGCTGCGTCGCATGCTGCCAGCCTGCTCGTGGTCGGGGCGCTGCCCGACCTGGTCGAAGACCAGTTCCGGCGGCTGTTCGCGGACCTGGGCATCGGGCCGGTCGATTTCCTGCCGCCGCGGCGCGCCCGCGGGCTGCCTGCTGTAGGCCCCGGGACCCGCTTTCTGCTCGCCCAGCCTTTTCTCGCCGACACGGCGCGGGCACTCGAGGAGCGCGGGGCCAGGCGGCTGCCCGCGCCCTTTCCGTTCGGCGAGCACGGCACGACCGCGTGGCTGCGGGCCGCGGCCGAGGCCTGGGGGGTCGATGCAGCGACGTTCGACCGCGTCACCGCCGCGCCGCGCGAGCGTGCCCGGCGCGCGCTCGCCCCGCATCGCGAGCGGCTGAACGGCCGCACGGTGTTCTTCTTCCCCGACTCGCAACTCGAGGTGCCGCTCGCGCGCTTCCTGTCACGCGAACTCGGCATGCAGCCTCTGGAGGTTGGCACGCCCTATCTGCACCGCCAGCACCTTGCCGAGGAGCTCGCCATGCTGCCCGAGGGCATCCGCCTGTCGGAGGGGCAGGACGTCGAGCGCCAGCTCGATCGCTGCCGCGCCGACCGCCCCGACATCGTGGTTTGCGGGCTCGGGCTGGCCAACCCTCTCGAGGCTCAGGGCCTCACCACCAAATGGTCGATCGAGCTCGTGTTCACCCCGGTGCACGGCTACGAGCAGGCCGGTGATCTCGCCGAACTGTTCGCGAGGCCCCTGGTGCGCCGCGAGCGTCTGGCCTTCTGACGGACGCGAGGAAGCGGCGATGCAACTGACACTCTGGACCTACGAAGGACCCCCGCACGTGGGCGCGATGCGCGTGGCCACCGCCATGCGCGACGTCCACTACGTGCTGCACGCCCCGCAGGGCGATACCTACGCCGATCTGCTCTTCACGATGATCGAGCGCCTCCCGCAGCGTCCGCCGGTTTCATACACCACCTTCCAGGCGCGCGATCTCGGTGGCGATACCGCCGAGCTGCTGAAGGCGACCGCCCGTGAAGCCTACGAGCGCTTCGCGCCCAAGGCCATGCTCGTCGGTGCCTCCTGCACGGCCGAGCTGCTGCAGGACGACCCGGGCGGTCTCGCCGCCGCCCTCGAGCTGCCCGTTCCGGTGGTGCCGCTGGAGTTGCCTTCGTACCAGCGCAAGGAGAACTGGGGCGCCGCCGAAACCTTCTATCAGCTGGTGCGTCGGCTCGCCGTGCCGATGGAGCGTGGTCCGCGCCCGGCCGGTCTGCGGCCGTCGTGCAACCTGCTGGGCCCCACTGCGCTCGGATTTCGCCATCGCGACGACGTTCGCGAGATCACCGGCCTGCTCGATGCGCTGGGCATCGACGTGAATGTCGTTGCGCCCCTGGGCGCCAGCCCCCGTGAGATCGCCCGACTGGGCGCGGCCGACTTCAACGTCGTGCTCTATCCCGAGACCGGTGGGCTCGCTGCCCAGTGGCTGCGCCGTACGCTGCGTCAGCCGATGACCCGCACCATCCCGATCGGCACTTCGGCCACGATCGCCTTCGTGCGCGAGGTCGCCGAACTCGCCGGCATCGACCCCGAGCCCTTTCTCGCGAGTCAGCCTTCGCGAGCCGCCTGGTACAGCCGCTCGGTCGACTCGACCTATCTCACCGGCAAGCGGGTCTTCGTGTTCGGCGACGCAACCCATGCGGTTGCCGCGGCCCGCGTTGCCGCCACCGAGCTCGGCTTCAGCGTCGTGGGGCTGGGCACGTATACCCGCGAGTTCGCGCGAGAGGTCCGGGAGGCTGCGGCGCTGTACGGCATCGAGCCCCTGATCACCGACGACTACCTCGAGGTCGAGGAGCGCGTCGCCGAACTGCAGCCCGACCTCGTTCTCGGCACGCAGATGGAGCGGCACATCGCCAAGCGGCTCGGCCTGCCCTGTGCGGTGATCTCGGCGCCCGTGCATGTGCAGGACTTTCCGGCCCGCTACTCGCCGCAGATGGGATTCGAAGGCGCCAGCGTGCTCTTCGATACCTGGGTTCAGCCCCTGATGATGGGTCTCGAGGAACACCTGCTCGGCATGTTCCGCGAGGACTTCGAGTTCCACGCGTCGGCGCCGGCCTCGCACCTTGGCAGGGCGATGCCGCAGCGACCCGCGGTCAACGATGCAGAGCTTCCGGCCGCTGACAGCGCCCAGGCGAGCTCGCCCCAGCCGATGGCACCCGAAGCGTCGGTTGCGCTGGCGGCCCCCGCGCCGGCGGAGGCGCAGGTCGCGCAGGTCGCTGCGCCCGGCTGGGCCGACGATGCGCTGGCCGAGCTCCAGAAGATTCCTTTCTTCGTCCGCGGCAAGGCGCGCCGTAACACCGAGCGCTACGCCGGCGAGCGAGGCGTGGCGCAGATCACGGTGGAGACCCTCTATGAAGCCAAGGCGCACTTCGCCCGCTAGCGCGCCTCTTTCCGTCGTGATCGTCACGATGGACACGCACCTCGCGAGCGCCAGCGAGCGGGCGGGGGTGCACCTGCGCCGCGATTTCCCCGGCATGACGCTGCGACTGCATGCCGCCTCGGAGTGGGGCGCCCATCCGGCCGGGCTCGAGCGCTGTGTCGCCGACATCGAGCAGGCCGACATCGTCATCGCGACGATGCTGTTCATGGAGGATCACTTCCTGCCGCTGCTGCCGGCCCTGCAGGCCCGCCGCGACCGTTGCGACGCGATGGTCTGCATGATGTCGGCCCCGGAGGTCGTGCGCCTGACCCGTCTGGGCCGCTTCGACATGTCGCGGCCCGCCTCGGGCCCGATAGCCCTGCTCAAGCGGCTGCGCGGCGACAGCCGCGACAAGCCGGCCACCGGTGGTGCCGCGCAGATGCGCATGCTGCGGCGCATTCCCCAGATGCTGCGCTTCATTCCCGGCACCGCCCAGGACGTTCGCGCCTACTTCCTCACGCTGCAGTACTGGCTGGGCGGCTCCGAGCAGAACGTGCTCAACATGGTCCGTCTCCTGGTCGATCGGTATGCCGACGGACCGCGCCGCAGCCTTCGCGGCACGGTCAGGCCCGAGGATCCGGTCGAGTATCCCGACGTGGGCGTCTACCATCCGCGGATGCCGGGTCGCCTTGGCGAGCGCGCAGAGGCCTTGCCCGTGCCCGCGGGCGGCAATGGCGGCGCCGTCGGGCTGCTGCTGCTGCGCTCGTACCTTCTTTCGGGTAACGCCGGCCACTACGACGGCGTGATCGCGGCGCTCGAGGCGCGCGGCCTGCGTGTGATCCCGGCGTTCTCGGCCGGGCTCGACGCCCGTCCGGCGATCGACCGGTTCTTCATCAAGGACGGCCGTCCGGTCGTCGATACCGTGGTGTCGCTCTCGGGCTTCTCGCTCGTCGGCGGGCCCGCCTACAACGATGCGCACGCCGCCGAGGAGGCGCTCGCGCGGCTCGACGTGCCCTACGTCGCCGCCCACCCGCTCGAGTTCCAGACCATCGGGCAGTGGGGCCAGTCCGATCGCGGGCTGCTGCCCGTCGAGAACACCATCATGGTGGCCATCCCCGAGCTCGACGGCGCCACCAGCCCGATGGTGTTCGGTGGCCGACCCGGTGCGCCCGGAAGCACGTGCGAAGGCTGCTCGCGTCGCTGCACTTTCGGCCCGGCGCAGACGGCTCAGGACATGCAGCCCTGCCCCGAGCGCGCGCAGGCGCTGGCTGCCCGGGTCGCCCGTCTCGTCGAGCTGCGCCGCGTGGCACGCGCCGAGTGCCGGGTGGCCGTCGTGCTGTTCAACTTCCCGCCGAACGCCGGCAACATCGGCACCGCGGCCCACCTGTCGGTGTTCGAGTCGCTGCACAACACGCTGTCGGCGATGCGCGACGACGGCTACACCGTCGACGTGCCCGAGAGCGTCGATGCGCTGCGCGACGCGCTGCTGCATGGCAATGCCGAGCGGTATGGCGCCGATGCCAACGTGCACACCACCCTGCGCGCCGACGACCATGTTCGGCGCGAGCCGTGGCTCGCCGAGATCGAGGCCCAGTGGGGGCCTGCCCCCGGCCGGCAACTCGCCAGCGGCAATGCCATCCTGGTGCTCGGGCGGCGGTTCGGCAACGTCTTTGTCGGCGTGCAGCCGGGCTTCGGCTACGAAGGCGACCCGATGCGGCTGATGTTCGAGAAGGGGCTCGCGCCAACGCATGCCTTCTCCGCGTTCTACCGCTATCTGCGCGAGGATTTCAACGCGAACGCGGTGCTGCACTTCGGCACCCATGGCGCTCTCGAGTTCATGCCGGGCAAGCAGGCCGGCATGTCGGGCGCCTGCTGGCCCGAGCGGCTGATCGGCGACCTGCCCAACGTCTATCTCTACGCGTCCAACAACCCGTCCGAAGGCGCGGTTGCGCGCAGGCGCTCCGGCGCCACTCTGGTGAGCTACCTCACGCCTCCGCTGGCGCAGGCCGGACTCTACAGCGGCCTGCTCGAGCTCAAGGGCTCGATCGAGCAGTGGCGCTCGCTCCCCCCCGACCTCGCCGAGCGTCACGACGACCTCTGCGCCCTGATCCAGTCGCAGGCCGCCGAGCTCGAGCTGGCGAACGCCGAACCCGCATGGTGCCCCCGCGACGAGGCGCCGCGGCGCGTCGCCGAGCTGGGCCGGCGCATCGTCGAACTCGAACACACGCTGATTCCGCACGGTCTGCACGTGGCCGGACGCGCTGCCAGCCCGGCACAGCGCATCGAACTGCTGGCCGCGATGGCCGATGCCGCTGCTGGCCGACGCCCTGCGCCCGCCGCCATCGCCGCACTGGTCGAAGGCCAGAGCGCCGAGCGCGCCGCCGCGCTTGACGGGCCGGTCGACGACACCACGCGCGCCCTGTTCCGGCAGCTTGCCGACGCCGACCGGATGCTCGCCGAAGACACCGAGCTGCCCGCCCTGCTGCGCGCGCTGCGCGGGCGCTTCATCCGGCCCGCGCCCGGGGGCGACATCCTGCGCAAGCCGGAAGTGCTGCCGACAGGCCGCAATCTGCATGGCTTCGATCCCTTCCGGATTCCGAGCTCCTTCGCGATGCGCGACGGCGCGCGTCAGGCGCAGTGCCTGCTCGAGCGCAATGTCGCCGATGAAGGACGCCTGCCCGAGTCGGTGGCGCTCGTGCTGTGGGGCAGCGACAACCTCAAGACCGAAGGTGGTCCGCTTGCCCAGGCGCTCGCTCTGCTCGGCGCGCAGCCGCGCTTCGACAGCTACGGCCGCATCGCCGGCGCGACCCTGATTCCGCTCGAGGCGCTCGGCCGTCCGCGCATCGACGTGGTGGTCACGATCTCGGGCATCTTCCGCGACCTGATGCCGCTGCAGATACGGCTGCTGGCCGAGGCGGCCTTCCTTGCTGCCAGCGCCGACGAGCCACCGGAGTCGAACTTCGTGCGCAAGCATGCGCTCGCCTACCAGCGCGAGCACGGCTGCACCCTCGAGGTGGCGGCCCTGCGCGTCTACGGCAACGCCGAGGGCGCGTACGGCTCGAACGTCAACAACCTGGTCGAGAGCAGTCGCTGGGAGGCCGAGGACGAGCTCGCCGAGACATGGTCGCGGCGCAAGGGCTTTGCCTACGGCCGTGGCGGCCAGCCGATGCAGCACGCCGCGCTGCTGCGCAGTGTGCTGGCCGACGTCGAGCTCACCTACCAGAACCTCGACTCGGTCGAGCTCGGGGTCACCACCGTCGACAACTACTTCGACACGCTGGGCGGCATCACGGGCGCGGTCAAGCGCGCGCGCGGTGGCCGGGTGCCGACCGTCTACATCGGCGACCAGACGCGCGGCGAGGACGCCGTGCGCACGCTCGACGAGCAGGTCGCGCTCGAGACCCGCACCCGCATGCTCAATCCGAAGTGGTACGAAAGCATGCTCGAGCACGGCTATGAGGGTGTGCGCCAGATCGAGGCCCACGTGACCAACACGATGGGCTGGTCGGCAACCACCGGGCAGGTCCAGCCCTGGGTGTACCGGCAGCTGACCCAGACCTTCATGCTCGACCCCCGGATGCGCGACCGCCTTGCGCGTCTGAATCCCACCGCGTCGGCGCGTGTCGCCAGCAGGCTGCTAGAGGCCTGCGAACGCGCCTACTGGCAGCCCGATCCCCAGGAGCTCGAGGCACTGCGTCGTGCCAGCGAGGAGCTCGAAGATCGACTTGAAGGCGTCTACGAAGGAGCCTCCGCATGAATGTCGCAAGCGTCCCCGTCACCGAAATCCGGCGCCCGGCGCGCCGCGCCGATGGCGAGGGCAGCGTCCAGGTCCAGATGGAGCCGGTGAAGATCGGCAGCGCCAAGGTCTTTGCCGTCTACGGCAAGGGGGGTATCGGCAAGAGCACCACCTCGTCGAACCTGTCGGTCGCCTTCTCCAAGCTCGGTAAGCGGGTCCTGCAGATCGGCTGCGATCCCAAGCACGACAGCACCTTCACGCTGACCAAGAAGCTCATGCCCACCGTCATCGACGCTCTCGAGTCGGTCGATTTCCACCCCGAGGAGCTGCGCGTCG
>JBILUW010000154.1:0-9340 GCA_044370795.1 Burkholderiaceae bacterium
CGGCCCACCTGCCCGGCATGCTGGCGGCCAAGACCCTGGTGCCTGTCTACGGGGTGCCCGTGCCCTCGAAGTACCTGCGCGGCGAGGACTCGCTGCTGTCCATCGTCCAGATGCCGCGCGGCATCCCGGTGGCCACCTTCGCGATCGGCGAGGCAGGCGCGGCCAACGCCGCGCTGCATGCCGCGGCCGCGCTCGCGCTGCGCGATCCGGGCCTCGCGGCCCGCCTGGCCGCCTTCCGCGAACGCCAGACGCAGGCGGCGCGTGCCATGACCCTGCCCGCGCCATGAGCGCCGGTGCTGTTCAGGCCCGCTGGCTGCCGCCCGGCAGCTGGCTGGGGGTGCTCGGCGGCGGACAGCTGGGCCGGATGTTCTGCGCCGCCGCCCACGATCTGGGCTACCGCGTGTGCGTGCTCGACCCCGATGCCGCCAGCCCGGCAGGGCGCATGGCCGACCGGCACCTGCAGGCGGCCTACCTGGATGTCGCTGCGCTCGATGCCTTCGCCGCGCAGTGCGCGGCCATCACCACCGAGTTCGAGAACGTGCCGGCCGCGGCGCTGGAGCGGCTGGCGGCCTCGCGTACCGTCGCGCCGTCGGCCTCGTGCGTTGCGATCGCCCAGGACCGCATGGCCGAGAAGGCCTATGCGCTGCGTTGCGGGCTGGCGGTCGCGCCCTACCTCGAGGTGCGCGAGGCGTCCGACCTGCCGGGCGCCGATCCGGCGCTCTTTCCGGGCATCCTCAAGGCCGCGCGGCTGGGCTACGACGGCAAGGGCCAGGCGCGGGTGGCCGATCGGGCGCAGGCGCTGGCTGCCTTCGAGGCCATGGGCGCGGTGCCGTGTGTCCTCGAGCAGCGTCTGGCGCTGGCCTGCGAACTGTCGGTCATCATCGTGCGCAGCGCCGGCGGCGATTGCGTGGCTTTCCCGGTCGCCGAGAACCTGCACCGCGACGGCATCCTCGCGCGCAGCATCGTGCCGGCGCGGGTGTCGCAGGACACCGCCTGGCGGGCCACCGACGCGGCCACCCGGCTCGCGCAGGCCATGGGCTACGTCGGCGTGCTGTGCGTCGAGTTCTTCCTGCTCGACGATGGTCGGCTGCTGGTCAACGAGATGGCGCCGCGGCCGCACAACTCCGGCCACTGGTCGATCGACGGCTGCGTCACCAGTCAGTTCGAGCAGCAGGTGCGGGTGCTGGCCGGCTTGCCTCCCGGGGCCACCCGCCAGCTCGAGCCTGCCGTCATGATCAACCTGCTGGGCGACCTGTGGTTCGCACAGCCCGGTGCCGAGCCGCGCGAGCCCGACTGGGCCGCGGTGCTCGCCCATCCCGATGCCCGGCTGCATCTGTACGGCAAGGAGCAGCCCCGCCCGGGCCGCAAGATGGGGCATCTCACGGTGCTGGCCCGCGCTTCGGTCGAACAGGCCCTGCACGAGGCGCTCGTCCTCGAGCGGCTGCTGGGCATCGAGGGCTGATGCGATCGCCCGCGCTGCGCCGGCCGCGCCCCGCGCTCGCGGTGCGCCCGTGATCGCGCCGGCGGTACAACCATGATCGCGCCTGCGGCAGACCCATGATTCTCCCCTCCGGCCCCCAGGCAACCGCGCTGGCCGCGCGCCTGCTGCGCGATGGCCAGGCGGTGGCGCTGCCCACCGAAACCGTCTACGGCCTGGCGGCCGATGCCGCCAGCCGTGAGGCGGTGGCCGCCATCTACCGCATCAAGGGCCGGCCGGCCGATCATCCGCTGATCGTGCACGTCCTCGACCTCGCCCAGGCGCAGGCGTGGGGGTGCTTCGATGCGCGCGCCCGCGCGCTGGCGCAGGCCTT
Source organism: Burkholderiaceae bacterium (assembly GCA_044370795.1). GTDB lineage: Bacteria > Pseudomonadota > Gammaproteobacteria > Burkholderiales > Burkholderiaceae_E > Quisquiliibacterium. The sequence continues at coordinate 1,812 of JBILUW010000154.1, forward strand.
CTGGCCCGGCCCGCTCACCCTGATCGTGCGTCGCCAGCCCGACGCGCCGCCGTGGGCCTGCGGCGGCGAACCCACGGTGGGCCTGCGCGTGCCGGCCCATCCGGTGGCGCGCGAGGTGCTCGCGGCGTTCGTCGCGCTGGGCGGCTCCGCGCTCGCGGCCCCGTCGGCCAACCGCTTCGGCCGCGTGAGCCCGACCCGCGCACAGCATGTGCTCGACGACCTCGGCTCGGCCGTGCCGCTGATCGTCGATGGCGGCGAGTGCGCGGTGGGTCTGGAGTCGACCATCGTCGACCTGTCGCGCGAGCAGCCGGTGCTGCTGCGCCCGGGTGGCATCGCCGCCGAGGCCATCGCCGCCGTGCTCGGCGAGCCGCTGCGCGCGCGCGATGCGCAGGCGCCGCGCGCATCGGGCACGCTGGCGGCCCATTACGCGCCGCGCACGCCGCTCGAACTGGTCGATGCGGCGGCGCTGCCCGCACGCCTGGCCGAACTGGCGGCTCGCGGGCTGTCCGTGGCGGTCTGGTCGCAATACCGACCGGCCCGTGCGGCCGTCTGGCAGCCGCAGCCCCGCGATGCGCACGACTGCGCCCATGCCCTCTACGACACGCTGCGCGCGCTCGATGCCGCGGCGCTCGGGCGCATCCTGGTCGAGCGGCCGCCAGCCGCGGCCGACTGGGACGCGATCCACGACCGCCTCGGCCGCGCCGCCGCCACCTTCGCCGACGAGGCCCCATGATCGATCTGTTCAGCGACACCAAGAGCAAGCCCACCGCCGCCATGCGCGAGGCGATCGCCCGCGCCGAGGTCGGCGACGAGCAGAAGTTCGAGGACCCCACCACCAACCGGCTGCGCGAGCGCATCTGCGAACTGCTGGGCAAGGAGGATGCGGTCTTCCTGCCCTCGGGCACGATGTGCAACGAGATCGCCATCGCCGTGCATTGCCGGCCCGCCGACGAGGTGATCGCCGAAGCCGGCTCGCACATCATCAACTACGAGGGAGGCGGGCCGGCGGCGCTGGCCGGCGTGATGCTGCGCGGGGTGGTGGCGCCCGCCGGTGGCGTGCCCGGGACCTTCGATGGCGCCGCCGTGCGCGCGGCGGCGCGCGCCGAGAGCCGCTATTTCCCCACCTCGCGCCTGGTCGCCGTCGAGCAGACCGCCAACACCGCCGGCGGGCGGGTATGGCCGCTGCCGCTGCTGCGCGAGGTGTGTGCGACCGCGCACGGGCTGGGCCTGGCCACCCACATGGACGGCGCGCGGCTCATGAATGCCGTGGTCGCCAGCGGCGTGCCGGCGCGGGTTCAGGCCGCGGGCTTCGATTCGGTGTGGATCGACTTCTCCAAGGGCCTGGGCTGTCCGGTCGGCGCGATGCTCGCCGGCAGCGCCGACTTCATCGCGCAGGCCTGGCGCCTGAAGCAGCGCTGGGGCGGCGCGATGCGCCAGTCGGGCATCCTGGCGGCGGCCGCGCTGCACGCGCTCGACCACCACGTCGAGCGGCTGGCCGACGACCACGCCAACGCCCGGCTGCTCGCGGTGGCGCTCGCCGAGATCCACGGCATCGCCATCGATCCCGGCACGGTCGAGACCAACATTGTGTTCTTCGACGTTGCCGGCACCGGCCTGCCGGCGGCGCGCGTTGTCGGCGAGCTGGCCGCGCGCGGCGTCCAGATGGGCGCGTTCGGCGACAGCGTGATCCGCGCGGTCACCCACCTCGACGTGGGCCGCGACGACATCCTGCGCGCGGTCGACACGCTGCGCGACGTGCTCGCATCGACCGAAACCTGAGCCCGCGTCGCCTGTGAGAAACTCGCCGCCGGAGCCCTCCCCATGACCAACGCCACCGCCCCGCTGCCCGCCTACGAGACCCTGCTCACGCAGCTGCACGGCGAGCACGTGCTCGTGCTCACCCTGAACCGCCCGCAGGTGCGCAACGCCGCCAACACCCGGATGTGGCACGAGCTGCTCGACCTCTGGACGCGGCTCGAAGCCGATCCCGGGCCGGTGCGCTGCGTGGTCATCACCGGTGCCGGCGAGCAGGCCTTCTGCGCCGGCGGCGACCTCAAGGAGCGCGACGGCATGACAGCCCTCGCGTGGCGCGACCAGCACGCCCTCATCGAGCGTCAGTACCGGGCCATGATCGATTTCCCGCTGCCGGTCGTCGCGGCGGTCAACGGCCATGCCTTCGCCGGCGGCCTCGAGGTCATGCTCGCCTGCGATTTCGCCTACGCGGTGCCGGGGGCGCGCTTCGCGCTCACCGAGGTCACGCTGGGCATCATGCCGGGCGCCGGCGGCACGCAGCTGCTGCCGCGCGCGGTCGGCGAGCGGCGCGCCCGCGAGATCCTGCTCACCGGCAAGCCCTTCACCGCGGCCCAGGCCTTCGAGTGGGGCGCCCTCAACGGCCTGCTCGAGCCCGCCGAGCTCATGCCCACGGTGCTGGGCATCGCCACCACCATCGCCGGCAACGCTCCGCTGTCGGTGCGCCAGGCCAAGAAGTCGGTGCGCTTCGGCATGCAGATGGACCTCCAGACGGCGCTGCGCTACGAGGCCGAGGCCTACGACCGCCTCGTCGATACCGAGGACCGCCACGAGGGCGTGCGCGCGTTCAACGAGAAGCGCAAGCCGGTGTTCCGGGGCCGCTGACCCTCGCGGTCGCCGGTCTCTCAGTCAACCTTCCACGGAGAACACAGATGGGTATGCTCGATGGCAAGACGGTCATCGTGACCGGCGCCGGGCGCGGCATCGGCCGCGACTTCGCTCTGGTGATGGCCGCCGAAGGCGCCAACGTCGTCGTCAACGATCTCGGCGGCAACGCCGCCGGCGAAGGCGCCGACCTCACCCCGGCGCAGCAGGTGGTCGAGGAGATCCGTGCCGGCGGCGGCAAGGCCGTGATCAACGGCGACAGCGTCGCCTCGTGGGAAGGGGCCAACCGCATCATCCAGACTGCGGTCGACGCCTTCGGCACCGTGCATGGCGTGGTCAACAACGCCGGCATCCTGCGCGATCGCATCTTCCACCAGATGTCGGTCGAGGAGTGGCGCGCCGTCATCGACGTGCACCTGAACGGCAGCTTCTACATGGCCCGCGCGGCCGCCCCGATCTTCCGCTCCGAGGGGCGTGGCCGCTTCGTCCACATGACCTCCACGTCGGGCCTCATCGGCAACTTCGGGCAGGCCAACTACGCCGCGGCCAAGCTGGGCATCGTCGGGCTGTCGAAGTCCATCGCCCTCGACATGCAGCGCTACGGGGTCACCTCGAACTGCATCTCGCCGTTCGCCTGGAGCCGGCTGATCGGCACCATCCCCACCAGCACGCCCGAGGAAGCGGCCCGGGTCGAGCGCATGAAGACGATGGAGACCGGCAAGATCGCCCCGCTCGCCGCCTTCCTGATGAGCGACGCCTCGGCCGACGTGAGCGGGCAGATCTTCGGCGTGCGCGCCAACGAGATCTTCCTGATGGGCCAGAGCCGCCCGATCCGCTCGGTGCATCGCGCCGAGGGCTGGACGCCGTCCACCGTCGCCTCGCACGCGATCCCGGCGCTCAAGGCCTCGTTCTACAAGCTCGATCGCTCGGCCGACGTGTTCAGCTGGGATCCGATCTGAGCCGCGCGCCCGAGCCCGTCCGATGAGCCGCCCGAAGGCCGTCCCGACCCTTCAGGTCGACAACCACCGCGTGATCGTCACCGAATGGCGATTCGCGCCGGGCGCCGAGACCGGCTGGCACCGGCACGGCCACGACTACGTGGTCGTGCCCCAGACCGACGGGCTGCTGCTGCTCGAAACCCCCGAGGGGCTGCGCGAGGCGCCGCTGGTGGCTGGCCGCAGCTACTACCGCGACGCCGGGGTCGAGCACAACGTGATCAACGGCAGCGACCACGAGGTGGTGTTCATCGAGATCGAAGCGCGCTGACCGCGCCGTGCCGGCCTGCCTGTTCGACACCGCGCTGGGGCGCTGCGGCATCGCCTGGAGCGCCGCGGGTCTGCGCGCGGTTCAGCTGCCCTCGGCCGACGATGCCGCCACGCTGGCGCGCCTGGCGCTCGCGGCGCGGCTGTGCCCGCCCGGTGCATTGACTGATGCGATCGACCCGATCGACCCGATCGATGCCGCCGGGGCGCCGGCCGGGGTGGCCGCTGCGATCGAGGCCATCGTGGGGCTGCTGCGTGGCGAGCCGCGCGATCTGCGCGAGATCGTCCTCGACACCGTCGACACCGCCGCCTTCGCCTTGCGGGTGTATGCCGCCGCCCGCGAGATCGCGCCCGGCGCCACCTTGGGCTATGGCGAGCTCGCCTGCCGCATCGGCGAGCCGGGCGCGGCGCGGGCCGTCGGGCGCGCGCTGGGCGCCAATCCGTGGGTGATCGTGGTTCCCTGCCACCGGGTGCTGGCCGCGGGCGAGCGCCCGGGCGGCTTCTCGGCGCCCGGCGGCGTGGCGACCAAGCGCCGGCTGCTCGAGATCGAGTCGGCCTGTCGGCCGCCGCTCATGCCGGGCCAGTCGGCAAGGCTGTTCTGAGGAAGGCCCCGATCGCGTCGATCACGGCCTCGGGCCGGTCGACGAAGGGATGGTGGCCGCAGTCGGGCAGGCCCTGCCAGCGCGCGCCCGCAGCCAGCTCGGCCACGCGCTGCACCTGCGCCATCGTGCCGTAGGCGTCTTGCTCGCCCTGCAGGGCCAGCACGGGGGAGACGATGCGCGCCATCTCGGCCTCGATCGACCAGCCCACGAAGGCCGGATCCAGCCACGCGCCGGTCCAGCCGTGGAAGGTGGCGTCGGGATCGCGGTGGTGGCGCGCGAGGCGCGCCGCGAAATCGCCCTGCGCGTGGCGCTCGCGCAGCGCGCGGATCGCCGCCAGCGTGACCGGCTCGACGAACAGGTGCGGGGCGATCGCGATGGTGGCGCGCAGCGCGGCCGGCCGCCGGGCAGCGTAGAGCAGGGCGATCGAACCGCCATCGCTGTGGCCCACCAGCACCGCCTGCGTGATGCCGGCGTTGGTGATCAGTTCGTCGAGAACCTCGGCCTCGGCATGCAGGAAGCCGGGGGTGCGGGGCAAGACGGCGGGGTCGGACAGGCCATAGCCCGCGCGCGAGTACACGAGACCCGGCAGGCCCAGCGCCGCGCACAGCTGCGCCGGAAAACCGCGCCACTGCGAGACGCTGCCCAGCCCCTCGTGCAGGAACACCAGCACCGGCTGGCCGGGCCGGGTCTCGCCCAGTTCCACCGCCTCGAGGCGGCGCCCGCCGGCGCGCAGTACGAGCGGGCGCGGCACGGGGTCAAAGCTCATCGACCGATTCTCGCATGCCCGGGGGCGGGGCCGGACGGTCCGTGGCAGACTCGATCCGTTGCCGTCCGGAGATCGAGCCCATGGCCCGCCCGTCCTCGTTCAAGCCCCCGCGCTGCTGGCTGAAGGTTGGTGCCGACACCGACTTCGGCATGCTCGATGCCGATGCCACGCCCGGCTTTCGCGGCGAGGAGGCGAGCGCCCGCGAGCAGACCGAGGCGCTGCGCGCCGAGCTGGTCGCGCTGCAGGCGCGGCTGCACGCCGAGTCGCGCCAGCGACTGCTGGTGGTGCTGCAGGCGATGGACACCGGCGGCAAGGATGGCGTGATCCGCAAGGTCTTCTCGGGGGTCAACCCGCTGGGCGTGCGGGTCGCGCGCTTCGAGCGGCCCGCGCCGGCCGAGCTGGCCCGCGATTACCTCTGGCGGGTACATGCCCAGGTGCCGGCGGCCGGCGAGATCGTCATTTTCAACCGCTCGCACTACGAGGACGTGCTCACCGTGCGGGTCAACGAGCTGGTCCCGCGCGCGCGCTGGAAACGGCGCTACGCCCACATCCGCGCCTTCGAGCGCATGCTGGTCGACGAGGGCACGACCGTCGTCAAGTTCCTGCTGCACATCGATCGCGACGAGCAGGCGGCGCGGCTGCGCGCCCGGCTCGAGGATCCCTCGCGGCAGTGGAAGTTCGACCCCCACGACCTCGAGCAGCGCCGGCACTGGGACGCCTACATGCGGGCGTTTCGCGACGCCGTGGCCGCGACCGATGCCGCGCACGCGCCGTGGTACGTCATACCTGCCAACCGCAAGTGGTTCCGCGACTGGGCGGTGATGAGCCTGCTGGTGGCCACCCTGAAGCGGATGGATCCGCGCTACCCGCCGCCGCGCGCCGAACTGGCTGGGCTGCGCGTCGACTGAGCCGGCGTCCGGCGGTGCCGGGCCTCGGCAGCGCGGGCCTCGGTCCGGCAGGCCGACGCCTCGGCAGGCCGGATCGGGGTCCGGCAGCCCGATGCCTCAGCAGCCCGGCGGGAAGCGCCGCCGCAGTTCGGCGACCTGCTGCGCATCCAGGCAGCGGCAGGCCCGGCCGTGCAGCGCGAGGTGCAGGCGCGCCGTGGCCTCGATCTCCTCGACGGTCTCGCAGGCCGCAGCCAGGCTGGCGCCGGCGGCGATCGGACCGTGGTTGGCCAGCAGCAGCGCGTGGCTGTCGGCCGCGCGCTCGCCCACCGCCGTGGCCAGCGCCGGATCGCCGGGCGGCACGTAGGGCACCAGGGGCAGCCTGCCGACCCGCATCACGTGGTAGGCGGTGATGGGTGGCAGCACATCGTCGGGATCGACATCGGCGAGCACCGACACCGCGGTGGCGTGGTGCGAGTGCAGGTGGGCGATCGCCTGGGCGCGCGGGCGGCGGGCGTAGAAAGCCAGGTGCAGCCCGCGCTCCTTGGTGGGCGCATCGCCCGCCACCGGTTCGCCCGCGGCGTCGAGCAGCGCAAGGCGGGCCGGGTCGAGCTCGCCCAGCGATACGCCGGTGGGCGTCATCAGGAAGCCGTCGCCGGCGCGCACGCTGAGATTGCCGGTGGCGCCGTGGGTGAGGCCGCGCTCGAAGAACGAGCGGCCAGCCCGGCACAGCGCCTCGCGCAGGCTGCTCAGAGCGGTGCTCATCGCGGCGCGCGCGCTGTGGTGGCGCTCATCGTCGCCCCCGCGTCATGGCGCATGCTCGAGCATGGCGAGCGAGCGCGCGAAGAAGTCGGGCCCTCCGAAGTTGCCCGACTTCAGGGCCACCGCCAGCGGCGCTCCCGCGCCGGCGCCGTCTTCGGCCAGCATCCAGGGCACGCCGGGATCGATCTGCGGGCCCACGCGCAGGCAGGTCAGCCCGAGCGCGCCGATCACGGCCCCGGAGGTTTCGCCGCCGGCCACCACCAGCCGGCGCACGCCGGCATCGACCAGGCCGCGGGCGAGCGCGGCCATGGCCTGCTCGATGAGCCGGCCGGCCTCGTGCACGCCCAGCGCCTGCTGCGCACGACGCACCTCGTCGGGCTCGGCGGTCGCGTAGATCAGGACCGGCTCGCGGTCCAGCCGCGCCAGCGCCCAGTCGGTGGCCTCGCGCGCCACCGGCTCGCCGGCGGCCAGCCGCAGCGGGTCGATCCGGAATGCCGGCCGGCTGGCGCACCAGGCGGCCACCTGACCGCGGGTGGCCGTCGAGCAACTGCCCGACAGCACCGCGGCCGGACCGTCGAGGACCGGCATCGCGGCCGCCCGGGCGGCGTCGGCGCTGAGC